>CAZLGG010000146.1:2061-7916 GCA_964559135.1 uncultured Planctomycetia bacterium
GCCTACCGGCCCGCCCTGGACGCGATCCTCGTCGAGGCCGGGGTGCAGTGGATCGTCCTCGACGGCCATGGCGTCACATCGGCGGACCCGCCGCCTCCCTGCGGGACCGCCCGGCCCATCCTCACTCCCGCGGGCCTCGCCGCCTTCGGGAGGGATCGGGCGTGTTCCGAAGAGGTCTGGTCCAACCAGGTGGGCTACCCCGGAGATCCGCTCTATCGCGAGCTCTACCGCGACCTGGGCTACGACGGGGACTACACCGCCATCCGCCCTTATCTGAAGTCGGACGGGGTCAGGCGGAACCTCGGCCTCAAGTTCCACCGGATCACGGGCGTGGATGTGCCGCTGAACGAGAAAGCCCCTTGGGATCCGGAGGCGGCCCGCGCCCGCACACGCATCCATGCCAGAGACTTCCTCGAGAAACGGAAGGCCCAGATCCTCGACCTGAAGAATCGAACCGGCGAGGTCCCGGCCATCCTGGCCCCCTTCGATACAGAGCTGTTCGGCCACTGGTGGTACGAGGGGCCCTGGTTCATCGAGGAGCTCTTTCGACAAGCCAGCGATTTCGCCCCGGATCTCCAGCTTTCGAGCCCCGGGGATGTCCTGGGACTCCCGGGGAGCCGACCGGCCGCCAGACCCCATGCATCGAGCTGGGGCCGCGGCGGTTTTTTCGAAGTCTGGTTGAACGAGAAGAACCAGTGGTTCTGGCCCTTCCTCCACGAGATGGAGGAACGCCTGGAAGGCCACGCGGCGGTGCAGGAAGCCCCGGATGCACAAACTCGGGCGATCCTGAATCAGATGGCCCGTGAACTCCTCCTTGCCCAGTCCTCGGACTGGCTGTTCATCGTGACGATGGAGACCTCGACCTGGTACGCGGAAAAGCGTTTCCGAGACCATGTCCATCGGTTCTTCGCTCTCGAGAACGGGCTTTATGGTTCGCCTCCGGACGCGGAGGACGAGGCGCGTTGGCGTCGACAGGACGTTCTTTTCCCCTCGGTGGACTTCCGGCTCTGGAGCCCTTGAAGAGGCCTGCCGGGTCCCCTATCATCCGGCCACTCTTCTGGGGGATTAGCTCAGCTGGGAGAGCGCGACAATGGCATTGTCGAGGTCACCGGTTCGAGCCCGGTATCCTCCACGCAAAGCCCCGCGGCACCGCCGCGGGGCTTTTTTCGTGGGCGAGACGCCCCCGTTCCGGGCGTTCCACGGCTTTGAACCCTCTCAGAGGTAGGTGTAGGTCGTCGTGGCCGTGCAGCCGGCAGGGGTCGTCACGATCACGTTGGCCGGCCCGACGGAACCTGGAGGCGTGGACACGAGGACGAGACTCGCTGACAGTTGATTCACGGTTGCCGCCGCTCCACCGATGGTCACCGTGGTCCCCGGAACGAAGAACTGCCCGGTGATGATGAACGTGGCCCCACCGGCCGCCGGTCCGGATGAAAAGATGGTGTTCGTGATCAACGGTGTGGGCGACCACGCCGTCGATGCGGACTGCCCGTCCGGGTTCGTCACGGTGAGGGTCTGGTCGCAACCCGGGATCGCCGGGGCCAGGAAGGTGATCTGCCCGCTCTGCACCCCTGTCACCGTCACGGCGGCCCCATCGATGGTCACCTGGGCTCCAGGTTGGAAATCAGAACCCGTGACCGTGATGACGGCGCCTGGAGCCCCCCCGACCGGCGAAACCGCCGTGATGGTCGGCGGCGGGCCCTGGAATCCGCAGGCCACCAATTCGAGTCCGTTTGAAAAGGCGTACTGCTGCGGCAGCGCGGGCTCGTAGACGATGGCCTGACTGACCGCGCCCAGGCCGACAACGAGCGGCGACGCGGGAATCGGAACAGCAACGCTCCCGTCGCCATTGGCATCCAGCTGGAGGGGAAATACGAAGGGGTTCGTGATGTCGAGAAGGAGAGTGCCCCCCAGCGCGGGAAGGCTTGCCCGCGTCCCGGAGAACAGCAGCGCTCCACCGCCGAAGGCCGGTCCCCCGGTCACGCCGAAACTCATCGTGACGCCCACCACAGGCAAGGGTTGCGCCGTCAGCTGGAGATGGTTGACCGCCGAGGGCGATCCGTAGGCCTCGAGGCCGCAAAGCCGCGTGGAGAGACTGTTCGACTGAGAGCTGTTGCCTTGGGGATCGGTCGCTTCCACGAAATAGGTGATGTCCATCCCCACCTGCCCCTCGGGGGGGGTGGGAATCTGCAACGTGGCGGCGTGCATCCCGCCACCGATGAAAGTCATCGGGACGATGGCGGACTGCACGAATCCTCCCTTGGAAAACGTCACGTGGAGGGATGCAGACGCGAACCCGCGCCCGTTGTCGGAGGTGGCATCGTGGAGCCGTGCGCGAACCTGCAAGCCCGCCAGCGCCGCGGTGAGGGACACTGTTGATCCAAGGTCCTGGACGGCGCCGATGAACGGTGGGTGGGTGTCGACGGGGCCGGTGTTCAAATACAGCTTGTTTGTGAAGTTCCCCGACTCTCCCTGGGCCGTGAAGACGTCGTAGGTACCGTTCTGATCGAAATCGGCCAGGCACAGATCCAGCGTGGAATCGCTTCCCGCGGGGAATGCGGAGGCCTGATAGACGAACGAGCCCGGCTGAAACGTGCCCATATTCAGGTAGAGTTTCTCCCGCGGCCCGCTGAGGGACGCCACGAGAGGGTCCAGGAGACCATCGTCATTCGCGTCGATGAAGGCCACCTCATTGTCGTCATGCCCATTGATGCCCGACAGGGTGGAGGTGGAGGACGTGAACCCGAGGGTCCCCGTCTCGAGGGTGTTCTCTCCCGTCCCTTCGTCGAAGCCGGACATCGAGATGTAGAAGGTATCCTCGTCACCGTCGTCGTCCAGGTCCACCCAGTCCGTCTCGTAGGTGGCGCCGCTTCCGGCCGGTATGACGCCCGGCGTGAATGTGAATTGCCCCGTCCCGTCGTTGATGTAGAGCTGCTGCCCCGCCGACTTGCCGTCCACGATGACATCCAGGTCGAAGTCGTTGTCGACGTCGACGAAATTGACCTGCTGGGCCCCCACCTTCGGCACGGCATTCATCCGCCCCGGGGCATCGGTGAAGTGGCCGGTCCCGTCATTGATGAAAAGGCGCGCCAATCCGCCTCCGCCTCCTGAACCCGCATCGCAAAACACTGCATCCAGGTCACCGTCGCCATCGACGTCTCCCGCGCCGACGCCGAAGGAGTTGAGGCTCACCGTGGGGAAGCGCACGGACGTCTCGTCCGTGAAATGCCCGGAGCCATCGTTCACGAGGACCCTCGGCTGCGCCCCGAAGGCCACGGCGAAGAGGAGGTCTTCATCCCCATCGCCATCGATATCCGCCGCCGTGAGCCCCTTGCCCTGAATCGTGAAACCCGCCGGAATGCGCGTGGAGGTCTCGTCGGCGAAGACGGCCTGTCCGGGCACCGCCTGATTCATGAGCAGGGTGGGCAGGAGCGCCCCGCCCGCCCCCGCGAACCCCACTCCGTTGGCGACGATGACGTCCGGCCAACCGTCGCCGTCGGCGTCGAAGGCGAGAGTGGCCTCGCTCCAGACCACGGGCCCCGGGACGGCGCCCGCTTGAAGTTGGAACTGTTGGCCGATCAGATTCGGGGAGGCCAGGAAAAGAAACGACACAACGGGAAAGAGTATCCATCGAGGCACGGGAGAATCTCCGGATTCGGGAGCGGGCTGAGTGGAAGAACTCTACCAGGAGCCCCCGGAACCCCGAGACAGGAAAACGGATTTCAGGGGTCGGTCGCCGTGAAATGGATCAGAACAGGGTCCAGTCCACCATCACCCACGCAGGTCCCAAGACCTCCGGCCGCGGTGGGAGAGGGCGACGATGAGGAACCCTGGCCATGCGGACTTCCAGATCTCTCGTCAGCTCGAGAGACGTCCAGCGGTCGTCCTGAAAGCGCCAGATCAAGAGTCTCGCATTCCAGTCCTCCCCGTCGGAGTCGATGCTCTGAACGGCAATGCGCTCCACGTCGGGCGGCCCGAGCAATTCGATCAACTCGCTCTCGGTCATCCAGGGTTGGAGGCGGGCCAGGCGGTCCAAGGGTAATGAGGGATGGTCCGGGACAGGCAACGCTCCCAAAGGTCTCTCGTCAAGGCCGCGAGGTCGGCGCCAGTCCGGGGGTGCAACCCGACCTGATCCCGTCAGAACCATGCCGCCGGTCGAACTCCCGGTCTCAGCGCGCCCCCCCACATCGGGATCGACCACGCCCACGCAAGCCGTGAAGAAGAAGAAAAGGATGACGACCCACGACGATGAGAGCTTCCCCATGGGCGAAGCATAGCACGCCCGAACAGCTGGCTCCACGAATGACACCCCTCACTGGCAGTGTCGACGTCCTCGGCAGTGGAGCCGCCGGGGATTCGTGGAGAAGTCGGAGAGCACCGTCCACGGCACTTTGCGGCCCCTGCTCTCATTCATTGACAAAACATTTTGCATTCATGGTTTATGTCGATTCAGATCGGGAATGAACCCGAAGAGTCCGATTGTGGAAAACCTGTGGGCAAGGGGGAATCCGCCGTGCAGAGAATCCAAACGGGGTCAAGGCCTCCCCCATCCCCGCCCGATCCAGAGGGTGGAGAGGCCACATGCTCGACATTTTCGGTGCCCGTCCCGTCGATCAGGAAGCCGCCGAGGCGGTTGACTTGATCCAACTGATCGATCGTTTGGGCGAGATTCTCGCCGAGGCGGGTCTGCGTCCGGACACACGGACGTTCAACGCGGTCCACAAAATGTTGGCGGACGACCTGATCTGGTACTTCCAGAAGGCGGCAACGCCCGAGTCCCTGAAGGGCTGACGATGGCGCTATTTCGCAAACGGGTCGATGACGACACCAAGCACATTCGATACTTGGTGCGCACGAACGACATCGAAGCCTTGGAAACGCTTGTCAGCGATCCCGCCACCAAAGGTGTCCAACGTCGGGTCGCCATCGAGGGACTGCTTCGGATCGCGTCCATCGAAGCCTGGGACGCCATCGGGCGATCGCTCGTCCGCAGCGACAAGAGCGTGGTCGAAATCATCATTCGGCAACTCGATGAGCTGGCGACACCTCAGGCCATGAAGGCCGTGAGCGAAGCGCTCAGCAATCGAGACGTCTTCATTCGTCTGGAGGCCGTCAAGGTCCTCTCCCGCCACGAATCGGGTGTCACGCTCACGGCTCTTCTGCGAGCATCGCGGGACCCGGATCGGTCTCTCGCACGGATGGCGGCGCGAACGATTCTTCGACGCGTCGAGGCGCGCCCTGCACTGATGGCGCAAGTTCACGATGCCACCGCCGAGGGGATTCTCGGTCTGATGGACGACCGTTGGTCCATGGAACTCCTCTCCCCCAGCTACCCGGAAAACGTCCGTATCCTGGCTGCGCAGCGTCTGGGGCAGATCGGCGGCGAGGAAGCGACTCACGCTCTGGCAAGCCTCGCCCAATCGGACAAAGGCGCTTTGGGTGATGCCTGTTGGAGAGCGCTGCAATCGTGCCCCACGGTTTCCGACTTCGTCCTCCTGCCACTCCTCGTGGACCCGGACCCGGAGACGAAGGCGAAAGCCGTGGAACTCTACGCGAGCTTCCTGGACGAAACGGCGACCGACTTGATCACGGGCCTGACCGCCGACGCCTCTCCCATCGTTCGCAAGGCGTCGCTCCGAGCTCTCGCCCGCATTGCAAAGGAGGGCGCCATCCCTCGCCTCGAGGAGGCGTTGGATGACGAGGACGAGTCCGTGGCCCTCCAGGCGATGGACCTTCTCTGTGATGAACCCGAATCGTCTCCCGAACTCATCCGCGCGGTCCGTGACAAAAAAGGCGAGCTTCGACGACGGTCTCTCGTGTGCCTCGCCAACCGCGGTGTCATGACTCAGGAGCTG
>CAZLGG010000147.1:0-7747 GCA_964559135.1 uncultured Planctomycetia bacterium
AGAAGAGGAGCATGAGTTGGCACTTGACCCACTCCTCCTCGGGGAGACCCTGTAGCCGGCCGCTCTCCCGAGGCCTTCCCAGGGACGCTTCGAGCGATTCGACCTCGCGGGCGAGCGCCTCTTCTTCCTCGGCGGAGATGGAAGGCCGGCAGAGGCGCACCTCGGGAAGAAAGACGCGGTTCATGAGCGTGTGAATGTCCTCGCGACGACGCTCTTCCTTGAGGATTTCCGTCAAGGCCAAAAATTGCGCCTCGGCCACGCGCTCGTAGAACTCGGCCGCCTGACCGGCGATGCGCTTCAGCCAGAACCCGATCAACATCGGTATGGCCGCGAGAAGACCGATGACGAGGACGGGCAGCGAGAAGAACTTGAACAGGAACGAGTTGATCGCCTTGATCCAGGCGAACTTCGTCAACCGAAGGAGATTGACGAGGAACACGAGGACAGTCGTCACGCCACCGAGGACGAGTAAGCGCTTGGCGGGGCGCGAGGTCAGTTTGACCAACTGATCGCCCATGCGATCCAGGAACTGGGCCCCCGTGATCGTGCCGTAGAAATCCGCGAACCAGTGGATGAGGCGCTGGAGCCCGCCGAGGAGATCCCCGGCGAGACGTCCCAAACGCGCCGCCGTGCCGAGGGGATCGGGCGAGCCCATGGGGCCGAGCACGAAGCGCACCGGGGCGAAACGGCGCAACAGAGGCAGTCTCAAGACCGAAAGCGCCGCGGCGAGTTGGCGGGCGGTCTCGACGCCAATGAACTCGGCCACCTGCTCTTCGTCCAGCTCCCGCATGCTCTGAATCACGTCCTCGACGCGAATGTCCTCCGCGGCGAGGGGTGAACCCAGAACGCCGAACTCCCCACCGGCGGCGATCGGCCGGGCAATCTCCCTCTCGAGGAACGCGAGGAGCGCTTGCACCATCGTCCGACGCGCCACGAGCCCGAGTGCGTCCGCGGCCCGACCCGCGTCTCTTCGTATCGCCCGATCGAGCTCCCGCGCTCTTTTGAGTTCGGTCGGAACGCCCTCGTCCGACCGGCCGTCGGAGAAGAAAAGGACGTTGCGGTTGAGAATACCGGCGTTCTGCTCGACCAGACGATCCAACGTGCGCGTCATGAAAAGGAGCGCCCGGACCAACCTCATCAGAGGCCTCAAGAAACGCGCCAACCGCAAGAAGTGAATCAACCGGGCGCCGTTGAGGGCGATCGCCTCGTTCAGGGCGACGGACATGTACGCGAACGGGATCGAAGGCAGAAACTCGGTGAAGAAATGTCTTCGTGCGTATCGCAGTCGGCGCGGACTGAGCCCCATCCTGACGAAGAAATCGACCAGAAAAACGAGGCAGATGGCGGTATCCGCCCAGATCGTCCAGGGAATGCCGCCGCGGACTCCGCCGACATCCTGCTCTTCCACATCGAGCCAGGGATCGATGTAGTGGTCGACGACGATGAGAGCCAGCACCGCGACCAACAGCCAGAAAATGAGTCGGTCCCAATTGCGAACGAGCCGCGGGCCGAAGAACCTGTCGAGGCGTTCACCAAGGACGACGTCGCTCTCGAAGTCCTGAAAACGGCGGCGGAATCGATTCAGCCTGCGAAAGGCCTTCCTCGCTCTTGTCTGTTCGTCGGAATCGAGGACTCCGATCCTCTTGATCACCGAACGGCATGCGGCCGCCAGCCGGGCCGCATCTTTTTCGAGTTCGAGAGTCGTCACCCGATGGGGCCGGCTCTTGCTCAACGCAGCCGTCGCGCGCATCTCTTCGAGTTCGGCGGCCATTTCCCGGGCGGCTTTCACCGCGGCGGCGACGGACGCCGCCGCGGCATCAGTGCGGAGCCAATCCAAGAACTCTCGATCGAGTGCGTCCTTGGTGGTCTCGAGTTCGTCTCGCAGGGCGAGGACATCGTCGAGGTGGGGCTGCGACTCCCGACGCATCTCCGCTCGCAGGGCGGCCAAGGAGCGTGCGGCGGAAAAGCCGTCGAGGGATCGCGATCGGCCCGTGGCCAAAAGGTCCTTGGCCCGGCGGAGCCGCCGCTCGCCCTCGCTTTGAAGGAGATGCCTTCGCACCGCGGCCACGTCGGCCTCCAGCGCCGACTGATCGGAGGCATCCTCGGCCCTGTCCTCGCGCACGTTTTCCTCGATGTCGTCGAGGACATCGGTCAGGAGGGGCAGATCGTCGCGCAGCGGGAAGCCGCAGGCTCGCCGCGTCACGCGACGGAGAATCCGCCCCTGGGTTTGGAGGAGCGCCAACGCGAGAGCACATCGACCGGGCTCGGAGTCCGTGGGATGGCCCGACTGGGAGGAATCCAGTTGGAGATCCTGGAGCAAGTCCCTCAAAACCCCGCGGGACTCTTCGTCGCCCACGGGCATGACTTCGCGAGCGGCCGAGAGCGCTTCGTCCAGGAGGGGAACCACGTCGCCCAATCCGCCGCCCTGCTCCACGACGTCGTGGGCCCGTCGGAAAACGGCCTTCAACCGCCTGAGAGGCGCGCTCGAGTCCCCGATCGGTCCTTCCGGAGAAGAGTTGTTCGTCAAGGACCTGCCCTCTTCGTTACGGGAGACTCCACCTCGCGATTCCCCAAACCGCGGCCGACACGAGGATGATACCGACGAAATTGAAGAGAATCCCCGTTTTCATCATCGTCCGCATCGGGACCTTCTCCGACGCGAAAACGATGGCGTTGGGAGGCGTAGCGACGGGAAACATGAAGGCGCAGGACGCGGAGAGGGTGGCGGCCAGGCAGACGAGACGGGCGATGTCCGGGTCTCCCAAGCTGGCGAGGATGGGAACCGTCACCGCCGTCGTGGCGGTGTTCGAAGTGAATTCCGTCAGAAACGAGAGGATCGTCGAGGTGCAGACGATCACGACGAGGGGGTGAAGGCTCATGAGTTGGCCGATGCCGCCGCCCACCCATTGGGAGAGGCTCTTCAAGCCGCCCGAGGAGGCCTGAAAACCCTGGGCGATGGCGAATCCGCCGCCGAAGAGGAGCAGCATGCCCCAGGGCACCTTGAGTCCGAGTCGCCAATCTGCGAGGGGTTTGCCCCCTCGCCGCACGCGGAGCGTACACAGCAGGAGGACGGCGAGGATCGCCACGGCGGAATCTCCGACGCCGCTTCGGGCGCCGTTGGACAGTCGATCGAGCCCCAGGGCCCGCAGACCGTCGACCCAACCGGGGATGGGTCCCAACCCGCCCCGGAACACCCACAGGAGGACCGTGAGACCGAAGACCGCCATCACCGCCCGCTCCTCTCGAGAGAGGGGCCCCATGGCGGAAAGCCGAGTCCGCACGATGTCGGCCGCCACCGTCTCCTCCCGCGCGGGCAAGCGGTGGAGGACTTTCGTGAGCAACACCCAGATGATGAGGACGAAGACGATGACCAACGGCACGCCGAAGGCCATCCACTCGGCAAAGGAGGGCCTGAGGGCCCCGTCGAAGACGCGGAGAAAAACACCATTCGGGGCGGTGCCGATGGGAGTTCCCATGCCGCCCACGTTGGCGGCGTAGGCCGTGCCGAGAAGCAGGGCCACGGAAAAACGATCCGCGAGGTCGTCGTCGGCGGAGTCCTCTCTCACCTGCTCGACCAGGGCGAGGCAAAGGGGCAGCATCATGAGCGTGGTCGCCGTGTTGGAGATCCACATGGAGAGCACGGCCACGGCGCACATGACGCCGAGGACCATGCGGGGAAGCCGTGTGCCGAAGAGCAACATCACATGGAGCGCCAACCGCCGATGGAGGTCCCACCGCTCGAGGGTGAGAGCGAGGAAGAACCCACCGAAGAAGAGAAAGATGAGATCGTTCGCGTATTCGCCGGTGACCTGGTCGGACGACATCACGCCCAGGAGAGGGTAGAGAAGAATGGGCAACAGCGACGTGATGGGGATGGGGACGGCCTCCGTCACCCACCAAACCGCCATGAGGACCGTGACGGCGAGCACTCGTTGGCCTTCCGGGGCCAACCCCGCCGGGCGCCCGATCGCGAGAACGAGAAGGAAGAGACTCAGCCCCGCCCAAAACCCCGTGCGTCGGACGAAATACGCCGATCCTGTGGTCCTCGGGACTTCGGGGCTTGGCATGAACTCACTCCTTGCACCGCCATGAACCCCTTCCTATCATGCGGGCCGTTAAAGGCCAGAGTAGCTCAATGGTAGAGCACAGCTTTCGTAAAGCTGGGGTTGCGGGTTCGATTCCCGCCTCTGGCTCTCGAGCCGAGGCCGGCCGGCCTCGGCTTTTTTTCCGCCGAGGCTCAATCCGTGATGCGTCCCAATCGGACCGGCCACTTGGCGCCCGTGGCGGCTGGAATATTCGTGGGGATGCCGAAGAGCCGGTCGTTGGCGAGGACGGCGAAGAGGAGCGCCTCTTTCGCATCCGGGTCGATGCCCTCTTCCATGAGACTCCTCACGGGAATCGGGTCGAGGCGGCGGCGGAGCGCCGCCATCAACGTCAGGTTGTGCAGGCCGCCGCCGCTCACGAGGATCTCCTTGACGAATCGGGGCTGGACCCACTCCCTCACAGCCGACTCCACCGCCAATGCCGTCCATTCGGTGAACGTGGCGAGGATGTCCAACAGTTTCATGTGGCGATGAGCCTCCAGGATGCGGTCGACGAAGGCGGCCCCGAAATCCCTGCGACCCGTCGTCTTCGGAGGCGCCTTCAAAAGGAACGGGTGCCGCGCCAGTTGATCCAGAAGAACGGGATCCACATGCCCCGTGGCCGCTCCTCGGCCGTCCTCGTCGAAGCCCGGGCCGACGGGCCACAGACGCCGTGCGACGAAGTCGAGGGGCATGTTGCCGGGCCCGGTGTCGAACGCCACGACCTCTTCGGGGCACTCCCCCACCCAGGTCAGGTTGGCGATCCCGCCCAGATTGAGAAGGAGCGTGCCGGGTCGATCGCGGAAGAGAAGATAGTCGAGATAGGGCATGAGCGGCGCACCCTGCCCCCCTGCCGCGATGTCCGCGGTTCGGAATCCCGCGACGACCGGGCAATCGAAGGCCTCGGCCAGGAGTGCCTCCTCGCCCAATTGCAGGGTCGCTCCGCGGAGACCGGGCCCGGCCGGCGGGGCGTGCCATAGAGTCATCCCGTGGCTGCCGATGAGATCCGGGTGGGCATCCCCGTCGAGAACGTCCTTCGCCGCTTCGACGAAGACGGCTCCGATTTCCCAGTGGAGGCGACAGAGGGTGCCCGGAGCGAATTCCTCCGCCTCGAGAGCCGACTTCAGCCCACCGGGTAGGGGGCGACACGTGTAGCGGTCGACGACGAACCGGCTCTCCAATCCGTGACCTCGGACGCGCACGAGCGCCGCATCCACCCCGTCGCGAGACGTCCCCGCGTTCAACCCGACGACCCAACGCCAGGGCTTCTCCTTGAGTTCTTTCAGTCGATCCGTCAACGTGACTCTCCAGGTTCATACACTACCCGACGCAGAGAGCGCGGTCAGTATCCGGCCCGAATCGCATCGGAGCGTGAAACCCACCCGTTCTTGGAGACGGGTCTAATCCCCGGAGGGTGACGGATGTCCAGAATCCTTATCGTCGACGACGAAGAAGCCGTGCGGGAATCCGTCTCGATGGCCCTCGAATACGTGGGCCACAGCGTGCTCCAGGCCCGCCACGGCAAGGAAGCCTTGGACGTCCTCGAGAAGGACAACTCGATCGAAGTCGTTCTCTGCGACGTGAAAATGCCCGTCATGGACGGTCTCGAGACTCTCGATGCCATGCGAGATCGCTGGCCCGATCGCCCCGTCGTCATGATCTCCGGACACGGCACCGTCGAGACGGCCGTGGAGGCCACGAAGAAAGGGGCGTTCGACTTCATCGAGAAACCGCTCGATCAGGATCGCCTGACGCTGACCGTCAGAAACGCCGTGCGCAGCGCCGAACTGGAAGCGGAGGCGCGCAACCTCAAGGACGAACTCCTCGACAAGTGGCGGATCATCGGAGAGTCGCCCTCCATCGAAGCCGTCCGCAAGACGATCGAACGCATTGCTCCGACCGATGCGCGGGTGTTGATCACGGGCGACAACGGTACGGGCAAGGAATTGGTGGCCCGGAATCTCCATCTTCTTTCGCGGAGATCCAAAGCCCCCTTCGTCGACGTCAACTGCGCGGCGATTCCGAGGGAGCTGATCGAGAGCGAGCTCTTCGGTCACGTGAAAGGCGCCTTCACCGGCGCGGATCGCGACAAGACGGGGCGCTTCGAGCAAGCCCACGGAGGCACTCTTTTTCTGGACGAGATCGGTGACATGGATATCACCGCACAGGCGAAGGTCCTGCGCGTCCTCGAATCCGGCCGTGTCCAGCGCGTGGGCGAGCCGGGTGATCGCCAGGTCGACGTGCGCATCATCGCGGCGACGAACAAGGACCTCGAGGAGGAAGTCCGCGAGGGTCGCTTTCGCGAAGACCTCCTCTATCGTCTGAACGTCATTCCGATCCACCTGGCGCCTCTGCGAGAACGCGCGGAAGACATCCCGGTCCTCTTGGAGAAGTTCAGCTCGGACGCGTGCCGCAAGTACGAACTCCCCTGCAAGTCGTTCACGCCGGAGGCCATCGCGCGTCTGCAAAGAATGGAGTGGTCCGGAAACATTCGCGAGCTACGCAACTTCGCCGAGCGCGTCGTTCTCTTGAGTCCCTCCGACACGATCGGACCGAAGGAACTGGACCTGTTGGGAACTCAAAGTCCCAAGGGTCTCGACGAGAGCGTCTTCGCCGCACCGACGTTCGAGGAGTTCAAGCAGCTCAGCGAAAAGCTCTACCTGCAGAAGAAACTCGTCGAGAACGAATGGAACATCAAACGCACCGCCGAGTCGATCGGAATGCAGCGCAGCAATCTCTACAAGAAGATCGATCGATACAACCTGAAGTAGACGAAAGAGACGCCATGAAACTCGTGACTCCCCTGTTCGCCCTGATCCTGATCACGCTCGTCGCATCGTGCGCGAATGACGCCGGATCGAGAGCCAAGAGGACGGATGCCGTTCCCGACACGACGACGCAACGGGTGAGCCCCCTCGGCCTGGGATACCCTGACCCCGATCGCATGTTTCGCGACGCCCTGGACGCTTTTCGTCGCAACGACTCGTGGACGTTCCTCTCCTACTTCGCCTTCAAGGACCCCACGGGCAAGTACTTCGTGCCGGCGCCCAAGGAAGACGCGGAGGCCCCCGACCTCCGCCAGATGACCCCCCTGGCCCAGGCTTTGGAACATCACCTCGCATCCGACTGGGTGGAGGTCAGCTACGGCCACGTGAGATCGGTGAACAACGATCCTCCCATCGTGGAGGTCCCCATGACGGTGGACTATCGGTTCGACCGATTGGACGAGGATCGAAAGAAACGCATCCTGGGGCAAGTGAATCGCCTGATCACCTACCGTCAGGGACCGTCCGCACGGCTTCTGACCTGGGAACAGTATCGCCGTCAGTTGCTCAACCTCCCCCGCGCGGCCGTCCGCCGGTACGTCTTCCTCGACGGCCGCTGGCGCTTCGACGCCGCCTGGAAAGTCGATCGTTAGACGGGACGGGGAGGGCTCGACTCCAGAGAAGAAAAGACATCTCACGGGGACGCAGAGGCACGGAGACTCGTCCGGCGAGCACCCGACGATTCCCCACCTTCTTCTCCGTGGCTTCGCGACTCCGTGAGAGAAAAACATGAACGTCAATGAGGGTCGAATGCCATGCCCCCTCGCGGGATGCGAGGGGGCCAGGGTCACTACTGCACGCGGACCCGCAGGGCGTTGGTGGCGGCCACCGTACCCTGAG
>CAZLGG010000148.1:0-7747 GCA_964559135.1 uncultured Planctomycetia bacterium
GCTCGCCCGGGAACCGGCCCCGGACGTCGCGGCCCCCCTGAGGGGGGTCGACCGCCGTTCTTCCAGCCGGGTTGCATGGCTCCTCGCACTCTGGCGCCCCAGCGGCGCCGCGCTCCGTCGAGCCCTCCGCGTCGTCAGCTCTCGTGAGATCTTCGACCGCCATCTTCGAGACCTTTTGCCCAGCAATTGGGGGGTCACGGTGGATGACGGCATCATCGAGATCGCCGATCCCGAAGCACTGTGGACGTCATCCCCCCCCGTCACGGGAATTCGTCCCCCGGACGACTTGTTCATCACCGTGGTTCGAGATCTGATCGTGGTCTCGACGGATCGCCGAAGGATTCTCGAAGTCATCGACAAGGTGAACGGAGACGCTCCAACCGGGGATTCAGCGCCGTCCATCCCGGACGCACCGATTGGCGGAGCGGCCCTTCGGCTCGCGCCCAGGGCCCGCGGCGTCTTGCACGAGGAATTGAGTTTTCTGGGTGTGGGGCCTGCGTTGACACTCGTCGGCCGATTGTTCGAAGAACCGGAATCCCCCTCACCCCTCGAGATCCGTTGGCATTGGCATGCGGTGCCGCCGAAGCTGACGATCGCTTTCCAGGGGCGCAAGGGGCTCCACCCCGTGCCACGCGAACGTCCGAAAGCGGAGCTCACGGCAACGTTGGGGGTCTCCACGGCGGCCTTCGACAGTGCGGTCACGTCGACGTTCGGCCCCGATGGCCGGGCGATGCTGACATGGAAAGACCGGATGGGGTCGGTCGTGGCCCTGACGGGTGCATGGCGAGAAGGCTCCCCTCGCTGGACGGCCGAGGGGCGAGGGTCGGCGACGCACGCCTCGCGGCAGGGCCCCGTCGAGGTCATGGCCGTCCATTGGCGGCGTCCCGTCGGCCGCGCCCTCGGTGAGTCCTCCGCTCTGATCTCGGTCCTTCCGGCGACGCTTCATGCCCACGGCCGCCTGGGCGTCGATGGCCGCCTCACGATTCTCATTTCGATCGAACCGCCTGCCATGCCATGAGCGAGGGCGCGGTGGCGCCGCGCCCTCATCGCCTTCCCATCCCAGGGAGGAATCCGACAATTTTTCTCGAGAGGTGGCGCCCGGAGTCGAACCGGGTTACACGGATTTGCAATCCGTTGCCTCAC
The DNA here is from genome assembly GCA_964559135.1 of uncultured Planctomycetia bacterium. Lineage (GTDB taxonomy): Bacteria > Planctomycetota > DRQF01 > DRQF01. The sequence goes on from CAZLGG010000148.1 coordinate 1,144, forward strand.
CGTTCGGCCACGCCACCTGGGGAGCCAGTCCGGTTCTTCCATGAATCCGGCCAAGCGGGCGACATGATAGGGGGTGTTCATGCGACCATCAAGACTCGAACCATTCAGCCGGCTCGCCCTCGTCTGCACCGTCAGTCTGGTGGCGGCCTGCTCCAGCGCCGCCGACAACGCACCACCGCGGTCTGCCGAGCCCCTCCCCTATCGGCTGTCCGTCCCCCCCAAGGACGCCATCCCCGAGGGCGAGTTCCTGCGCTACGGCGTCAGCTTGTTGTTCCTCTCCGTAGGCCAGATCGACTTCGAAGCCCATTGGAGTGAGGACCCGGAAGGTCCCGTGCTTCGCATGACCATGGTCAACTCGCCGAGAGGACTCGCCGCTGCCCTGACACGGTACGGTGGTTACGCCGTCTCTTGGATGAACCCCGACACCCTCTTGCCCAGACGGTACACATGGAACAACCCCTACAAGGACGAATTGCTCCGTCGATTCAACATCTACGAGGAGGACGAAGGACGGGTCGCATGCGTGCAGATCGAAGGCGGGAAATGGGAGTCCTCGAGCTTCTCCACACCCCGAGCCGCCGATCCAGCGAGTCTTCTCACGCTCCTCCGATTCATCGACCTGAAGGAAGGAGATGAGGTGCGGCTCCGCCTCATCGAGGGCTTGAAGGAACGCCTCGTGACTCTGCGCGGGCTGGGCACGGATGTTCTTCACGGGAAGGGGGGCACGGACATCCCCGCGACACGCCTGGGCGTCCGTGTCGATCGGCTGCGAGACGGTGAACTTCGAGATGAACCGCCGGAGACCGACATGGAGTCCTGGGTCGCGGTGAAGCCTCCCCGCGTGGTTCTGAAGAGTCGGGGGAGGATGGGCGGGGTCAACCTCACGATCCGTCTCGAGGAGCGGAAGATCGTCGAGAAAGAGTCCGCGGAAGCCCTTCCCCCCGCCGAGTCCCAGGTTAGAATGCCGCACCATGGAAAGGGAACAGCTCACCGTTGACGTCTTGTTCGTAGGAGCAGGACCCGCCAACCTCGCGGCCGCCTACCGTCTGGCCAAGATCCTCGAAGGCCAGGGTCGGGAGGCGGAGATCATGATCATCGAGAAGGGCAAACAGGTCGGCGACCATGTCCTCTCGGGGGCCATCATGGATCCACGAGGGATGATCGACCTCTTCGGCCCCGAGTGGGCGGATGAATGCCCCATCGAAGCGGATGTGTCGAGTGAATCGGTGTTTTACCTCACCGAGTCCAAGACCGTCACGTTTCCCTTCGTTCCACCGACGCTCCGGAACCACGGCAACGTCATCGTCAGCCTGTCGCGCGTCGTCGCCTGGATGAAGGAGAAGGTCGAGGCCTTGGGGGTCATGGTCGCCGAGGCCTTCCCGGGCTCCAGCCTCCTTTATGACGACGACAAGGTGATCGGTGTGAGAACCCAGGACATGGGTCTCACGAAGGATGGCCAGCCCGGCCCCAACTTTCAGCCCGGCACGGACATCCTCGCCAAGATCACGGTTCTCGGAGAAGGGTCCCGAGGTTCCCTGACGAAGGAACTGGTCGCCAGACTGGGTCTGGGTGGTCGGAACCCCCAGGTCTATGGGACGGGCTGCAAGGAGATTTGGGAGATCCCCGAGGGCCGCATCAAGAAGGGTGAGGTGTGGCACACGGCCGGCTGGCCCCTCACCAACGATCAATACGGCGGTTCCTGGGTTTATGCCCTCGACGACCGCCGGGTTTCCGTCGGATTCGTGACGGCGCTCGATGGGGGCGACCCGGACCTCGACCCCTGGGAGGTCTTCCAGACCTGGAAAACCCACCCAGCGATCAAGGCCTTGCTCATGGACGGCACCATGGTGAAAGCGGGCGCGAAGACCGTCCCGGAAGGCGGGTACTGGTCGCGCCCTCGAAGTTACGGAGACGGCTTCCTCATCCTGGGTGATTCAGGGAGTCTGTTGAACATCGCCCGGCTGAAAGGGATTCACACCGCTCTCAAGTCCGGCGCGTTGGCCGGCGACGTTTGCGCCGACGCCCTGGCTTCGAACGACTTCTCGGAAGCACGCCTCGCGGAGTACGAACGTCTCTTCGACCAAAGCTGGCTCAAAAAGGAGCTGTGGAGGACCCGCAACTATCGCGCCTCCTTCAAGTCGGGCTTCTGGTGGGGCGGGTTCACGAGTACCCTCTCCATGTTCCTGGGCGGGCGCCTGTTCCGCGACCCCGTTCCCCTCACGCCGGACCACACGCATTACCACAAACGAAGTTGGCGCCAGGAGCCTTTCGTCGCCGACGGAAAGCTGACGTTCGACAAGGTGACCGGCGTCTACCATGCCGGGGCGGTCCACGAAGAGCAGCAGCCCAGTCATCTTTTGGTGGCCGACACCGAGATCTGTCGCACGCGTTGCACCGAAGAGTACGGGAACCCGTGCGAGAGATTCTGCCCGGCGGCGGTCTACGAAATGACGAACGATGGCGAGGGCGGCCGCAGGTTGCAGATCAATCACTCGAACTGTGTCCACTGCAAGACCTGCGACATCGTCGATCCCTATGCCCTCATCACCTGGACAACACCCGCCGACGCCGGAGGGCCGAAATACATGGGCATGTAGGTCGGTGTTCGATACCGGAGACAAAAAAAAGGCGTGGAAGCCGTTGACTTCCACGCCCTTTCTCATGGCGAGACGAGACGATGCCCGGCCGCCATTGCGGAGTTACTGCAGGGTGACCCACACCGCGCCGTCGGCGGCCGCGTTGCCCGGATCGATTTGCTGCATGATATCGCCGGCGGCGGTACCTGCTGCGAAGGCGGCCTCGGCTGAAGGAGCGTTGGCGGCGCCGTCATAGTTGTTGGCCTGGGCAGCGGTGGCCGAGAACAGGATCTCGCCCTGCTGGTTCACGAAGAACGCTCGGTTGCCGGTGTTGCCCAGATTGGCGGGCCAGGCATAGCAAGCCCACGCCAATTCGCAGTTGTCGGCATCGGCGACGGCGAGAAGAGCGTTGCCCACACCGTCTTCCGTCTGACCCTGACCAGCGGCGTTGGGCAGGTAGACGAGGAAGCAGTAGCCTCCGCGCGTCAGGACGCCGGAAGCGGCCGGAGACCGGAAGCTCGCGGGCAGCACCGGGGGCTGCAGCGTGTTGGCGTTGGCCGGACCACCATGGGAGTCGAGGGTGTAGGCGCCCGCCAGGTCTCCGAAGAAACCGTATTCACCGGTGCCGTCCTGATCGGCGTCGATCGATCCGCTCTGCTGGAACTGGGCCTGGGCGGAAACCAGGTTGCGAAGTGTCGAAATGGCATTCGACTCGTTGGCTGCCAAGCGGGCGCTCAGCAGGTTAGGCACGGCAATGGCCGCGATGATAGCGATGATCGCGACAACGATCATCAACTCGATCAGGGTAAAACCCTGGCTGTTGTGGTTCTTCACCATGTTGCGTGGCTCTCCTTACGGCTTGACGCAAAAAAACACGTCGTAATCACGCCCAAGCCCATGCGGTGCACGACCCGGATGGGTCGAGTCGTCGCCTGAACTCGGACAACCAAGGGGGACCTCGCACACCCGTGGCACCCCCAAAACTTCCTTCGGTCCATGCGCAGCGTCGCTCATGCGCAACGTCGCCTGATCCTCCGGAATTCCGTTATGTCTCTACTCGAGGAGATCCTTATAGGCGGAGTCCTCGCTGGCCTGCTGCCAGAAGGAGTCGCGCAGGAGTTCCTCTTTCGCCTTGGCGCCCGTGCCGAGAAGCACGTCCAGTGCCCTCCGGGCGCCCTCTACATCTTTTGCTTCAGCCCGCACCCTGGCTAACGCCTTCCACGCCGACCGGGGCCCTTGGGCCTTGGGATCCTCCAGGGAGCGCAATCGCTCCTCCGCTTCATCCCAGCGATTCAATCCAATGAGACACGACACCTGGCGGAGCGTCGCCTCCGTGGGGTCCTCGGCCAGTTCGGCCATGCGCGAGAAACGATCCAGCGCTTTCTCCAGGTCGCCGGATTCCCGCGCCAAGACACCTCGCATGCGTTCCACCTGCCAAAGCGCGCCTCGCTTCGACTCGATCGACGCCAGCCACTCCTCGCACTCATCACTCTGGCCCAGCCGCCGATGCAAATCCGCAACCGAGAGTTCGATGTCCCGTGCCATGTCCTCGTCATCAACGACGATGAGGCTCTTGCGATAGAGGTCGAGAGCGGACTTCTCGTGTCCCCTCTTCTCCTCCACCGCCCCGAGGATCAAGAGCGCGTCCAGGTTCTCCGGATCGTGCTTCAACACGGTTCGGGCACTCTCCTCCGCGGCGTCGAGCGCACCGGCCCGGACCAGGACGTCGGCTCCGGAAAGAAGCGTCTCGTCATCGGGAGCCGGCTTCCACATGAAACCCAAGAACACGAGGGCGACGATGACCAAAAGGGCGGCGGGATAGAGAATCGCCCGCGCCGTGGAGTGCCCACCCGAGAACAACCAGCCGGGAAGGCGGCGCCTCAGGGTTTCAGGAAGACATGTCTTGATGAACGTGTTCATGGATTGGAAACGACTGTTTTCGACTCATTCCATGTTTCGAACAGAACGAATCATCACCTTTAGTTGATATATCGCGAAAAGCGGCTTCGTGCTTCGGATTTCTCTTCCCGCACATTCATGAGCCGTTCCGCGCGGGTCACCCGTCGCGACCCGCAGCGGTCCTCGCCTTGCCCTAGGACGGAGTCAAGCTGGCCTGCAGCTTGAGAATCGGCAGGAACACCGCCATGACGATGCTTCCAACCATCAGTCCCATGAACGCGATCATCACGGGTTCGATCAGACTCGTCAGAGACTTCACCTCGGCCTCGACCTGCTGGTCATAGAAATCGGAAATCTTGCTGAGCAGGTGCTCGAGCGCGCCGGATTTCTCACCGATACCGATCATCCGCGTCACCATGGGCGGGAAAATCCAATGTCCTGCCAACGGCTCGGCCAAGGTTTCCCCGTGTCGCACGTTCTCGAGCGACTCCCGGACGGCCTTGCTCACGATCGTATTCCCGGCTGTGTCGGCGACGATCTCGAGCGAGCCGAGAATGGGAACACCGCTTTTGATGAGAGTGGCGAACGTTCTCGAGAATCGGGAGAGGGCCACTTTCTGAAAGAGCGGACCGAAGATCGGCATCCTCATGGTCAGGTGATCAAAGAAGGAACGCCCACTGGGAGTCTTCTTCCAGATCTTCGAACCGACGAACAGAGCGACACCGGCCATGAACATGATGGAGATGTTGTCCTTCATCCACATGCTCGTATTCATGACGAGCGTCGTGAATCCCGGCAGCTCCACTTCGAGGCCGTCAAAAATCGACTTGAACTTGGGCACAATGACGACCATCAGAAACCCGGTGATCGCGGTCACGAGAAACAGCGACACGACCGGATAGGTCATGGCTGACTTGATCTCTCGCCTCAAGGCGGCACTCGCCTCCAAGTATTCGGCCAGACGAGTGAGAATCTCATCCAACTGGCCGGAGGCCTCGCCGGCGCGCACCATGCTCACGAAGATGTCCGAGAACACCTTGGGATGCTTGGCCATCGCCGCGGAGAGATCGGAACCTCCACGAATGTCCTCCACGACCCGTGTGATACAGACCTTGAAGTTGGGTGACTGGGCCTGTTCGGCCAGGATTTCGAGGCACTCCAGGAGAGGAATACCGGCCGAAATCATCGTCGAGAGCTGGCGTGTGAAGAGCTCGAGTTCGCCCTTTCTCACACCCGGCTTCACGTGCTTGCCTACGCGGACCGATTTTTGTCCCTGCTCCTTGATCTTGACGACGACCAAGGCCTTCCGCTTCAACTTCTGGGTCGCCTCGTCCTTGTCCGTACCCACGACGGTGCCCGAAACAACCTCGCCGCGTGCATTCTTCGCCTTGTACCGAAAACTCGCCATGCTCTACGCCTCTCGGATGGGGGATGTCTACCTGAATTCAGCGGACCGCCATGGGCTGCTGAATGAGTCTCTTGAGTTCTTCCTTGTCGGTGGATCGTGAGATCGCGGAGTCCAAGGTGATCTGCCTTTTGCTGTACAATTCGTGCAGTGACGTGTTCATCGTCTTCATGCCCAGATTCCCGCCGGTCTGGATCTGCGAGTAGATCTGGTGTCCCTTGTTGTCGCGGATCAGCGCTCGAATCGCGGTGTTGGCCAGCATGATCTCCGACGCGAGAACGCGGCCGCGCCCCGCAACCGTCGGGATCAACTGTTGGCAGAAGACGGCCTGCAGGGTGAAGGACAATTGGGTACGAATCTGCTGCTGCTGATAGGCCGGGAAGACGTCGACGATTCGGTTGATCGTCTGGACGCAGTCCGAGGTGTGCAGAGTCGCGAAGGTGAGGTGTCCCGTTTCGGCCAACGTCAGCGCGGCCTCGATCGTCTCCATCGTCCTCATCTCTCCGATGAGAACGACGTCAGGGTCCTGTCTCAGCACGCTCCTGAGAGCATTCGCGAAACTGTAGGTATCCGAGCCGACCTCGCGCTGATTGAAGAGACAAAGTTTGTTGTTGTGGAGGAACTCGATGGGGTCCTCGATCGTCACGACGTGCTTGCGCTGCGTGCGATTGATCTCGTCGATCATCGCCGCGCCCTCCGCCATCCCGCGGCCCGGGCCTCGGCT
>CAZLGG010000149.1:0-7525 GCA_964559135.1 uncultured Planctomycetia bacterium
GTAGTCCCTGGGGTCCAGGCCGAACCTGGCTATCTTGGCGAGGAGCTCCTCCTCGGTCGGCTTCGGACGGCTCATGGCGGTCTCCGCCCCCCGCAGGGGATTCGGCTACGATGGGGATTGTATCGGCTTGACAAGGGTTTGCCTGCACCCGGGTCGCTACGGGGGGCGTCCTGGGGAGGCCGAGCTACGACTACGACGGACGCGCGGACAGTCGAGATAGGGCGATCAGGGCGATCCGGGGCTGCTCCGCCATCGTCCCAGAGTGATTCTGGAGCGCAGCGTGCATCGGGGAACGGCGACCCGCTCCAAGTCAGCGAATCGAAATTCCCTGGGCAGCCCGAGAGCGGCACAGCCGCGAATCTGGAGAGCTATGGCGGTACGGTGGCGGGCGTCTACTACGAGCGCGGCACTGCCTATGCGATAGACAGTCAAGGCAATCGGCAGGTGTTCAAGACTCGTGTTTTTGGTGGCGACACCGAGGTTCTGGGGGGAGGTCTCTCGATCGGTAGACAGATCACCAACGCACCGAATGTGTACTCGCTCGAAGGTCGATCAGTGAGCCTTGGGGTTGCAGGAGGCCCCTATGCCTACGAGGGATCAGTTGAGTTGAACTTCGGATCGAATTATCGGGGTGTCACGGTCACAGGCGGGGCTAGCGGGGGATTCATACCGGGTGGTGCTCGCGGGGTCCAGGAGCTTTGGACGCCAGTCCGGTTCACAATCGTGAGAGGAGGCGGGATATGAAGCGGATTCTCATGCTCTGCGGCCTGCTCTTCGTTGCGCTGGGCGTCTACACCGGAGCAACCGCACTAGTGGGAAGTGAGGAGAGCAACATCGAGGGTGCTTCCGCCATCGCCGTCCTGTCGTCTGGAGAGATCGTAGTGGCCGTCTCCCACGACCAACGAGTTCTGCTCTACTCGCCGGAAGGAAGGCTTCTGCAAGCAGTCTCAGTAGATTCGGGGTGGGGCGGGATTCGCCTTAGGGCCCTCCCCGATGGGGGTTTCCAGGCCGCCACCGTGAGGAACCGAAGGCTCTACACGTTCGATTCCGATGGCCAGATCGCATCTTTGCAAGAGAACTTTGATGGATACGAATCGTTCGGACCGCATGGCCAGTGGGAAGCCCGATCAGCGACAGGCGACGTGTACACGCTTGAAGGATCCACGATCGTGCGGAAGCGCGGGACATCCAAGGAAGTGGTTGTCGATCAGCGATGGCGCTGGCCATTGGGTGGGGAACCATTCGTTGCAGCGCTGCTCTGGGTGTCCGGAGTGGCTCAGCTTCTGATCGCATTTCTAGGTGCGGAACGCTTTCGAGCCTTCATCCTACGGTCTGCGCATGCTAAGCAGCCACAATGGGTCGGCCCGACACAGAACGAAGATCACAATCCCGATCGAAGACCTTCCGCAACAAAGGCAAGTTCTCGGATCGAATGAATCATTTTCTTCTCGCATCCAAGGAGTAGTCCCAAAGGGGTGCGCCCGTCGGTGTCCAAGTCGCCGGTGGGAACGAGCTCACGGACGCCGAAGCCTTGGCCCGCGCGCGGCGAATGGCCGTGGCAGCGCAGAACGGATTCCTTCCCGGCTTCGTTCCCGGAGATCCGCCCGCACCCGGCGCTGAGCTCACGAGGCGAGGGCTCGAAGGAGCACTCGATGTAGGCATCGCCGCGGGTACCGGCGTGTTGGTGCCGAAAGGGGTCGTGGCCGGCCGTGCCGCCGTTCAAGCAGGCAAGGCGCTTGCAAGAGATCCACGTGTGTTCGTCGAGACGACGAACTTCAGTGTCAATTTTGCACGGGGCGTGAACCTCGGTCGAAACCTGAACGTGTTCGAGCGGCCTCTTGGCTTTGGACCCGGTTCAATTGCCGGGCACGCACTTGGCGTAGGAGTGGGTGTGGCGTCGAGGGTCGGACGCTTCGTGGGTAACTTGTTCTAGTCATGGACTGGATCGTTGTCGGACTCCTCGCAATCGGTGTGCTGGTTGCGGTGTGGAAGTTCCTGGGCTGGCAACCGTTGGGGCGCAACCAGAGACGCGAGGACTTCGAGCATGGGATCAAGTCGCTTCTCATCTTGAAAGAGAACGGAGGCTCGCTCCACGTACAGCAGAGGGGAGCGGACCTCGCTTTCGATTTTCTCCGCGCTGAGGGCGGAGACGATGAGGCGCTCCTCGTCTTGCGCGTACCGCGTGCCCCGTGGTCGGAGGAGCATGCCAAGGAGCTCTGCGACGTCTTCGAGTCGCACCGGATCGAGGTGCGATTCGTCCAAGAGCCAGGCTCCGAGATGCTCGCAGAGGTGCGCATCCCAGTCGAGAACATCTGGGAGGAGTGGTGTGGGGCCAAAGGGGCGCGAGCCGCGCACCTCTTGCTGGACACCCTTGCCGTGCCTCGAGACGCGAGGTTCGACCTTTCTCTCCACGGGACTCCGAGCAAGCGCGGGCTGACGCGAGAGAGGCAGCTCCGCCAAGAGGGCCGAGCCTGAGAAGCAGCCTCCTCACAGCTTTGCCACGTCGATGTGGATGCCCTGCTTGTCCATCTCCTTGGCGAGGATGACCTTGGTCTCGTCGACGCTGTCGGTGAAGGGAAGGTAGATGAGGCCCTGGACATCGGAGGGGCGCTCCATCTGGTCCTGGTGCTTGAGGAGGATGGCGACGCGGGAGTGGCCGAGCTTGGCCAGCAGCATCCCGAGCTCGAAGACCACGTTCTGGCGCGCCCTGTACTTGCGCTCATCGGCCTTGCCGCGGGCGTAGCCCTCATCGTCGGGCGTGGCGAGGACCACGGCAAAGCGCACGTCGTCGCCGGTGTACTTCTCGAGCTTCTCGATGTTGGTCTTCCCCTCGGAGGGGAGCTGATCGAGGATCAGGGGCTCGAGGTTCCAGCGGCGGAGCATGGCCTCGAGCTGGTCACCGGTGTCGTTGCCGAGACGGCTGCGCTTGTCGAGGACGAGGCCCACCTCCTCGAGCCATTGCTGAACTTCGTCGGCGTTCATCGGGCTTGGGCCGCCACCAGGGAGTTGATGAGGGGGACGACGGCGCGTCGATCCTTCTCGGGGAGCTGGAGGCTCGTAGGACTGGGTGTCGCTTGACTGGGATCGGCTGGGGTGGCACCGGAGCCACCCGCACGCCCTCCGTGCAGGTGGGGCATCCGTACTTGGGCCGGATGGGCCGCATCCGGCGGGGCTTGGCTTCGAGACCTCTGGCGACGAACCGAGGCCGGCGTGAGGGTGTGGAAGCGGCACCCTGCGCTGTTCGTACCCGAGACGAGCTACCGAGAGCCGCCGGGCTCGCTCTTCGACGGCGTCGGCAGCTTTCCGGTCCGACCAAACTCGGCGATGGTTGCCATCCTCCAGTCGCAGAAGGGCTCGATGTCCTCGAGCGATGGCCTGTTCGAGCGTGCCTTGATCCAGTTGTCGATCCTGGCCAGACCAGCCAGGAGGTGCTTCTTCTCGAATGGGATGCCCGGCCGCTTGGCGTAGCTCCACGCGGCCCTCAGGTCGGCGGCAAAACCGGCCGGGCTGCTGCACCGGAGAATCGGGTCCTCGTCGGCCGACCGCTCTTCGGCGCAGGACGAGACCACGGGCGCCGCGCAGAGCCCAAGGACGACCAGCACTGTGGCCGCGGATCGCACGACCCAGAATCTACCAGGAGACGCTCCCGAGAAAAGGGTGCCACATGCGCTTCGCCCCCTTCCCGGAGGGATCTCGGGGCCTCTTCTCCTTCCCCCGCCGACTCGCCTCGGCTCCGCCGGGCTCCGGCTGAGGCCGGTTCGCCGACAGGTCATTCGCCCTTCACCGGATCAGGCGATAGTCCGCCAGGCGGAAGCGCTTGCGGGAGAAGATGAAGTGAACCACCGATTCGGGTGAGAGGCTGGTCACTTCACCGGTCATGCCTCTTCTGTAGAAGGCCTTGCATTCGCCACGCTGCCAGACCGTCGACTTCATGGTCTCCCTCATATTCGCGACGTACCGGCGCTGCACATCGGGTTTGACATCGATGGCCTTGATCGTCTCATCCCCTTTGACGGCGCAAATCGCCTTGACTGTGTAGTTGACCATGGCCTCCATGTAGCAGAGCTGTGAGCTGTGCCCCGTCCCCGTGTTGGGGCCGTTGATCTTGAAGTAGCTCGGATATCCCGAAACGGTGATGCCCTTGTAGGAGGCGATCTCCCTCTCCCATTCGTCGTTCAGGATCCGGCCATCGATCCCACGGACCCGAAACGAGAGCATTCTCTTGGGGTCCGAATAGGCGAAGTAGCCCGTGGCATAGACGATGATGTCCAAGGGGATGTCCTTGCCGTCCCTGGTCCTGATTCCCGAGGGGGTGATCTTCTCGATCCCGCTGATCTCGACATCGACATTCTCGCGGGAGAGCGCGGGAAGATAGGAGTTCGTCGGGATGACACGCCGGGTACCCAGCTCGTAGCTCGGCATCATGTACCGGCGCAGCTCGTCGTCATCGATGTACTTCTCGAGCTTCTTCCTCAGGTTCCTTGTGTACAGGAACTTGATGAGCTCGCTGAGCTTCGAAGTAAAGGGATAGCGACGGAAGCCGATGAACCGCGCCTCGTGAACGCAGAACGTGATGAAGCGATGGAGGTGCCGGATTCCCGGCAGAACCAGGGCCACTTGCTCCAGCGTGCTGTACTTCCGGTCCGAACGCGGGAGGATCCACTCGGGCGTGCCCATGAAGAGGGTCAGGCGATCGACTTCACTGGCGATCGCCGAAACGACCTGGACACCCGAACATCCCGAACCAATGACGCCGACACGTTTCCCCTCGTAGGGGAGGTCGTGATCCCAGTATGCGGTATGGAAGCTCGCGCCCTCGAAGCTCTCCGCGCCTTCGATGTGAGGCATTCTCGGGTTCGCCAACACGCCGCTCGTATCGATCACGAAACGAGCGCGATAGGTCTCGCCCGACGCCACCTCCACTCGCCACGAAGATTCGTCCTCGTCATAGGTCAGCTCGACGACTTCCTGGCGGGTCCTCGCGTCCTTGCGGATGTCGAACTTGTCGATGATGTAGTTCGTATAGGCGAGCAGTTCCTTCTGGGGGGCGAACTTCTTCGTGAACCGGTAGGGGATGAAGGAAACCGAGTACAGGCCGGTGGGAACATCCACCTCGGCACCCGGATACGTGTTCTGTTGCCAGGTCCCTCCCAGCTCGGCCCCTCTTTCCAGGAGGACGAAGTCGTCGAGCTTGCTCTTCTTCAGCCGTATGGCTGCGAGCAGGCCGGAGAACCCGGAACCGATGATGACGGTCTCGAAGGTCTGGGTATCCCTCTTCATCGGGCCACCCCAGGCCTGAGTTCCAACCGCAACCCGGGCTCCAGGAGCCGTGTGATGAACTCGTCCCGCAGGCTCGAAACCTGGAAGGTGTCAGCGGGGGTCCAAGCCGCGGAGCGAGTCCGACCGGGAGGGAGCGGGAATCCGCGGAACGGCGGGCCCAAAGCGGTCACGCGGACAGGCCCCGTAGACCGTTCCCCACTCATCGATGTGGCGATCCAGCGATCCAATGGAGCTGTCGATCCAAGACCCGATCATAGGTGGGCAACTCCATTCACGCGAGGGGATGGGAGCCCCAACGAGGCTCCTGTGCGGCGAGGGGGATGACCGGCGAGTCCGCGCGGAAGATCGAGACCCGAGCGCCCACCGCGAGACCCGACCGGGCCTGCTCGTGCCCTCCCCAGTCTGTCCGTCGCAGGCACGGCTCCTCTGACGCTCGCCCAACCCGTGGAGCAGCCCGATCGGGCCGCCGAAGGGCTACAAATCCTCCGGCCTGAGGCCTCTGTCCTCTTGGCGATGGGCGCGAGCATCCGCGGCCCGATCTCGTCGCGGTCGTGGAAGGCCCAGACCAGGTTGGGGAAGCCTTCGCGCGCGAGCACCTCGTGCGAACCCTCGGCCTCGCGCTTGACACGCCAGCCGATGCGCCGGAGTGCCGCGAACACGCGCGACGCCTTGGTCGCTCGCCAGCCGCTCACGCGGCGGCGGAGACGGTCTCGAAGGCGACGCTCACGGGGCCGCGCGGCCCTCGTCGTGGTCGAGGCGATCGGCCAGCACGCGCAGCGCCAGGGCCTGGACGTGGGCCAGGGCCAGGTCGGCCGTCTCGCCGTAGGCCATGACCCCGGGTAGATCGACGACCTCGGCCAGGAAGCGACCGTCCTCCTCCTGCTCGATCTCGGCGCGGTAGCAGGCCTTCACAACTCGCTCTCCCCGGGGGACACGGGGGAAATACCCCTACGACGAGGGCTCGCACACCTCCCGGCAGCCGAGCCTCAGCCATCCCGCGAGGGTGTCGGGTACGATGGGTCGCTGAAGGGAGGGTCGGACCGGGGAGGGCCGGTCGTATAGTTGTCCCAAAGTGGTAGGCCGGGACTTCCACGTGGCGATCGAAGCCCCGTCATTGGTCTGGGCGGGGCTTTGCGCGGAGAGGGTGTCTGCTGGACCGGGGCGGCTCCAGTTCGGTTGGCGGCGCTGCGTTGGCTTTGGAGTAGACGCTGGGTCGAGCCGAGGGTCGTCTGCGAAGGGAAGGGGCAGCGCATCGCCGGGATCGAGCCGCACCTCGGAGCTGCTGGCGGGTCTGGACGCAATGGGCCGAGCCCGGTGCGGGTGCCCCAGCTCTCTACGGTAGACGCACCTTCGCCGTTCCCATCACACGGGTCTCGCCGGCCTCGTTCTGCAGGGTGAGGTCGATCTCGAGGCTGCGGGTGGTCTCGTCCATATCGGTGACGACACCTGTGGCGCGGTGGGGCTGGTCCACCATCACGGGGGCGCGGAAGACTGTGTCGATCTGGAGGAGGGTGGCGTCGGGGGCCCAGCGGTGGATCATGGCGACGAAGAGCGCCTGGCTCATGATGCCGGGGACGATGGCGCCGGGAAGCCCCTCCTTGCGGGCGGCCTCGTGGTCGGTGAAGCGCCCGGTGAACATGCCCGCGGCCTTCGTGAAGCGGGTGACGTTGGCGACGGTGGTGTCGGGCGCGAGCTCGGGGAGCTCCTCGCCGAACTCCACGTCTTCGAAGCGTTTGCGGGTCACGAGCCCGGCCGCTCGCGCATCACCAGCCGCGAGTCCACCACCGAGACCAGCTCCTCACCCTCGAAGAGCTCCATCCGGCTCACCAGGAAGATCATCCGCCCGGAGCGGCCGGTCTTCTCGTAGATGTCGTGCAGGTGGCTACGGCCCACGAGGCGGGTGCCGGGGCGCAGCGGCCGCTTGGGCATCACCGCCTTTCCGGCGTCCAGTGGCAGCCCGATGGCGGGGAAGTCCCGGGGCAGCATACGGCGGCCGTGAAAGCGCGCGGTGAAGGTGGGCGGCGCTTGGAAGTCGGGATGCGAGGGGTCGGTGTAGCGGGGGTCGATCTCTCCCGCCGCGGTGGCAAAGCCCACGATCTCGTCGGCCCGTACTTCGAAGTGTCGCTCGTCGAAGTCCCGGTTCAGCCAGTCCTGCTTCAGCTCGTCGATTTCCACGTCAGGGCCTCGAAGTCTCCGGCGCGCAGCGCCTCCGCCAGCTCGGCCTCCGAGCGTACCGCAGCAGGGA
>CAZLGG010000150.1:0-7417 GCA_964559135.1 uncultured Planctomycetia bacterium
CGACACCAAGGAGATGGCGACCCGGCAACTGGGCGCCCCCGCCGGCGGCGCCGGGACCCGTCTTTGGACCTACCCCAACGGCGTCTCTCTCCATTTCGACGCCAAGGGCTACGTCGATCAGATCATTCTGAGAGCTCCATTCGACGGCCGAAGCGCGAAGGGGATCCGCCTCGGCGACACTGCGGCCCAGGTGAAAGCGCGGTATCCGACGATCGCGCGCCCTGTGAAGGGCTGGAATCAAGCCCACCGCATCGCGTTTTTTCTCGACGCTCCCAACGGTCATGTCGAAGCCATTCGGGTGGATCGCCACAGCCCGCCCCGCCCGCCTCGCCCCAAGCTCCCCACGCGACCCGGAACGCGGCCTCGCCCCCAACCGCCGGGCGGAATTGAGCCTCCCGCCTTCGCGCCGCCGAAGCCCACCACGAGATCCATCGTCGTCCTCCAAAAAGACCTGAAGGCCACTCCGCGCGGAGTCGTCCTCCGCGTGCCGGTCGAGAAGTATCCCCACGATCAAGGAGTTCTCTTGGTTCGCGTCGGCATTCCTCCCAGCGTCCGAGCGGATCAGATCTTCGGCGGCGGAAAGCACGCCAAGACGAAAGCCAAGGACTACCTCTACGACGCGGACATCGTCGAGGACCAGGTGAAGGGGCGGCCCCCGGTCACGTGGAGTTTTCTATTTCGGGGACAGGGCGACGCTCGTCTGCGGGTGATCTGGTTCCGACGCAAGAAAGACGCCAAGGCGTGGGCCAAGAGACGGCCCTATGCGAAGTTCATCGAGGTCCGGCCCCCGCTTGCCCCCTACGAGACGCGCCTTCGGGAAGTCCGTTCCATTTGGGACTCGTCATGGCAAGCCTCGGTCCCCGCACGCTGGGTCCGCGGCC
This sequence comes from uncultured Planctomycetia bacterium, assembly GCA_964559135.1. Classification (GTDB taxonomy): domain Bacteria; phylum Planctomycetota; family DRQF01; genus DRQF01. The sequence goes on from CAZLGG010000150.1 coordinate 882, forward strand.
CCTCCGGCGGATGGCCGACCCAAAGGGGGCGACTCCTGCTTCGGGCGCGGGGCGCCGGCGGCGTCAGACGTTTTCTGTGGAGAGCCGGAAACGGACCCGTCCACGAAGAATCCCTCGGTGACATCATCCTCCCTGCCGACGTTCTGGCTCGGGGTCGCCCGCGGAACCTTCTGGAGGCGATCCTCGGCGGAGATGACGGCTCCCTTTCCTTCGCGTTCACCGGACGCGGACCCGCCCGCGTCCAGGTCCTCTGGCTCCCGGACGAACTCATGATTCCGAGGTTCTCCCGCGAGCGTCCGCTCTCCGACCCCGCATTCTTCGGGGGCTCGTGGACGCCCCTGGATCGATGGATCACGCCCACGTCACCGGAATGGTGGAGTGTGACGGACTTCGAGCAGAGGTGGAACGCCGCTCCCTTCGAGACGCCGACGGGAACCTTGAACCTGGCTTCGCCGCGCCGCGGTGCGCGCGTCTTCAGGTCGGGACGAAACCCGCAACGCAGCCGGGGCTCCGCGTTCGACCGAGGGCTCTGGGTGAGCGAGAGCCCATCCGTCGCCTGGATCGAGAGTCGATTCCTCCAACCCGCCAGGGTCTCCCTCGTCGAGTTGGCGACCGTGGGCGCTTTCGGCGGACCCGCCGAGTGGGTCCTCGTCGATCTCCTCCGTCCCGACGGCTCCTGGGAACGGATCGCCGCCCTCTCGGACACCAATGTCAACATGCATCGTCTTCCCGGCGGCGGCCGGGCCGCATCCCGTCCTTGGTGGGAGATTCGATGGGACCGCCGGGACGTCTATCTTGGTGTGCGAATCCTCGTTGCAGGGCCCGGTCCCTTCCGCGTGGGAGACGTCCGGGTCCTCGGCCGCCCGGTGGGAGACCCCGATTACGGAACGGAAGTCCTTCCCGCGCCGCCGCCCGTCGCCGAGGGCTCCCTGTCTCCCCGAAGTGGACCGATCGGCACGGGCCTCGTGGTCCGTCGGAACGAGATCCTCGTCCTGGAGGTCGAGGGAACCTGGGTCTACGACGCCGCCGACACCCGCCGGTGGTATCCTTGCGGATTCGAGGGCTATCCTCGAAGTCACGTCGAGGCCTATTTCGGAGGCAGCGACCGCAATGCCCTCCTGAGGGGCCTCCCCATGAGAGACGTTCCGTTCGGCGCACTCCTCGCCCGCATCGGCGACGGGCCGTGGTTTCGCGCCCTTTCCGGCTCCCCTGTCCGCGCGGACCGGGATGGACAGGTGCAACTGACCCTCAACCTGGGCGCCGCGCCGCGCGCTTCCGGACGGTTGCAATACCGCATTCTGGGCGGCGCTCTCTTGAAGGAGCCGGCCGCGCCAGTTCGCGAACTTCCGGCGATCCTCCGCGTGCGGGGCCGGGCTCTGGCCGAATCCACGGGAGCCCCCCTGGCGGGTCTCGATGTCATCGTCCAGGAGGAGGCTTGGCCCCGGCGCGTTTTCGGCGGCGGTCGGACCGACAACGGGGGACGATTCGATCTGGAAGCGGCCGTGCCGCCCGGGGTCGCCGTCGTGATCCGATTCCCGGAGAGACGACAGGAATCCAAGCCAAGAACCATCGGCGGAAGCGGGGAGTGGGTGGAAGACTTTCGGCTCTTTTGAGGCGGACGGGCGGGGACGTCGTCAGCCGTCCTCGCGGTTCACCCGATCGTAGTCCTCGGGGAGTCCTATATCGCACCAGGATTCACGCAGCGGAAAGGCGCACACGGACTCGCCCTCCTGCACGAGGCCCTGAATGAATGTGGTCATGTCGAGATAGCGGCCCTTCGGAATCCTCTCGGCCAGGGTGCGCCGCATCAGATAGATGCCGGCGTTCACCCAAAAGGAAGCGACGGGTTTCTCTTCCAACGAGACGATCCGCGCATCGAAGAGTCGAAACACGCCATAGGGGATCTGGTGCTGATGCGGGCGCGCGGCGACGGTGAGGGCCGCGGACTCGGCGCCATGCCATGCCGCCATCGCCCGCAAGGAGATATCGGTGAGAATGTCCCCATTCATCACGAGAAGGGGCCCGGGTTCTCCTTCGGGCAGAAGACCGATGGCGCCCGCGGTCCCCAAAGGGATGTCCTCGCGTAGGTAGGAGACCCGGATGCCGAACCTCGATCCGTCACCGACGAATTCTTCGATCTGCTCTGCGAGATACCCCAACGCCAAATGGACTGTTTCGATCCCCTCGCCCACGAGATGCCGAAGGATGTGTTCCAGAATGGGTTGGCCGCGCACGGGCAACAGGGGTTTGGGGGTTTCCCTCGTGAGGGGGAGCAGCCGCGTGCCGCGCCCCCCCACCATCAAAACCGCCTCCTTCACCAGGTTCATGGCCACGCCGGCGGCCTCCGGCGTGTGAAGGGTAGGCGGGTCGCCGTCCACCAGGACGCCCGGCAACCACGGGGACGCGGAGAGCAGCCCCCCCGCACTCGCCGCGTCCTTTGCGACAGGGGGGTGGGCCTCCATGCAGGAAGCGACCGGCGTGGTGCCGGCCAGGCCGGTCAGATACGCGCGGCGCACCTCGCGATCGCCGATCCAGCCCAGGATTTCCCCCCTCTCCCCTCGAATCAACACCGGAGTATCATCCGCCTGGAGGGCGTCGACGGCCTCGTCCAGAGTGGCCGTCCATTCAAGACTTCGCATCGCATCTTCATTCATCGGCATCGGTACTCTCGTTCGTGTCGAGCGATAGGATCAGGTAGAGTTGCGTGGCGCGCAAGTGAGAATACTTCCTTCTGGACATTCCTCCTCCCTATCTGTAGAAGTGGTGAGCAGAGGGCGGGGATGTCGGAGGAGCCGAACTCGAGGAGTCGGTCGAAACCAATCATGATTGGTGCACGTACAGGTTCAGCATCCTTCGCCGTCGATATAGAGGGCGACTTCGACCCCATCCAATTGGGATCGGCCATCAATCATCTCGAGAAAGCTGTTGCGCTTTCCCCTGACCACCCGAGGTATCGGCGCGTTCTCGCCGAAGCCCATTTGGCCGCACGACGCTTCGACCGCGCCCTCACTCATCTACGTCAGATCGACAAACTCCGCCCCGAGCCCAGAACCCATTACTTGATGGCCTACGCCTACTTCGCTCTCGGCGACCTCGACCAGGCCGAAGCCCTTCTCGCAGGACTCAATGATGCCGGCGAGGTTGGGTTTTCTCGCTACCATTTGCTGCGAGGCCGAATCCTCTACGAGCGTCGCAGGTTCGCCGACGCCATGAATGAGTTCTCCCGCGCCCTCGACGTCCGCCCGCACGCGGCCCTGCCCCGATGGCACATGGGACGCGCTCTCGTCGCTCACGCCCAGTACGTCCTGACCGACGCGGGCAACCTCTACCGACGCGCCCTCCAATTACTCACCTCTTACTTGCCGACCAAAAGCCAACTGGAAGAGTGGCACTATCTCCTCGGCCGCGTCCACTTGGCCCTCCACCATCCGGTGGAGGCCCTCGAGCATCTTGAACTTGCCCGACGGCACGCCGGGGGCAGCGAGACCTACCTGCTCTTGGGATTCGCTCACCTGCTCCGCGGCCGCAAGAAGAAAGCCATGGAACTCCTCGCCGAATCGACGAAGTCGCCGGAGGAGCGCGCTCGGTGCAGGGACTATCTTTGCGAGGTCGTCTCGACCCCCCGGAACCGCTTGGCCGCCATGGGGTTTCCCGCGGAACAATCGGGCCTTGTCGACCTTGTGGACGAGGGTTTCCTGGAACGGATCTTCGGACGCGGAAGCCAGGAGATGCAAAGAGTCCTCGAAGCCGCCATGTCGAAGAAGCCCTTCACTTTGGCGCGAACCCGCGCCGAAGACACTCGCGCCCCCCTGGCGAGCCGGCTTTTCGCCTCGACGACCATCGAAGAGGCCCCGTCGCCCCCCCCCGTCGCGCCTGTGGTCGGCGAAACATCCGGGAGAGGGGACCGCATTTTCCCGAAGACTCACCTGGATGTCACCGAAGCTTTGCCTCTGCCCGAGGAATCCGGAGCTGACCCCGTCACGGAAGGCGAGGAGAGGATCTCGCGCACCGAAACCCTCGATCAAGACGACATCTGGGACGCGGATCTCGATGTAGAGTTCGACCCCGACCGGGGAGAACCCGAACGTTGAAAAGCAAGAATCGTTCACGTCCCGACCTTCTTCGAAAGGAAGCTTTGAAGTTGCACGCGAGCCAGGGGCCGTTGAAGGCCTCCCATTGGCTCCTCGACCGCATTCAAGCCCTGGACGAATCCGACACCGGCATGGATGCCGCCTCCCTCTCCGACCTCTACGTCCTTCTCGCGGACCTCCAGTTTGCCGCCTCGGCGGACTCCGCGGCCGTGACAGCGTTGGAACGGGCGGAAGCGATTCACCCCTCCGGACATGAAGCGTCTCTCAGGCTCGTCGAAGCGTTGATCGACAGTGATCGCGCCCTCGAGTCGGAAATGGCCCCGCGTTATGTCTCCTATATCGAGGCCGGGACGAACGCCGGGATTCGTAAGGGTGCGTTGCGTCGGCTGGCGACCATGCTTCGAATCACGCTGAAGGACTCCCCCGACGAGATCACATCCCGCATGGAGCTGCTGGATCGCATCCTCAAAGCCCGCTCCAACCTCCGATTCCCCCACCTCTACCTGGGTCGCGGCCACTATCTCCGCGAGGACTTCGATCGCGCCCTCCCCCACTTTCGAACGCTCGACCAAAAAGGCGCCGCGAATGAGCATATCCTCAACCTCCTCGCACGTAGCCTCGAGAAACTGGGACGCCTCCGCGAGGCTCGGGGTAACTACATTCGCTCCCTCGAACTGAAGCCGGAGCAGGCGGGCATCCTGTTCCGAGTGGGGCGCATCGATCTCGCTCTGGCCCAGCGCTGAATCACGGCGACCGAGCACGAGACCTCTTCCCAATTGCCGGCGATTCGCCAAGTCATCCCTCCCTGGCTATGATGGGTCCGCGAGGAAGAGGTATCCATGTCCGAAGACTCCCGTAAAAGGTCGATGAGCGACGAAGAGCTGAAGACGCTTCAAGCCGATATCACCCGTCGACAGGCGACATTCTGGCGACTGGTGGCGCTGACCGTTTCCGTCTTTTCGAAGGCCCTGATCTGGGGAGTCTTCTTCGGGATCCTCTGGATACTCCGCGATTTCTTCGCCCTCGTCTTCATGACTTTCGTCTTCTCCTTTGTCAGCACGAGCATCGTCCGAAGCTTGATGCACCACTTCCCGAAGTTGAAGTGGCGCATGGGAGTCATCTGCGTCTTCTCGGGGTTCCTCGTCCTGACAGCCGCGATCGTCTGGCTCGCCATTCCCCAGGTCAAACAAGGGGTCTGGCAGTTGAAGGAGACGATTCAGGAACTGCCGGCCAAGTGGGACAAAGAGATCGATCCTTGGCTCTACGACCATGTGGGCGTCTACCGACGCCTGGTTTCGGAGGAGGTCGAAGTCCCGATCGAGGAGGGCGAGGACGACCGATCGGAACCCGCGAAGCGCCTGGACGGGTCCCCCCCGCCGCGGGAGAAGATCTCACGCGAGGATGGGACCCAAGATGTCGACCAGGCCGGCAAGCCCACAACCCGAACGATTCTCCAGCGCAAGACGTTTTGGGAGGTCGACAAGGTTCGAGAGTTCTTGAACGAGACTCAAAACGAGTGGCTGCAGAACGTCCCCAACGTGCTCCGAGACGTGGTCACCGCCATTGCCGCCGTCTTCTCTCTTCTTTTCCTCTCGCTCCTGTTCAGCTTCCTCATCCTCTTCGATCTCCAAAGTCTGAGGCTCGAGGTCGCCAAACTCGAAGAGACGAAACTGGCTCGCTTCTACAAGGAAACCGTCCAGAACATCGTGCAGTTCGGCGCCGTGCTCGGAAAGGTGCTGGAAGCACAGGCCGTCATCGCGCTCGTGAATACCGCACTCACGGCCATCGCACTCTCGCTTCTCGGCGTTCCCAACGTCGGGTTCCTATCACTCTTGATCTTCGTCTGCGGATTCATACCCGTCGCCGGCGTTTTCATCAGCTCGGTTCCCGTCTGCCTCATCGGACTTTTCTCCGGAGGCATCACGACACTGTTGATCCTGATCGGAGTGATCACCGCGATCCACTTCCTCGAGGCCTACGTTCTCAATCCACGAATCATGGGGGCGGCCCTCCACGTGAACCCGGTCCTCGTCCTGATCATCCTCGTCATCGGACACCACATCATGGGCATCTGGGGTCTGCTGCTCGGCGTGCCCATCTGCTACTATTTCTTCACGCACGTCATCAAACGCGAGGACAAGGAGATCGGCCTGCGCGTCCGCCTCAAGCCTCGCCGAAACAAGCTCGACAACGCCAAATGATCCAGCCCGACGAGGAACAACGCCTCGACCGTTTGCGGAAAGTCGTCACCGGTTGGATCGGCGAAAGAGAAGCCCGCTTGGCGGAGGTCCTCACCGTCGATCGGCGGTACATGATCGCGCGAATCCTCGCGTTTCTCATCTCCCTCGCAGGATTCCTCGCCGCGGCGGCCACGAAAAGGGAACTGTTCGGGTGGATTCTCTTTCTTCCGGGCGGAGTTCTTTTTGCGTCCCTGGTGTTCCTGCA
>CAZLGG010000151.1:0-3901 GCA_964559135.1 uncultured Planctomycetia bacterium
GGTTGGAGGTGATGATCGAGAAGGTCGCGATCAAGCCCGGCAAGCCCCTCCTCTATGGCCGCCTTTCCGCGGAAGACGGGCGCTCGGTCGAGGTCTTCGGACTGCCCGGCAACCCGGTCTCGTCTTTCGCCACGTTCGAGATCTTCGTCCGACCCCATCTCGAGGCGTTCTGTGGGCTGCCCGAACGGGAAGCGCCACGTCTTCGCATGGAAATCCGAGGATCGAGCCCAGGGAAGGCCATCCCCCGCACGCAGCACTTGCCCGTGAACGTGAGCCTGCTCCATGACGGTCGTCTCATCGCGGAACGGGTGACGTGGCACGGGAGTGGAGACCTGCGCGGAATGGCGGAGGCGAACGGCTTGTTGGTCGTGGAGGCCGGCGAGGCTCCCCCGGCCGAGGGTGAAGAGGGCTGGGTGCATCTGGTGGAGCCGATCGACCCCTCGCGCCGTGTCTCGGTCTCGGACGGGGCACGGTGAAGAACGGGCCCGTCTCTCCCCGCGTCCTCATCCTGACGTCCCTTTTCTCCCACGGATTGGCCGCTGCGGCCTTTCCTCCGGTGGGTGGGTCGCCGTTGGTTCTCGTGGCCCTCGCCCCCTGGTTTTATTTGCTGGGCCGAGACACTCCCCCTCGCGGGTTCCTTCGGGCCTTCCTGCTGGGCCAGGGGCTTTACGGGTTTTTCCGGCTGGGGTGGTTGGGGGGACTGGCCGGGGCTCCCCAGGCCGGCTGGGCCGGGACGGTTCTTCTCACCGTGGTCTACGTGCTCATCGCGTGGCCCGTTGGATGGGGTTTCCGCCGCATTTGGCGCCGTCGCCCGGGAACCCTGATTTGGGCCGCTCCGCTCGCTTTCGCGGCCAACGACGCCTTGCGGACGTGGGCCACCGGAGGGCTGGCCTGGCATGATCTGGGCTACGCTCTCGCGGATTGGCCCCTTCTGATCCAATCGGCGGACTGGGGCCGAGTGTTTCCGCTGACGCTCTGGGTCGTGGCCGGCAACGTCGTCGCGGGAGAGGGCTGGGCCGTCTTCCGCGGCCGAAGCGGTGCGCGCCGATGGGCGTTGCGCGCGGCCGTTTGGGTGCTCGTCACCGGGGCTCTTTGCGGCTATGGCGCGTGGAGGGAGGCCGACCTTTCCGCCCAGTACCGGGAAGGCCCTCTCGTGATCGGGGCCCAACCCGCCATCACCCAGGAAAAGAAACTCCAGAAGATCGGACGCGCGAAGGAATTCGAGATCATGATGGATCTTCTTCGCCGAGGGACGGCCGAAGCAGGCGTCGCGGATCTCTACGTCTTGCCGGAGACGTCCTTTTTCACGGCCGACGAAACGGATCGCCTCCCGTCGCGCCGCCGCGGTCTTCCCCTCGACGGTCTCCTCAATCGTCCTTTTCGTTACGGCGGTCGACGCGTCGACGTGCGCGGTGCTTTCAGGGAGGTGATGAAGGCGGGAGACAAAGGGCCTCGGTCGCGGTCGCCCCGGATCGTCATGGGCCTCGTCCAGTTCGAAGACGACCGGAAAGAGGTTGTCGAGGCCAACCGCGCCGTCTTGGTGGACACGTCGAGAGAGAAGCTTCGCGTTCTCGACCACTACGACAAACGCCGTCTCGTCCCGTTCGGGGAATACTTGCCGTTCAAGGACACCTTCTTCGGGAAGGACTTGGAGGACTACGTGACGCGCACGGCGGGCTACCGTCCTGGGCAGACGCCGGGTGAACGGGACGTGCTGTGGCAGGTGAGCCCGGCCGGTCCTCGATTCGCCGTCAACATCTGCTTCGAGATCGTCTTCCCCGACGACTTCGTGCGCGCCCGCGAGGCGGGCGCCGACTTCGTTGTGAACATCAGCAACGATGGTTGGTACGACGACTCGGGGGAGAGAGAGTTGGTGCATGCGCAGACGCGTTTTCGTGCCGTCGAAAACCGCCGTAGCGTCGTGCGTCTCAGCAACACGGGCATCAGTGCCGTCATCGGTCCGTTGGGCGAGGAAGTGGCGGTGGTGGAGAAGGACGGCAGGCGTCTTTCCGTTCCGGGGGTGCTGGTGGGGCGCCCGCCCCTGCTTCCCCGCGACGTGGGCCCGTTTCCGACGGCGATTTGGGCGCCCTGGATGGTTCTGGCCGCCTTCCTGGCCGCAGTCGCCGGAACGTCCATTGGCAAGTCGCGATCCCGTCCCGAGTTATGAGAAGGTTTGTTTCCTTGACATCGGGAGCCGCCCGCATAGAATCATGCCCCATCGCCTGAAGGGAATGGTCTAGGGGTCTCTCTACGGGATTTCCTCGTACCAGGGGCGCGCTCTTGTGGTACAAGACGCCGAAGCGGATCAAGGGAATCCTGTCGACCTCGCAGGATGTGCCCAGAAAAGGGAAAAAAGTGGCATGAACCAAGTCGCGCGAGTCTTCGTAATCATCAATCTTCTTCTGTCGGCCGGATTCCTCCTGGCTGCTGCGACCTTTCTCCAGCAGAGCACGGATTGGAAAGCCAAGGAAATGACGGCCCGGAACGAAATGAGCAACCTGGAGCAGGAAAAGGCTCGCGAGATCAGCGAGCTGAATGCCGAAATCCAGCGCCTCAACCAGGCCAAGCAAATGCTGACCGACAAGGTCAGTGCCAAGGAGAACGAGATCACCGATCTCAAGGCCCGCCGAGATGCGTTGCAAGAGCAGAAGAACGGCGCCGAGCGCGCCGCTCAGCAGCTTCGGGGCGACGTGACGAAGCTGACGGGACAGGTCGAAGAGCTTCGCGGCATCTACAGCCAGCTCCATGATCTGATCGAACGCTACCGCACCCGGGCCGAGGAGGCGCAGCAGACGGCGGCTCAGGCCCAGCAGAAGCAGGCCGAGTTGGCCAAGCTCGCCGACGATCGGGCGGGCGAGATTCATAACCTGAAGACCACCCTCGAGTCGATCCAGCAGACGCTTTCGAGGACGGAAGCCAAGTTGGCGACCTACGTCGCGATCTATCCCCCGCCCGCCGAGGCGGTCCAGCCGAAGATCGATGGGTTCGTCGTGCGCTTCGACAGCGCCACCCAGTTGGTCGAGATCAACCGCGGCTCCAAGCACGGTGTGAAGATCGGCCACGTGTTCGACTTGGTGCGGGGCAACAGCCAATACATCTGCACGGTCCGGGCGGATCGTGTGGGGCCTGACTCCTGCGTGTGCTCCATCGAAATCAAGACGGGGCGCTGGCCCCAGGCGGGTGATTTGGCCACCAAGTTGTCGTCGGTGCCGACCAAGAACTGAGAGGAGAGATCATGGCTGAATACGACGACGATCTCGAACTGGAACAGGAAGAGTCGGACAATGCTCGCGATCTCACCAGCGGGATCGTGATCACCACCACGGTTCTCTTGCTCGGCGCCATGCTCGTGATGTTCATGGCCCTCAACAAGTACTTCGCTGTCGGCCCCTTCGCGGGCTGAACGCCAAAGACAACAACCTGAATCGAAGGGGCTGCGGGGCTTCACCTCCGCAGCCCTTTTCTCTTTGTCCGGAGCTCCGAGGCCCCGTCGAGCGCGCGCTTCGCCTCCGATGACGTCCTCATTGTCTCTCACGGAGCCGCAGAGAAGAAGGGGACAGATCGGAGGCTTCTCGGGAGATGCGTCTTTGTGTCTTTGTGTCTCCGTGAGCGGTCCTTCTCCCTGGAGCCTGGAAGCCCTCGTCGCCCGGGGCGGCTTGTCGTGGCCTTCTCTCGGTATCACCCTTTCGCGGTGGGCTGCTTGAAATGCTCTTGACATCGACGCGTCCTCGTGATCAAATCCGGCGAGTGGGTTTTTGGCGGTCCTCTCGCGAGGACTGCAGGAGTACCCTTGGAATGCGAAAGAAACCTTCGAAGTGAGGAAAGAGCAGTGAAGAATATTCCCCCCCCCCCCCTCCTCCCCTTGACGGGTGGGGGGTTTTTGGCCCCCGGCCCCACCTCC
>CAZLGG010000151.1:3911-7361 GCA_964559135.1 uncultured Planctomycetia bacterium
GGCCACCCGGAACGGCGAAAAAACCCCCCGAAGAACAGGCAGCGGCGGGAAAATGCTTGCCCCCCCCCCCCCTCATCGCCTTGACGTGTGCGGTGTTCTTGGCCGCAGGCCTTAGATCCACCGATTTGTCGGCGCAGCAGAGTTTCACCTATGGGGTCACGACCTCCGTCAACGATCCCGGCCGACCCGCATTCGATCGCACGGTTTACAAAGTGCGGTCCCAGCCATGGGTCGATAGCCACCAGATTCAACCTGCCGTGGTTTTTCAAGGCGAGGTGGTCGTCTTCGAACCCACGGATATCCCGGCGACGACGTTGAAGCATGCCGCCATCGTGTTCGTCCAGAGCCACGGGTTTCAGTCCGACCCCGCCGAAACGATCGTCACCGACGATCGGTTCACCCGGGCCGTCCTCCCTTTCCTCGCCGCCGGCTATACCTGTTTTTTCATCAACCACGGGGACGCCACCCATATTCGCACCGAGGAGGGGGCGCCCATCGATCCCCCCGTCGTGGGGTGGACCTCGATCGAACAAAGCCAGCAACTTCGCGACGCTCTGCGGTTCATCAAGTTCCATTCGGTCTACGGCACCGGGAACAGCCCGCCCGCTCCCCAGTTCGACGTGGATCCAAACCGTCTCATCATCGCGGGGGGAAGTTCCGGCGGTGTCCTGGCGCTCGGTCTTCACGCCATCCCTTCTTCCACGGGGATGATGATGAGCGCTCTGGAGAACCCCCTGCCCGGAGTTGCCCCTCATGACAGCGCCGTCTTCACGGGACCACTCACAGCCATCGCCACGGTGGGCGCGGCGGGTTCCGATGGCGCCAACTTCCGCTTCGCCGGGGACTGGGCCTTCCCCTTCGTGCGACCCAACGCCCTGTTCCATCCGGATCTCAATGGAAGGATGGTGGAAGATCCGGCCAACCCCGGAACGATGGTCACCGCGGGCCCCCTTTCCTACAACATGAGCGATCCGCTCGTTCTGAACCTGTTTTCGCCGCCGCCCGTGGGAAATCCTCCGGTTTCGCAATTCGGCGTCGATGTGATGCTGTTTTCCGCTGTCACCACCAACCCGCCCCCCGACGATCAGTTCAAGCCGACCTATCCGTTCCCCTATCCCGTGTCGTTCCCCACCACCGGGACGGCCGGGGGCCCATGGGGGTGGGGAGGCGGTGCTTTCCTCACGTTCCCCACCTTGAACTTCGATCGTTCGAACCAGACTCTGGGAGATCCGACTCTCCCCTCGAACCTCTACCCGGACGTCCCCACCTACAACGTTCACCTCGCCAATCTCCTCACGTCCTCCAGCGTGGTGAACAACATCACGAGTGCTACGGGGGCCATCTACTGGAATGGTGGGGACAAGGACCGCTTTTCGCCGATGTTCCAGATGACGACGCTCAGCACTGCGTGCTTCGCGAATCAGGTCCCTTTCTACGGCATCCTCTTCACGGGGGAGGGACACGGGGTGCGAGACCTGGACGAAGAGCGCCCTCGACGAGCCCTGGCCTTCATCGACAAGCACCTTTTCAACAGTCCCGACAGTGACGAGGACGGTATCCCCGACACGGCGGAGGCCCTCACCAACCCCTTCGATGCGGACACGGACGGTGATGGGGCGAGCGACCATGAAGAGATCCTCGCGGGCACGTCGCCCACGGATCCTCTTTCCGTCTTCAGAATCACGGACATTCAGCGATTCACCACGACGGGCGGCAACCACGCCATGATCATCACCTTTCCGGTCGTCGCCGGGAAGCGCTATCGGCTGCTTCAGACGAATCCTCCACCCGTTGTCGGCCTGAGTACGTCGACCACCGAGCACGGCGTCGTGGCGCTCCGAGAGAATTTGTGGACGGAGGTTCCAGGCACGGCATTTCAGGCCGCTTCCAACGGGACGTCGACCTACACCGTGACGATGACGGACCCGCTGACCTACGTGACCACGTACCTGGATGCTCTTCTGACGGAATCCAGGTTCTTCAAGGTGGAGGTGAGGGATGGGAGCGATCAGTATCTGGGGGTTTTCACTCGTCCCGTGGGGCGCTTCGTCGAAACCCTCGTGACGGCCGACCCCTCGAGTTCCGCGCCGGCGCTGAACCTCTTTTCGGCCCCTCTCCATGGGCCCGAGATCTACGAGGGAAAATTCACGGCTGCGGGCGCGGATCATCTCGTCTTCGACACCGCGACGGCCACGGTCTTGGCCGCCGCCGACTTCACGGGGCCGCCCGAGGTCGATCCCTTGAAGGCGTTCTTTCCTCGGTATGTGGTTCTCGTCACCCATGATGCCTCGCGTCGGCCCGGCCAGCCCTTGCCGGAGAATGCCGTGGAGACGAAGCCACCCTTGACGGACCACGGCATGGAGGGAGACTGGTGGCCCGTGAAGTTCCGTAGCACCACCACGGCCACCGACGACACCTTGGTGCTGGATACGACGTACTCGGGGATTCCCGTCACGAATCTGCCCGCGGGCTCGTCGGTGGTCGTCCGACCCACGACGTCGTTCGATGATCTGTTCGTGAACGTGTTCGCCACGTCGTTCGCCACGGCATCAAATGTCGCCGTCGGACAAGTGGTCACGCTTCGAAGGCCATTTGGGACGACGGGAGTGACCTTGACGGCCACCTATCAGGGTTGGGTCTCATCGTTGGGCCACGCCTGGAACGTGGTCAGTAGCCTTCAGCCGGGTGTGACCCATTTATTGAGCGGTCACGACATCCGTCTTCTTCCCGATGAGGCGGCGATGTTCATGAGTACGAACTATCAGCCGCCGCCGTTGTTGAGCAGTGGTCAGGCCGTGTTGGTGAATCGGGCGGGTTGGGTTCCCATGCGCCGCATCAATGCCTATCTGCATCCCCAGGCGAGTCTGGGCGGGCAACGGGAGTTCAAGGGAATCAATTATCCCGTGGACGAGATCAAGCTGGATTCGTCCCAAAGCTATGACACCAACTGGTGTGGTTGGGTGGAGTCCGGGCTCGAGGGGCCCCAATTCACGGGACAGACCGCCCCGCCCGTGAGCACCACCACCTATTTCCAGTTCGACGACATCTGGCGGGGAGATTGCAGTTGTCTTTTCTCCACCGTCTACCTGCCCCAGGCTTTTCCCATCCTCGCGTCCTTTCCCACGTCGGGCGGCAATCCCCTCAACGCCATCGCCCTGTGGGGCTTTCCCGGGGATCCCGCCTGGTGGCCGCCCTTGCCCATGAATCCAGCGACCAATGCGCCTTACCCCACGTACAGCAACACGGCTTACTACTGGTTGCCGCCCCGTCAGACCTGGTTCGCGTTTGATCCGATGGCTATGCCGCCTCTGACGGCGGGTTCGGATTTCTACCGTAGGTCGTCCTGGGCGAAGACGGGGACCAACGAGTATCCCTTGCTGGGAGGTCGTGGGCTGATCACGAATCTGGATTCGAGCCTGTCGTCCATCCATCGATGGGTGCGTCCTTTGA
>CAZLGG010000152.1:0-7266 GCA_964559135.1 uncultured Planctomycetia bacterium
CTCCTCATCTCCAACATCGGTGTGCTTTACGACTGGCCGGCGGCTTACACGCCCAACACGGGCCCCATGGACGCCTTCATCCTCGTCCAGTTGAAGGAGAGTCGCCGATCCTCGGCTCAAGAGTGGGCGGCCCGACTTCGCAAGGCGTTGCCGAAGGAATTCCCGGACGTCGAGATCGCCTTCGATACCGGGGGCATGATGACGGCGGCCCTCAATTTCGGATTGCCGTCTCCCATTGACGTCCAGGTGCAGGGGAGCCATCTCGCCGTCTTGGACGAGATGGCTCGGGCCATCGCCAAGGAGGCGGGGAACGTCGAGGGCGCGGTGGATGCGCGCGTGGCTCAGCCCTTCCGCTATCCGGCCCTGCGGATCGAGGTGGACCGCGTCAAGGCCGCGATGCTTGGACTCACCCAAGAGGACGTGATCAAAAACGTCGCCGCGGCCCTGAACTCGTCGGTCAACTTCGCGCCGTCCTTCTGGATCGCCCCCAACGGCAACCACTACTCCATCGGCGTCCAGTACGCCGAGAACGACATCGACTCCATCGACACCCTCCTCGACATTCCCATCACCGGGAAGCAATCGAAGGAGCCCGTCATTCTTCGCAACGTCGCCACGGTGGGCAAGACGACGGCGCCCCTCGTCGTCAGCCACCGCAACATCACGCGGACGGTGGATGTATTCGTCAACGTGGAGGGGCGCGACGCGGGGAGCGTTGCTGTCGATATCGAGAAGCGTCTGGCCTCCTCGGCGACCATCAAGGCGCTGATGGACGAGTATGGTCAGCGGGGCTATACCTGGACGATGCGGGGCGAGATCGACAGCATGCGCACGTCCTTTGGACAGTTCGGATACGGGCTGCTGATCGCGGCGATCCTCGTCTACCTCGTCATGGTGGCCCAGTTCCGTTCTTTCCTCGTGCCCTTCGTGATCCTGCTCACCGTTCCTCTCGGCGCGGTGGGCGTGTGGGCTGCTTTGGAGGTCACGGGAACGCCGCTTTCGATCCCCGCCTTCATGGGTCTCATCCTCATGGTCGGCATCGTCGTCGAATACTCCATCCTCATCGTGGAGTTTGCTCTGAAACGGTTGCGGGAGGGCGTCGAGATCCGGGAGGCGATTCTGGATGCCGCCACGCTTCGTTTGCGGCCGGTCCTGATGACGTCCCTCACCACGGTTCTGGCGCTGTTGCCCATGGCCATCGGAATCGGGCGGGGGTCGGAGGCCAACATTCCCCTTGCGCGGGCGCTCATCGGCGCCGTACTCGGCGGCATGATCCTCGCTCTGGTCGTCGTGCCACCCCTGTTCGTTCTCGTCGGGCCGCTTCTGGTCCGCCGTACGCCTAAGACGGAGATCGCATCATGAATCGCATTCTCGTTGCCGCCGCGTGCCTGATTCTTTCTTCCTCGGGCATTGCGCCCGCCGCCGCGCAAACGATCGACGTGACGACGGTCAGACCGCACCGCGAGCAGCTTCGGTACGTCGTGACGTTGAACGGTTCGTTGGTCCCGTATCGAAAGGCGACGCTCCGCGCACGGGCGTCCGGCTATCTCACGCAAGTGAGCTTCGAAGCCGGCGATCGCGTGCACAAGGGAGACGTCATCGCCCGCATCGCGGCGCCCGAGTTGGAGGCCCGTAGGCTGCAGGCGGAAGCTCAGGTTGGCGTCACGAAGGCTTTGGTCGACGAGGCCAAATCGGACGTCAAGGTGGCCGAGGAGAGGTTGCGCCTGTTGGAAGCCGACAAGGCGCTCCTTGCCACGGACCTGACGGTCGCGGAGGGGGACCGGGCCATCAAGGCCAAACTCCTGGCGCGTCGACGTGTGCTCCTACCGAAACGCGCGGCGACTCAGGAGGAGGTCGAGGAGGCGGAGGCCGAGGTCATGATGGCCGATGCGGTCATTCTCCAGGTGCAGGCGAAGTTGAAGCGTCTTGAAGCCGAGGTCTCCGCAGCGACGGCTCGCATCGCGGCGGCCAAGTCGCGGGTCCAGTCCGCGGCTTCGCGGGTGGCCGCTGCCCAAGCGGACTTGACGACTGCGGAGACCATGATCCAGTTCACCACGGTGAAGGCGCCCTTCGATGCGGTCGTCGTCAGGCGGCGATCCGACCCGGGGGCTCTCGTTGAGGCGGGGGAGACCGCCATCTTGGACGTGATCGACACGAGTCGGGTTCGTCTTCGGTTCTATGTGTCCGAGAAATTCGCCGCGGTCGTTGCCGCGAACGCCCCGGTCGGGATTCGCTTCGAGTCTCTGGGGTTGGACAGGATCACCGCAACGATCACTCGCCTTGCCGGATCGATCGACATGGCGTCCCATACCCGATGGGCCGAGGTCATCCTCGAGAATTCGAAGGGTGCGATTCTCCCGGGGGGCTTGGCGCACGTGGATGTCACCTTCCAGGGAAAACCCGATGCGCTGACGCTTCCCTTGGGAACTGTCGTGCGGAGGCGCGGAAGGGCCCACGTCCTCGTTGTCGAGGACGGTGTGGTGAAGAAAAAGTCCGTCCGACCCGGGCTGGATGACGGGAATCAGGTGGAGATCCTCGATGGCCTGGCGCCCGGGGACGACGTGGTTCTCCGGGGGCAGGCGGGATTGCAGGAAGGCGCGCGCGTGGTCGCCAAGCCCATGGAGACGAAGTGATGGGGCGGATCGTTCTTCCTTGTCTCCTCCTCGTGGCGATCCTCTCCTGTCAAAGTCGCTATCGAGAAGCGATCGAGGCTCCGGTGCGGCCGAGCGCCTGGCGGCCCGGTGACGAGCGCCGTCGGGAGCCCATCGAGATCGGTGCCGAGAAGAAGGGGGGCGTCGTCGTGGACCTTCCCTCCGTTCTCGAGCGAGCAGGGGCGGAAAGCCTCACCGTGAAACTCGCACGGGCGCGCGCCGAAACGGCGGCGGCGGATGAGGAGGAACTGCTCACGCGATTCTTCCCGAGGGTCCATCCTCGGGCGGCCGTTCGTCGGATCGACGGCCTGGTCCAGGGCACTCAGGGCGAATTCGTGGAGGTGGGCAAGCAGAACTTCTTCTTCGGGGGTGTGGCCGAGCTGGATGTTGACATCGTGGGCACGCTGCATTCGCTGGACGCGGCGAGGGCCCGCACCCGCGCCGCGTCGGAGACGTTGAAGGGGGCCGGTCACGACGCGCTGCGGGAGGCGGCCCAAGGCTATTACGACCTCGTGGAGGCCCATGCACGGGTGGAGATCGCCACACGATCCAGCGACTATGCGCGCGACCTCGTCGCCTTCACGTCGGATCGGGAGCAAGCCGGCGTGGGCCTTCGCACGGACACTCTGCGGGCAGAGGCCCTCCTCGAGCGGGCGAAGGGACACGTGGCAGAAGCCGAGGGCCTCGTGGCCCGCGCTTCCGCGCACCTGGCGGAGATCCTGCTCTTGCCCGAGGACACGTTGCTCGTCCCCAACGCATCCCTCGCCGTCGTCCAAATGGTCGATCCGGACACCCCATTCGAGGTTCTCCTCGAACGCGCTCGGAAGACGCGGCCCGATCTGGTCGCGGCCCGTGCTCTCGCGGAAGCCCGCGGGGCTGAGAAAGATGGGGCGGAGGATGCTTGGTGGACGCCGCACTTGAAGCTCGGAGCGGCAGTGGGGGCTTTCGGCATCAATCCCGGCAACCTGGAGGATCAGCAGGACTACTACGCCGCCTTGGAATGGACGTGGGGCCCGGGCCTCGTCGCGCGCCAACGAGCGGCTGCGTCGCGACTGGACGCCGCACGGATTGCGCTGTTGCAGAGGGAGCGGAAGGCGGCTCGCGAGATCCTCGACGCCCGAGCGCGCATCCGCGCCGGCGACCGTGCCTTTCAGGTGGCCGGCGTCGAACTCGCGAAGACGGGAGAAGCTCTCCGCCTGGCTCGCTCTCGCTTCGAGGCGGGGGACGGCCCGATCCTGGACGTTCTCGATCTCGAACGGGATCTCGCCGCGGCCGCCGAGCGCCGTGTCGTCGCCCTGCTCGACCTCAACCGCGCCCACTACGACCTCTTCCACGCCGTCGGCGCCTCTCCCGTGGAGTGACGCCTTCGCGAGCCTTCGACCCAGGAGTCCCCCTCCCGTCGAACCTCGTTGACGCGTCATCCCGTGGGGCGCAGAGCTTGCTCTGCACATTGAAGCGCAGCGCGGACACTTGGCGTTGCGTCTCCGGCCTTCAATGACGTTCGTTTCTTTTTCTCACGGAGGCACGGAGCCACGGAGAAGAGCGTTGCAAGGTCTGACCCACTCAGCTCTTCGATCCTCATGAGTCTTTGTGTCTCTGCGTCACCGTGAGAGGCCCCTTCCCCCGACTCGGGGACGTCCCCGGTCCGCGGGTCGCACGCAGGGCATCGAGCGTAGAGCGGGACGCACGTGCCACACAGGGGCTCTTGGGAGCCGCTTCGTGGCGGCGGGAGATCGATCGGCCGGTTTTTTTTCCTCGCCAACAATCTCGCCTTGATGGCAGTTCGAACGGAATTCGCAACAGCTTGGCGATCGAAGTCGACACGGTCATGCAACCCGGCCTCGGGGATTCGAGTTCCAATGAGATCAGCGTTCACACGGCCGGATCGGGTTTCAATTTGGCTGCGGAAACCGTATCGATGGGGCGGGTCACCCCTTCGATCCTCATGGCGGATGGCCAGCCGCATACGCTTCGCATCGTCTACGTTCCTGGAACCCTCGAGATCTATCTCGACGTTCTCTCCCAGCCCGTGCTGAGCATCCCCTATGATTTCGGCACGGGAGGCACATGGAACAATTCGCTCCCCGTCCCCGGCCTCGACCTGTTCGACCAGACGAGCCTGCGGGTGGGGTTCACCGGGGCGACGTCGACCAGTCCCAACGCCGTTGCGACGGAGATCCTGTCCTGGTCGTGGACCTCGACGGGAGGTCCGGCTGCGTGCTTCGCAGGCACGGTGGGCGCTTCCATGGGGATGCCCGAGTCCGTTCTCACCGTGAACGGCGAGGACGGCGGTTTCTTGCGCCGCGTCCAGGTGCCGACCTTTCAGCCTCTTTCTCTCGAGATCGCTCAGCCCTCCACGATGACCCCCCCGTCGGCGTTCCTCCTGTTCGGATACGCGGGCGAGGCCGATGGGAGCCTTGCCATCAACTTGCCCATCGGCGACTTCTGTTTTCCAGCGGCCGTTCCATTCTCACCGCCGGGGAGCTACCTCATCGCCAACTCCTTCGGCATTCCGGCTCCCGCTCTCGTGCCGTCCACGCTGGCGCCCTGGAACCTGGTGCTCACGGGAGGGTTTCCCTTCGAGACGACCGCCACTTACCAGGCCGTGATTCAGGATTTCACAGCGCCCTATGGGCTGGCGATCAGCAACGCGGTGATCGTGGATTTCGTGACCGCGCCGCCTCCCGTCATCCAGGACGTGTTTCCCCGAACCCCTGCACCGGGGGATCTCGTGACCTTGGTCGGTGAGGGTTTTCTCACCAACTACCAGATCACGGTGGACGGCATCGCCGTCACCCCGGTCCTCGTCTCGGAGGGGTATGTCGTCTTCGTCTATCCGCTCGGTGTCTCCTGCGACGCCGCGGTGACCGTTCTGCGTCCCCATGGTCAATCGGCCTCGACGACCATCAACCCGTCGCCCGTCATCGCGAATGTCCTCAGCCCTTCGGGATCGGCGCAGGGTGGGCACACCGTGATTCTCCAGGGAACGGATTTCGTCGAAGGTTCGACAGTGACCATCGGAGGAGCCCCCGCCGCCGTGGTTTCCATCACCCCATCCGCGGTCGTCGTCACCACGCCTCCCGGCACGCCGGGGCCCGCGCCGATCGTGCTGACCACACCTTACGGTTGTACGGTCACCGCGACCTACACGTACCTCTGACGCGACCGGAACGAATCGCCACGGTGCCCTCGCACCGTGGCGTCAGGCGATGACCAAGTTGTCCGCACGGGGTTCGCGGCGGCGTGGACGTGGAGAGTCAGTTGCAGGCGACGGACTGGGGACCGAGGAGGGATTCGAGCTGGCCGAAGAACCGCTCGTTCGGATCGACGGCGAACTCGTTGCCGGCTCGGAGGATGATCTTGCCGAAACGGGGCCGTTCGAGTTCGAAGGCGACGGGGACCCGGCCTGGGTTTTCCTTGAGCATGCGCTTCAGGGACGCGAGAGTGAGGTCCAGGTGCTCCGTATCTTCGTCCTTGCAGCACACCTTGATGGTGAGGCGCCGGGTGAGGGTTCTGCGAGCGTCCGCGAGTGGAATCACCTCGTTGACCTTCACGGACGGCGAGGACCGTCCTTTGTCCACCTCGCCCCGGAAGAAGAGGATGCTGTCCGCTTTGATCTGATCCGCGACGTCCGCGTAGACGCTGGCGAAGATGACGCAGTCCACCGTGCCCGAGAAGTCTTCCAATTTGACGAAGGCCATGCGCTTGCCTTGGAACTTGCCGCGTCGGGTGAGCATGAGACGGACGGACCGGATGATCCCGCCCACGATGACCTCGCTGTTGTCGACGCAGCGCTCGAGGGCGGCTGTCTCATGGGTTGCAAAACGGGTGATCTCCTGCCGAAATTCGTTGAGGGGGTGTCCCGAGATGTAGAAGCCGAGGGCGGCCTTCTCCAACTGCAGTCGTTCGGCCTCCGGGAGTTCCGGCTTGTCCGGTAGCTCGGAGACCGCCGTGCCGCTCGATGTGTCCTGCAGATCGTCTTCGCCGAATAGGCTCATCTGCCCGGAGCGCTTGTCTTCCTGGACGTCGTGGCCCTGACGGAGCGCATCCTCGAGGGCGGCCAACTTCTGAGCGCGGTTGCCGGGAAGGGCGTCGAGGGCGCCGGCGTGGATGAGCGATTCCAGGACACCCTTGTTCAGGATGCGTGTGTCGATGCGCTCGGTCACGTCGAAAAGGCTCGTGAAGGGCTTGCCCGCCTCGTCCCGATCCTGGGTGAGGAGTTCGATCGCGGATTGCCCCGCGCCGCGGATGGCGCCCAGGGCGTAGCGGATGGCGTCCCCTTCGACGGCGAATTCGAAATAGCTGTGATTGACGTCGGGGGGGAGGATCTCGATTCCCATCTCCCGGCAGGTTTCGATGTACTCCACCGTCTTGTCGATGGAGATCATCTCGCAAGACAGCAGCGCCGCCATGTATTCGATGGGGTGATTGGCTTTGAACCACGCCGTTTGAAACGTGACGAGGGCGTAGGCCGCCGAGTGGCTCTTGTTGAAGCCGTAGCCGGCGAAATACTCGATCTGCTCCCACACCTCGGTGGCGACCTCGTTGGTCACGCCTTTCGAGGTCGCGCCGTCGATGAACTTCTTCTTGAATTTCGCGAGGATCTCGGGCTTTT
>CAZLGG010000153.1:0-7189 GCA_964559135.1 uncultured Planctomycetia bacterium
CCAAGAAGAGGGCGGAGGGGGAGGGTCCCATTCCAGCGGACGTGCGTGGGGTCTGCGGTCTCCTCGCGAGGAGACCCACTTGGGGTCGAGGCGGTCTGGCGACAGAATCGGGCCGCATCGCGCCCCACGTTCCATCTCCAAGACTTCCAGGAGCAACCCATGTTCTCTTCGCGCATCCTGCCCCGGGCGATCGTCCTCGGGTTCCTACTCTTCCTATCCACGCCCCTTCGGGCTCAGTCCTTGACCGACCCGTCGGCCACGATCGACCAACTCGAGACGAGGTTGCAGGCGGCTGACAAGGAAGCCGTGGCCGCCGCGATGACCGCTTGGGTCGATCGCGTCCGCGCCAAGGAAGCGGAGCTCGTCACGCTCGTGGAGAAGCGTTCCTCCACCGAAGGCGACGCGAAGAGCCGTCTCGAAGAACAGATCGACGCCTTGCGCGTCGAACGCGATGCACTGGCCGACAAGGCGATGGTGCTCGTGAAGGCTGCGAAAGCTCAGGGCGTCGAGGGGGCCGACGCCAACGAGGCGTTTCTTTCCGGGCTCTCCACCCACCTGGACCTGAAGGACCCGAACGCTCTGTTGACGTTCGCCCTCAACTGGATCAAGTCGCCTCAGGGAGGCATCAAGTGGGGCCTCAATATCCTCGCCTTCTTCGCGATCATCATCGGCTTCAAGATTCTCTCGAAGATCGCCGGGAGCGTCGTCGCCAAGACCATGAAGGCGTCACGCATGGAGGTGTCGGACCTCTTGCGGGACTTCTTCATCAACACGGTGAGGAAGACGGTCTACTTCATCGGCATCATGATGGCTCTCGGCCAGATCGGGATCGACATCGGCCCCCTCCTCGCCGGCATCGGCGTCATGGGTTTCGTCGTGGGTTTCGCCCTCCAAGGCACCCTCAGCAACTTCGCGTCAGGCATCATGATTCTGCTCTACCGCCCCTATGACATCGGCGACGTGGTGTCCGCGGCCGGCGCCACCGGCAAGGTCACGGCCATGAGTCTCGTCTCCACGACTCTGACCACCCCGGACAACCAGATCGTCGTGATCCCGAACTCCTCGATCTGGGGCGGCGTCATCACCAACATCACCGGCAACGACACCCGCCGCGTCGATCTCGTCTTCGGCATCGGGTACGAGGACGACATCGGTCTGGCGCTGCGGGTCCTCGAAGACATCGTGACGAACCACCCGAAGGTTCTGAAGAGCCCGGCGCCCGTCGTGCAACTCCACGAACTGGCGGATTCCTCGGTGAATTTCGTGGTGCGTCCCTGGTCCAAGACTTCGGACTACTGGACCGTCTACTGGGACATCACCAAGGAAGTAAAGGAGCGCTTCGACAAGGAAGGCCTCTCGATCCCCTACCCGCAGCAGGACATCCATCTCCACGGTCTGCCCACTGACGCAGCCTGAACCGGCGCACCTTCTCAGAGAAGCCAGGCGGGGTGCTCGACGCGGATGTCGAGCCCCCGCCGTTTCACGCCCTGTCGCCACTGCATCAGACACCCGGGGTTGCCGGTGAAGAGAACCTGGGCGCCGCTGCGTTCCAACTGATCGAGCTTCTTCTCGAGGATCGCGCGGCTCTGTTCGGGGTAGAGATACCCGTGAATTCCGGCCGCCCCGCAGCAGTCCTCGGCCCCTTCCAACGCCACCCACGCGACCCCCGGCGCCCGCGCCATCACGGCGCGGGGGCCCTCATCCACGCCCTGAGCATGCAGCAGATGACAGGGCGCGTCATAGGCCGCACGGACGGTCTCCGAGGGCGCAGCCCCCCCCGGACGATAGCCCCGGGGCTCGAGATCCAGCCGATGGTAGAGATCCAGGATGTCCACCACCTTCTCGGAGAGAGCCCGTGCCGCGGCCGCCCGCCCCGGCCTTCCTTGGAGGAGATGGGGCGCTTCCGCGAGAGCCGCCCCGCACCCCGCCGCGTCGAGCACGATCCAGTCCGGGTCGTCCGCCAAAAGGACGTCCAGGTTTTTTTCGAGAAGCGCGCGGGCCAGGGACAGGTCCCCTTCATGGGCGGCGAGGGCTCCGCAACAGGTCTGCGCCTTCGGCACGAGCACCTCGAAGCCCTGGGCGGCCAGAGCCTCCACGGCGTGGTGTTGCAACGCCCCGAAAAGTTGGGGCATCACGCAACCGGAGAAGTACACGACCCGGCCCCTGTGGGGCGCGCCCGACGAACCAGGCGTGCACCGGGGGAGAGGCCGGCGCGCCGATCGCCGTGGAATCATGGGGGCGCCCTCGGCGAGGGCGCGCAACGATGTCGGAAGAATCGGAAGCTTGGCGGCCAGGCGATCCAGGCGGAGCCGTTGCAGCCCGCGGAGGATGGGCGCCACGGCGCGTACCCGGCGGGGGTGGCTCACCAGATGCGTGATGAGGAACCGTCGGAAGGCGCGGCCGAGGCCGCTTCCGTCCAGTGCCTTCGCGTGCAACTCCTCCCGCGTGGCCTCCAGCATGTGCCGGTAGTCCACGCCCGAAGGACAAAGGCTCTCGCAGGCGAGGCAGCCCAAGCAGCGATTCAGCGGGCCGGCCGTCTCCGAGTCCCATGCGAGCCGGCCTTCCGTCACCGCGCGCATGAGGTGGATGCGTCCGCGCGGGCTTTGCGTCTCGTCCCGGGTGACGGCGTAGGTGGGGCAGACCGACAGGCACAAACCGCAGTGGACGCAGTCGAGGGTCTTCTCATAGCGATCGAGGAGCAAGCGACCCTGGACCTCCGGGGTCGTTTCGGGAGACGTCATGACGCGGGACTCCATGCCGTGCGGCCGGGCGAGAGGATTCCATCCGGGTCGAAGGCGTGCTTGATGCGCCGGAGAAGCTTCAACTCTCCCGGCGTCGGTCGTCCGTGGCGGTCGGGCGACAAGACCTCATCCATGGGATCGCTGGGGAGGGCCGACCAGGCTCCGGCCTGGGAGAGGGTGGCGCGAAGGTTCAGGCTTTCCCACCAGGCGTCGTGGTTCTCATTGCGGGCGCTTTCCGTGTAGTGGAGCCGACCCGCGAGGGCATCGACGATGAGCGCTCCTCCCGAAGCGTTCATGCGGGAACGGAGTCGGTGGGCCGCATCGAGAACGACGGACACCGCTCCTCCCACTTCGAGATGGCGAGCCCGCCCCTCCGAGAAGGCGACGAGCTCCTGCCAGAACGCCGAAGCCGCGGCCCCGTCCAGCACGTCTTGGGGCGTCCGCAAGCGGTCGATGTCCTCCCGGGCCCGTTCGAGGGCCTCCGGCGCCCCTTCGAGTTCGACGGCGACGAGAACGGGACGCCCCTCGATCCCCACCGCTTCGCCATCCGCGACCACGAGCCTCGTCAGCTGATAGGGGAGTGCGCGAAGGCGTCTCACGAGGGGGGCGGGGTCTTCATCCGATGCGAGCGTAAGAATCGAGGTCGAGGCGGCTCGGGGTCGGGGTGTCAAGCGGAGCGTGATCTCGGTGAGGATCGCCAACGTGCCCTGGCTGCCCGCGAGGAGCCGCACGAGATCGTAGCCGGTGACGTTCTTGACGACGCGGCCACCGAAGGCGAGCGCTCGCCCCGCACCGTCCACGCAACGAAGGCCCAGGACTTGATTCTTGGCGGGGCCGAACGCGCCCTCGGAGAAGCTGGGGGCTCGCCCCACCACGAGTCCTCCCACGGTCCAGGTCGAGGGATCGGGCGCCTCGATGGTGGTGCGCTGACCGGACCCGTTCAGAGCGGCGTTCAGGGCAGCCAGCGTCATTCCCGGTTGAACCGTGATGGTGAGATCCGTGCGGTCGAACGAGAGCACGCGATCCATGGGAGCCAGGGAAAGGTAGGCGTGCGACGCGTCACCTGGTCCGAGGGAAGGCGGGATTTCGCCGCCTCCCGGGACGAGACCGGCCCCCTGCCGTCGCGCTTCCCGCACCACTTTCACGACGGTCTGCTCATCGAGACCCAGGATGCGTTCGCCCGCGAGGTCTTTCACGCGCCGCGCTCCGCGTCGGGAAGGTGAGCCGTCTTGCCTTTCACCGCGGCGCAGGCGCGCGGCGTCGGCAAGAGCTTACCGGGATTGAGGAGGAGTTCCGGAGACCAGGCCCTCCGGAACCCTTCGAAGGCGGCCAGGTCGTCGTCGTTGAACTGGAGTTTCATGTAGGCCCGTTTCTCGACGCCGATTCCATGTTCACCGGAGAGTGCGCCTCCGAGCCCCAGGCAGACCTCGACGATTTCCCGATTGGCGGCGAGGACCCGGGCGAGTTCGTCCGCATCCCGCCGGTCGTAGCTGATGTTGGGGTGCAGATTGCCTTCCCCCGCATGGAAGACGTTGGCGAGGCGCAGCCCGTGGCGCGCGCAGATGTCGGTGATGCGTCGGATGGCCTCCTCGAGTTTCGAGCGCGGAACGACGGTGTCCATCACGTAGAGATCCGGCGCCACCCGGCCCATGGCGCCGTAGGCTCCCTTCCGCCCCCGCCAAAGTCGTTTGCGGTGTTCCTCGTCTTCCGCTTCCTGAATCTCGAGGGCGTCCCCTTCCCGAAAGATGCGTCGGACGACCTCACCGTCGTGCTCCACGTCGAGGGGGTGGCCGTGGAGTTCGACGAGAAGCACGGCACCCGCTTCCTTGGGGTAGCCCGCCGCGAACACGGACGACTCCACCGCTTCGATGGTGAGACGGTCGAGGGCTTCGATGGCCGAGGCGCGCACGCCCTCGGCGATCATCCGCGAGACGACCCGACACGCCGCGGGAAGGTCGACGAAACTCCCCAGCAACGTGGCGACGGTGAGAGGCTTCGGCAGCAGCTTCACCCACAATTCCGTGACGATGCCCAAGGTGCCTTCGCTCCCCGCGAACGAGCCCAGAAGATCGGGGCCGGAGGCCGCCGGGTGGGGACCGCCCAACTGGAGAATCTCTCCGTCCTCCATGACGACGGTGGCCCCCAGGATGTGAGCGCTGGTCGGCCCGTAGAGGAGACTGTGGGGGCCGCTCGAGTTCTCCGCCACGTTGCCGCCGAGCGTGCAGGCCATCTGGCTGGAGGGATCGGGGGCGTACATGAGGCCCCATTCCTTCACGACCAGGGAGAGGTCCAGGTTGACGACGCCGGGTTGCACCCGCGCCATGCGGTCGCTCGCGAGGACTTCGAGGACGTTGTCCATCGCGCAGGTGTCGATGAGGACGCCTCCGCTTTCCGGCGGAAGCGCGCCCCCGGAGAGCCCCGTGCCGGCGCCCCGGGGCGTGAACGGAATCTTCGCCTCGAAGAGCGCGCGCACCGTTTGCGCGACCTGCTCCGTCGTTCGTGGCAACGCGACGGCGAGAGGAGGTTCGTGGAAGTGGGTGAGGGCATCGGACTCGTAGACGAGCAGGGAGGCCGCGTCCGTGAGCAGACGATCGGGACCGAGGATGTCTTTCAAGCGTCGACGGAGGGGCCCCTTCAGACGGTGACGTTCATCGGTCGGCATGGCGGAAGACCTCCGGCAGTCGGGACCGATCGAGTTTACCCATGGCGTTGCGGGGCAGGCGGTCCACGCGACGGATTTCTTTGGGACGCTGATGGGGGGCCAGGCGGCGTTGGCCGGTCTCGATCAGCCGTTTCACATCGAAGTCTTCACCCGGCACGACGAGGGCGACGATCCGTTCACCCCAATCCGGGTCGGGAAGTCCCAACACGGCCGCCTCTGCGACCCCCGGAACGGCGGCCAGCACCTGTTCCACCTGGGTCGGCGCCACGTTCTCGCCTCCCGTGATGAGGATATCCTTCAGCCGGCCCGTGAGGCGAAGCTCCCCCGCGTCGGTCCATACCCCCTCGTCCCCCGTCCGAAACCACCCGTCGGCGGTGAAGGCCCTCGAGGTCGCCTCCGGCTCCCCCACGTACTCGGAGAAACAGGCCGGCGTGCGCGCCTGGACTTCCCCCTTCGTGGCCGGGTCGCCCGCATCCTCCACGCAGCGAAGTTCCACCCCTTGCAAGGGCGTGCCCACCGCGCCCGCTCGACCCGCCCCCATCGGATCCTGAGCTGTGAGGATCAGCACCTCCGACAGGCCGTAGCGTTCGACGAGGGGGACTCCGAGCCTCTCGGTGAGGGTGACGCGCTCCTGTTCCCCCAGGGGCGCCGAGCCGGAGGCGCAGAAGCGGAGATGATCCAGTCGGAAGGGGTGGGATTCCGCCTCTCGCAGCAGTCGGCGATAGTGGGTGGGCACGCCGTAGAAGAGCGTGATGCCCCGTTCCCGCGCGCCCAGGACCCCCCGAGCCCGACGGACGTCGAAGCCCCCATCGAGGGTCACCCGGTGACCGCCCGCGAGCAGGCCGTGAAGTCCCAGGCAGAGCCCGTGGACGTGGAAGAGGGGGAGGGCCAGATAGAGATGGTCGTCGCTGGTGAGGCGCCAACGGGCGGCGAGGGCGGCCCACCCCGCGTCCAGACTCCCCTGAGTGTGGAGAACCAGCTTGGGCCGCCCGGTGGTCCCGCTCGTGGTCACGATCACAGCGCCGTCTTCCGCGTCGGGTTTCACTTCGGCGCCGCGGGGCGCTCGGGCGGCGCCGGCGAGGGACGATTCCATGAGTTCCATGGCGAGGGCGTGGGGCGGAGAGTTCTCGTCCTCCAAGAGGAGCCGGGGACCGAGCGCCCCTCCCACGGGCTCCAGACCCGCCGGCTGGGCCAGCTCGTCCAGAAGCGCCCGGGGCGCCGCCACCACACGGGCGTCGGCCCGCGCGAGGAGATCCCGCAGATCCGTCCGGGGTAGGTGGGGGTTCAGGGGAAAACTCACCCTTCCCGCGAGAAGGCAGCCCAGATGCACGACGACGGCCTCCCAGCCCGCGGGCAAAAGGTGAGCGACCACGCCACCCGGAGGAATCTCGAGCCAACGGAGCATCCGGGCGAAGAGATGGCCTCGCTCCAGCAGCTCGGCGGCGGTGAGGGGTGCCCTTTCCGTGAAGAGAAGGGGGGTGTCGCCCCGTTCTCCGAGGGTTCGCGTGATCCGACCGGCGAAGCTCATGGGCCCA
Organism: uncultured Planctomycetia bacterium; assembly: GCA_964559135.1. Taxonomy (GTDB): domain Bacteria; phylum Planctomycetota; family DRQF01; genus DRQF01. The sequence goes on from CAZLGG010000153.1 coordinate 6,939, forward strand.
TTCTTACAAGTCCGCGTGGATCGCACCCTGCCGTCATCGATTCCCGGATTTTTCGGGATTCTCCTTCCGTTCGCCTCACCTCGCCCCATCCCCTGACGACCCCCCGCCGTGCGGGGTCCAGTCACAGACTGAGAGCCCTCGGGCCGGCGCTCCCCCGCGCCGGCCCATTTTCATGGCTCCCCGACGCTCCCCCCATCCTTCACGGCGCCGACCCTCGAGACCCCCGGTGAGTCGCCATCACGAGCCAACTC
>CAZLGG010000154.1:0-6968 GCA_964559135.1 uncultured Planctomycetia bacterium
GCGCCGGCGAGCCCCATCTCACCGGAAATGAGGGGCTGGTCCCGGAAAGAGGATAGAATACCGAGAACGTGCAGGAGCATGTCGGCCTGCCGTGAAGATGCTTTTTCACCCCTGGAGATGGGTTCGAGCTCATGTCGGAGAACGGCGGATTGCGCTGGGATTTCTTCCACCCGGTCCGTCCAGAAGACCCAATCAGATTCTGGAGGGAGGAGGCGGCCCAAGGGGGGACACATTGGACCGAAAGGATCGGGGGCCGTCATGACGATGACGAATAGGGAGCTTACTGCTATGAGCGCAATGGCTGCTCTCTTCACGATTTGGTTCCGATTGACCCTTGGGGGCAACAGCATAAGCTGACTCTGACGGGGAGAGAAGCATGGGGACGAGGTGGGCATGTCTCACGGTCTGGACGTTGGTGCGAACAAGGACGGGGGCGGAATGAGCGATGTCACGGGTGCGAGCGTTGAACGATTCATCGGGCAGACGCTGACGGCGGAATCCGGCCGCTACCGAATTCTGGAAATGATCGGCTCAGGCGGAATGGGTTCCGTGATGAAGGCCGAAACCGAAGGGTCGGGCCGCCTCGTGGCGGTCAAGTTTCTGCACAGCGAGTTGTCGGAGGACGGGTCCTCTTCGCGTCAGCGCTTCGAGCGCGAAATCAAGGTTCTTCTCGACCTGAAGGCGTTCCGCGGCATCGTCCAGATCGAGGATTGGGGACGGACTGATGACGGGCTTCTTTTTCTCGTCATGGAGTACGTCAAGGCCCAGACTCTCGACAAGATGATTGAGGACCATCCGAACGGCCTGGGACAGATCCAGGCCATTCAGGTCGCCGTGGAAATCCTCTCCGTTCTCGAGCCGATTCACCATCGTGGTTTCGTCCACCGAGATCTGAAGCCCCATAACATCTGCGTTTTCGAGGACCCTCTGGCTGTCCGTCTCTTGGACTTCGGGCTTTCGAAACCGTTTACCGAGGGGCACGGATACAGCAAGGTGACGCAGATGCGTCAGGGGAAAGGCAATGAGATTCCGGGATCCCCCCACTACATGGCTGTGGAGCAATTTCTCCGTCCCAAGGCCGTGGACGCCCGAACGGATCTCTACGCCGTTGGAATCATTCTCTATGAGCTCTTGGCGGGGATCCCTCCGTTCCGCGGAATCTATCTGCAAGACATCCTCAAGCAACACAAGAACGAGGACCCGCCACCCATTACCCAGGGTGCCGACGGCGGGCCGATCTCCTATCGCTTACAGAACGTCATCAACAAGGCTCTCCAGAAAGCCCAAGAGGATCGCTACCAGACGGCCAGCGAATTCAAGGAAGATCTCTTCGATGTTCTCAACGTTCTGAACAAGAAGCGGCGCCCTCGCAAGGAGTTGGACGGTCGCTACCGAATCCTGCGGAAGATCGGCCAAGGAGGGAATTCGGAGGTTTTCGAGGCCATTCAGGTCGAAACGGGGGACCGGTTCGCGCTCAAGATTGCCCGCGAGGGAGCTTCGGATTGGGACGAGGAAACTCTTGTCAACGAGGCCGATCGGGCTCTGGGACACGACAACATCGTGAAGGTTTTCGAGTTCGGTACGTTCGAAGGCCGTTCGACGCTCGTGATGGAATTCCTCGACGGCGGCAGCCTGGAGGACCTCATCCAAAAGTACAAGGGCGGCGGTTTTCCGGAGGGAACGTTCTTCAAGGCCGTGATCGACATCTGTCGCGGGCTTCATCACGCGCATGAGCACAACATCGTTCATCGGGACGTGAAGCCGGGAAACGTCCTTTTCTCCGCGGACGGCCGCGGGAAGATCTGCGACTTCGGGATCGCCAAGCGCTTCGAGCAACGAGGCGATGGCGTGCAAGGCGCGAAAAACACGACCCTCGCGAAGGGAACGGCCCAGTACATCCCGCCGGAACAATGTGACATGCAGCGTCGTGTCGACCGGAGGGCCGACATCTACTCGCTGGGTGTGATGATGTACGAAATGTTGGCGGGGCGTCTCCCGTTCACGGACGGGATTCTCATCACCCAGCACCTGATGAGCGATCCTCCGCCGCTCGCCGTGCAGGGAGATTTCCGGAACCCCGACGCTCTGTGCAAGGTCGTCGAGCGCTGCATGCAGAAGAAGGAAGAGGACCGCTTCCAGAACATGAAGGAGCTCGCCAAAGAGCTCGTCCGCATCAGTAAGATGGAGCCCCAAAAGAAGGCTCATAAGCCGGTCGTGCTCCATACCGTCCCCGAGGAGTGGAAGAACGACCCGTCGCGGGGCGGAGTCGTCGGCGGGGAAGGGACAGTCGCATCCCAGGCCTCCGGCCTTTCGGTCAGGAAGGTGTTCGCCATCGGGATTCCCCTGGTCGTCATTCTGGCGGTCGTCCTCGCATTCGTGATTCGGGGGGATGATCCCGTTGCCGACCCTTCATCCGGGGGGGCCAACGGAGGGAGTTCTCTCGACACCGCTTGGTTGGACGAATTCAATCAACTCCAGGACTTCTGTCGGCAGTCGAATTGGAAAGCCGTCTCCACCTTCAGGGTCCGGGAATTGAGCAAGCATCCAGAGGAGTTGAAGAAGCTGGGAGGGATGGTGTCCGCCGGGCTACTCTCTGCTCTCGGGGCTCCGATGGTGACGGAAGAGGACTTGAAGAATCGAATCACCGAGGTCGCGACCGTCGCCGGGGCCATGGTCACGGTCGGTGACGAGAAGAATCAAGTGAGTGTCCTTAGGGGCTTTTTGAAGGAGGCGCGCAAGCTCGAAGGCTGGGCGCCGACGAGCCCAGGGTTTGCCTCTTGGAGAGACGGGGATCTGCAGGCGATCGCGAAGGCCGTGGCGCGGTTGGAGAAGTCGCTGGGATTCGCCCCAGGCGCGGCCAAGGCATGGTTGGACTACGCCGAGGCCCGAGAAGCGGCCATTCTCGATCACAACCTGGCCTGGGCTCGGTCGATCTTGGAAGAAGGTCTTCGTGCCCGCTCTTTCGAGGTCCCCGAGGGGTTCGAAGCCCGATTGGATGAGATCCTCGGAAAGATGGGCGCCGAACGAAAAAGGCCGATCGAGCTTTTCCAAGCCTTCGGAAACTGGGCCCTCGAGGGCGCTCGTTCGAAGACCACCGAGGGCCCTGCCGCCGCGGAATCGTTTCTCTCCGATGAGGCGGCCAAGCTGGCCGGCATGACGAGAGCCGACTACTTCGACGAACTTGCTCGGGTTCGTCGTCGCGTCGGTTCGGATCTCGACCTGGAGCCTCGCAGCCTTCGCGAAGCGCTGTTTCAAAGCGCCGTGAGGCTCGAGGGCGAGAAGGAATTCCTCGACGGTTTGGCGGCGCGGTTCGGCGACGATCCTCGAGGGTGGGGCTCCGCCCTGTCCTCGATCGAGGCCGAAGGGCTGCCCATGGCCACATTCCGTCCCGTCGTGACGACAGTGCTCCTGGATCGGCTCCGTGACGCCGGGCTTCGCGACGCCCTCGGGGCGGCCTATGACGCCAGCTCGAACAAAGCGAGTTTCATCGCACCCCTGGATGACGCCTTCAAGGCCCTCGTGCCAAAGCTCGATCCCGGCCGCCGCAGTGAGCTTGACCTTCGGTGGGGGGAATTGACCGCCGCATTCAGGAAGGGCGGAGCTGATCTCGCTTGGGCGGCCCTGGAGCGGAGACGAACCGCATTCAAAGCCGATCCGTCGCATGACTTCGAAGAGGTGCGGCGGCAACTCGGTCGCTATCGGACTTTTTGCAGCAACTATCCGAATCATTCTGGAGCCGCAGTCTTGCGGCGCGAAGCGAACGAGCTCATCGGCGAGTTCGACAAGGCATCGCGCTGGTTGAAGATGACCGTGCTGGCCCGCGAGAACGCCTCGTTGCTGGCCGACCCGGGAATAGAGCGACGCGGCTGGCAGCAATTCGCCAAGGAGCTTGGGGACTCGCTGCAGAATAGCGAGTGGGCGGAGGGCCTCGAAGAGGGCGAGTTGAACCGCTGCGGCCGCGTCGTGGACGGCGTGCGTGTCTACAATCTGAATTGGCGAGAACTCGGCAAGGCGTGTATCGCTTTGGAATTCGCTATTCCTCCATCCAGTCGCGATCTCTTCAATAAGACGACCGTCGATGTTGCCGGAGCGGATGGCCTTCTCGCCGCGTGGAATGACGAAGGTTACCTGGAGATTGAGGCTTCTCCCGCCAACTCGGTGGTGGATTCTCAGGATCTCATCGACGGCGAGGCCTTGGCGCTGCGCATTCAACTGGTCCTCACGAGTGAAACTCTGGGCCTGGAGAACGAGCCCCTCACGCTTCGTGTCCGCGGGCCGGCCAAGGAGGAATTCGATTTCAAGCCGCCCACGCTCTTGATCAGAGCCGGCCAGGCGACATCGAGCGGTGTCCCGTTGCGTTTCACGTTGACGGACGACCGCCCCATCCCAACCGCAGCGTCCACCGTGCGTTTCGTACTCGCAGGCAAGGAGATGAAGCCTTCCGCCAAGCCCGATGCGACGACGATGGTGTACGAGCTCCGGCTTTCGGATTTCCAAGACGCCAAGAGCGAGGTCCGTTTCGAGTTGTCGGCCACGGATGCTGCCGGGAATCCCGCGGCCGTGGAATCCCGCCGTGTTCGGGGCAAGTTGGACGATGCGCGGGACCTGCTCGTGCGCCGTCGCCGACGACAGTTGGAGGACGCGAGCCGACGACTCTTCGAGACGATCGCTTCTCGCCCATTCGGAAGCACTCTCCCGAAACAAGCGGCCCAGGAACTGCTCGGTTTCAGCGCCGATCTGGAGGCTTTTCGGTCCTATGACGCCGAGAGCGTCGTGGGCTTGGCGGAGGATGCCGTGAAGCGCAACGTCGCGGATCTCCTCCTCGGATGGACCCGGGATCTCACCCCCGCGAACGTTTCCGCCGTGGAGAGGGGGATCGAGTCCTTTCTGGGCGAGGTGGCGCGGATGGAGCGGCGGTTCACCGGCTCGGACGCGGCGACTCAGAGTTTGCGGGGGGATCTTGCCAAACGCTACGACGTCGCGAGGAGAACGAAGCAGACGGATCCCCAGCCCATTCCCGTCGAGGCCGAACCGGTCCGTCCGGTCCGGCCTCGATACAAGAAAGTGGCTCGCGTCACTTCCGGGCGGTTCGAATTCGTCCTGGTGGAGACGGCGAGTGGCCCCGCATGGATCGCAACGAGAGAATTCTCCGTGGCCGATGCCAAGGCCATCGATCGCGGTATCATGGCAAAGGTTCAAGCGTTCGCGGGAAACTACGAGACCGGCGGTGCGCGATGGGAATTGGTCGATGCGATGCCGCTCGTGCCATGCTCGCCGAATCTGGCTGTTGACATCTGCAATCGGTTGAACGGGGATTCCCGAGAGTTGGGGCGGCTCGAGACCGAGCTGGGCGGACCGGTCCGATTCGACCTCCCGTCCGTCAAGGCGTGGTTGGCCGCGGGCAAGAAGCAGACGGGCGGAAACGGCCGTTTCGGCTGGGGGACTTCTCAGGGGATTCCCCGCGTGTACAAGGTGCTCAATCCCGCTGGAAAACGGGAGAAGTGGTACCCACGATTGCGATCGGTGGAAGGAGATCCGAACGCGAACCCCTTCCATTTCCTTTCCGGCAATGCTTCGGAGATCGCGCGAAGTGGTCGAACCCGTTTCCGCCTCATGGGCGGCTCGATCCGAGATGCGACCTACAACGAAGTGAAAGACCTGCAGGTCGATCGCAAGGGCCCCTCCATCTCACCCAGGAAGCACGCCATGTTCTCGGGTTTCCGCCTGGCGCTCGTGCCGACGCGATAGGGCTCGCCTTGCGGGGGCCAGGGGATGCGTCGCGTCTTCTTTGCGTCCTCCGCGTCAATCCACGCTCTGCCGGTTCGTTCTCCTCTCACGGAGGCACGGAGCCGCAGAGAGAACGCCGAGAGATCGATCGGCTTCCCCTGGGGCGCAGAGCTTGCTCTGCACGATGAACCGCGGCGCGGGAAAACGGCGTTGCGTTTCCGGCCTTCAATGACGTTCGTTTCTTTCTCTCACGGAGGTACGGAGCCGCGGAGAAGGAGGGGGCGGCTCGCTGGTCGCTCGGTTCCTCATGTGCCTTCCCATGGAGTCGGGGCGTCCGGTGAAGGCTGAAGCCTCCGCTCCGATTTCATCGCCACGAAGAGGAATGACCAGGACGCACGAAAAAAGGGCCGCCGGAGTGATCTCCGACGGCCCTCTCATTGGCTTGCGCGGGGGTTGGTCCCGCCCGTTCTTCGAGTCTCAGAAGCGGACCTGGATCTGCACGTAGGCGCCGATGGCCACGTCCGTGTTCTCCTTGTTGAACGATCCGGGAGCCGCTGCGGGTTCAATGAAGAAGTCCGCGTCCGGAACGAAGAAGGAGAAGTTCAGGAAAACATCGGACTGGGCATTGAGGGTGTAGCGCGCATAGATGTCCACTTCATGTCCGAAAGACCGCTCGTCGACGAAGACGTTGCCCAGCGAATTGATCGTGAGCCGCTCGCGTGAGTGGTTCAACCAGGAGTAGAGGTACGTCAAGCCCATCGTCCAAGACTCAAAGGGCTCGAATTTGAAGCCAACCTGAACGACATGGATGTTCTGGGTCGGGATCATGTCGATGTTACCCAGCCTGGAGAACGCACCGTGGCCTCGAATCGGATCGACATTGTGACGCGAGATGAACAGAGGTGAGAAACCCACGTCCTGTCCCGAGTCCGGGCCCTCCGCGAAGTAGTAGCCGAAGTACAGTTTGCCCGTTTCGATGAAAGGCAACGACCACTCCCCGTTGAACTCGATGCCCAGAGCGTCGAGATCGTTGTGGGCTTCGTCCTGTCCGAGCTGATAGGCGACTTCGAGGCTCAGCCATAGGTCGTCGATGACGTCACCGCGAAGCCACGTGCCCAGGGTGTGAATCTGTCCGGCCAAAATGTTTCGACCAAAGGAGTCGATGGCGGGGTCGGTGGGGGAGGTGACGTTGTCCGGGCGCACCAAGGCCGGGTTCGTACTGCGGGCGTTGAAGTAGATGT
>CAZLGG010000155.1:0-6836 GCA_964559135.1 uncultured Planctomycetia bacterium
GAGATCTGAGCCCACTGACGTGCTCCGCCAGGGTTGGAACGTCCGGGATCGTCTTTCGCCATGCCCGAAGCCGATCGCGGTCCTCCGCCAACTCAGCCAGACGAGCGGCCCACGCATCCAGGTCACCGACCTGGACCCGTCCGCCTCCCCTGCCCTCTTCGACCAATTCCGCCATCCCGCCCAAGTCTGAGACCAGGACTGGCACGCCGGCCAACCGCGCCTCGAGCAGGGAGAGCGGCTGACATTCGAACCAAAGGGAGGGCATGCAGAGCAGATCGAGGGTCGCCAGGAATTCCGGTACCTTCGCCCGGGGAAGCGGACCGCGCATCTCCACATGCGGCAGATGCGCGGCGCGGGCGCGGCATGCGTCGGCGTAGGAACGGGGTGACGCATCAGGACCGTGCAACACCAGCCGAAGGCTCTCCTCGGGAAGGCGTGCCGCGGCGTCGATGAGCACATGGGGGCCCTTGTGAGGCGCCACGGTGCCCAAGAAACCCACGCGCAGAGGGCCCTTTCGGGAATTGACGGCTGCCGGAGCGAAACCCTCCGAATCCATGCCATGAGGGATCCGAACGCGCTTCGACCCGGGCACGGCATCGTCGACAACGCGATCCAGGACGAATGCCGAGGGGCTGACAACGGCGCCGAGGGCGTCCCAGCAGTCGCGGACGGCCTTCTTGCGTGAAGCGACGTCCCTTGCGAATTGGGTCGCAACCTCGCCGTGGAGGTCCCCTTCGGCGACTGGGCTGCCGCGAGTCCCCTTGCTCCACCGATCCCGAATCGCGGCGGCCCGCCGAAGCAAGCCTTCGAGTGGAAGCCCGGTCACCCGTCGAAAAGCCTGCAGCCGTTGCATCCACCGCTGTGCCTCGGCCGGCTGGCGCCAGTTCGATGACGCCATGCACGGGCCGCATCGCCCCTCCTCCGGCCCCTCGCAGAGTTCCTTGCGCTCGTTGACGAGCTGCCCCATGCGGGGGCAGAGCATCCAGAAATCATGGAGGGTCAAGAGAGAGGGGATTCCTCGGCAGCCGGCCACCCGAGGAAGCGAGAGAGACCAGTACATGAGGTGTTGAAAATGAACCAAATCCGGAGAAAACATCCGCAAGACCGCATCGAACGCCCGCTCCATGCGCTCGTCGCGCCAGAGCTCTCCCGGCGCGGCATAGTCGAGATTCTGAATCACCTCGAAAACCGGCACGCCGTCCACGGAGCGTTTCCGGATCGTTCCCGTAGGAAGGGAGGGGACCTTCCGCGTGGTCGCCACGGCCACTTCATCCGTCTCCCCGAGACAACCCGCGAGGTTCGCCGTGTAGGTTTCTACACCCGCGTTATGATGCGGAGGGAAGAGATGACTGACGAGCAGGATGCGCATGGACCGAGACTATACCGGAATGCGAGCGGACCGCGTCATCGCGACCTCGATCCTTCACGCGAAAACGAGGGTTGAATCCTCGAGACGTCGGGAAAGAATCGGATAGCCTCTGCCCCGAGGCCGGATTTCCAACAGCTGCTGAGACACTGAATCGAGCAAGTCGACCATGATCGAAGTGCAGAGCATTTCCAAGCGTTACGGGTCGTTCCTGGCCGTACAGGACCTTTCCTTCTCCGTGGATCGAGGCGAGATCATCGGTCTCGTCGGGCCGAACGGTGCGGGAAAGACCACGACGATGAAGATCATCACGGGTTACCTGGTCCCGAACGAGGGGCGGGTCCTCGTCGATGGTCGAGACGTCGCGCTGGACCCGGTCAAGGCCCAGGAACGCATCGGGTATCTGCCCGAATCCAACCCGATCTATCCGGAGATGAGCGTTCAGGACTATCTCCTTTGGATGGGAAAGATGAGGGGATTGAAGGGCTCTCGCCTCGTCGAGCGCCTCTCCTATGCCGTCAAGGCGTGTGACATCGAAGGTCGTTTGACATCCATTGTCCGCACGCTCTCGAAGGGTCTCCGGCAACGCGTGGGAATCGCGCAGGCGATCCTTCACGACCCGGACATTCTCATCCTCGACGAGCCGACGAGCGGCCTCGATCCCAATCAGATCATAGAGATCCGTGATCTCATCCGAGACCTCGGCCGCGACAAGACTGTCATCCTCTCCACCCACATCCTTTCGGAAGTCGAAGAGACCTGCTCTCGGGCTCTCATGATCGTTGGGGGCACGCTGGCCGTCGACGACCGGATCGACCACCTTCTGGGGGATCGGACCCTTCACTTCGGTGTGTCCAAGGCCGGCCCTGACGCGGAGGATTTCATTCGAACTTTGGACGGCGTCGACGAAGTCCGCACCCTGGACGGCCCGAAAGAGACTCGGCGATTCTTGGTGGTGCCGAAGGACGGGGCCGACCTCGCCCCTTCCCTGTTCCACCTCGCCGTGGAGCGCCAATGGGAACTCTTGGAGCTGAGTCCCGCCCGCAGAAGTCTCGAAGACGTTTTCCGTGAAGCCACCGTCAGCATAGGAGTCTCATCATGAGTCGCGTCCTGGTTCTCGCGGCCAAGGAGTTCAAGAGCTACTTCAACTCCTGGCTGGCCTACGTCTTCATCGCGTGTTTCGTCACGGTTTCGATGCTGGCCCACTTCTACTGGGGCGAATTCTTCGGAACGGGGCGGGCGGACATCTCCCCCTTTTTCCGCTCGCTGCCCCTCACGCTCCTGATCCTCGTGCCCGGACTCACCATGCGTCAGTGGGCGCGAGAGTCCGAGATGGGAAGCATCGAACTCCTCATGACCTTGCCGGCCCAGGGTTGGCAACTCGTCCTCGGCAAGTTCGTGGGGACGTTGGGGCTCGTGGCGGTCTCGCTCCTTTGCACTCTCGGCATTCCTCTCACCGCTGCTTGGCTGGGTGACCTCGATTGGGGACCCGTGCTGGCCGGTTATCTGGCGGCCCTCCTCTTGGGCGGCGCGTACGTGGCTCTCGGGCTCTTCGCCTCGAGCTGGTTTCGAGACCAATTCCTGGCATTGATCGGCTCGGCGGCCCTCTGTTCCCTCTTCGGACTCATGTCCTGGCCCAAAGTCATCGGATGGGCCTCCAACATCTCGGAGAAAGCCGTTTCCGTCCTCGATTTTCTCGGTTTCTACGGCCGCTTCGAGGCCATCCAACGCGGCGTGATCGATTTCAGAGACGTCGCATGGTACCTGAGCATCACCGCGCTCTTCCTCTTCTTCAACGTGTGTAGACTTCACCTGCGGAGGCTTGCCTGATGGACCGTTCGCGCATCCTCTCGAACGTCTGGTTGGCGGCTGGGCTCGTCGCCCTCAACATCGTGCTCTTCAATCTGATCATGGAGCCCGTCAACGCCCTTCGTTTGGACACGACACAAGGGAAGATCTATTCCCTCTCACCCGTCACCAAGCGGATCGTTCGCAACCTGGACGAGAAAGTGCACATCCGCGCCTACATCTCCTCCATGGACCTGGTCTACGAGCAACTCAGACCTCTGGTTCCGGAGATTCTCAATCTCCTCGACGAGTACGCGGTCTCGTCGGACGGAAAAGTGATCTTCGAGCGCATCGTCCCCGAAGATGACCCGGCGGCGGAGAAAACCGCTCAGGCCAAGTACGGCATCACGGCGACGCCCTACGTTTTCCAGGATCAGCGTCAAAAAGGGGTCCGGTCGTTCTACTTCTCGATCGTGGTGGAGTACGCGGGCACGAGTCCGACGACGGTTTCGATCGACGACCTCGTGGAACCGGATATCTTTGACCCGGCCGAGGGGCAGAAACTGAAACTGAAAAACGTCGAGTACGCGGTGACCCGGGCTATCAAGAAATCCGTCGAGGAGTTCGAGTCCCGGCGCGACGTCTTCCAACGGTTTCCCCACAAGGCGGTCGTCCGTACGTACATCACGCCCAAGGAGCAACTCCCCGAGATCCTGAAAGAGGTGCCGGAGATCGCCGACAAGGTTCTCTCCGATCTGGCCAAGGCCTCCGACGGCAAGTTGGAATATGTGGCCGTTCCGGTGCCCGAGGACCCCGCCGAGCAGCGCCGCAAGGCCTCCGAATTGAACGTCTCCCCCATTCCGTTCACGAGGGATCGCGACATCTATCTATGGGCGACGCTCGAGATCGACGGAGAGCTCTACGCCGTCATGCCCCTCATGGACCTGGAGAGCGGCGTCGGGGAGTTCGCGCTTCGCCAAGCCTTCGAGCAGGTGTTCCGACGCCTCACACCCGGCATGCAACGCGTGATTGGCCTCGCACAGGACATGCCGAAGCAGGATCCGATGGCTGCGGCCATGGGAAGGCCGACGCCGCCGCCGCGCTTTGGTGAAATCGGCAGGCGACTGGGGGAGGACTACGAGGTTCGAAACATCGACCTGAAGACCCTCGACAAGGTGCCCGCGGACATCGATCTGCTCCTGGTCATGGGGCCGCGCGCCCTCACCCCCGAGGCCGTCTTCGCGATCGATCAATACGTCATGGGGGGCGGCCGGGCCATCTTCGCCGTCGACCGCACCGACGTGCAACTCATGAGCTGGGGCCGTCTGACGGGGACGGCGGCCAAGACGGGTCTGGAGGATCTCCTGGGCCGCTGGGGCGTCGTCCTCTCCGAAGAGGGCGTCTTCGATGAGGCGTGTGGAGTGTTCCCCTGGCCGGACGGTGACTCGCCCCCGGGTCGTCGCCCGGCCCTCACCGACCATCGGTGGGCGTCGCTGCCCATCGTTGGCGATGTCCCGGGTGGTGTCCAACGCGAGCATCAGCTCACCTCGAATTTCGAAGTCGTCCGCTTTTGGTATCCCTCCGCCATCGAAACGACGGATGTCGATGGAGTGGACGCGACCTGGCTGCTTCGGAGCAGTCCGCAGGCCTGGACCGGTCCCGCAACCGGGTTCGAGCCCGATTTCGCCCGCTATCCCCTGGGTTTCCCCCGTCCAGACGGCGAAGAGCGCGGGCGAAAGGTCTTCGCCGTTGCGCTCCACGGCACCTTCAAGTCCTGGTTCGCGGACCACGACGTGCCCCGCAAACTGGACAAGGACACCGCAGCCTCCGACGGCGACAGCGACAGCGAAGAGAAGACGGATGGAGATGCGAAGGAATCCTCGAATGGGACCGAGGAGGGCACGAAGACGCAGGACGAGAAGAAAATCGTTTCCGCACCCTTGACCAAGAGTCGCCCCACTCGCCTCCTCGTCATCGCCAACGACGACTTCGTGGACGACTTCCAAGCCGTCACGGCCCAGTGGGGAATGCCCCTCAGTTTCTATGCCATGAACACACGATTCTTCGCAGCCGCCGTGGACTGGATGTTGCAGGACGAGGATCTTCAGGCGATACGCAATCGGGGGAGGTCCTATCGTCCCCTGAAGCCCATCGAGGAGGCGACGAAGAAGAGCATCATCTTCTGGAACTTCACAGGACCTCTGATTCTTCTCGTTCTCTTGGGTCTCGGCCTCATGGCCGCCCGCGCCAATCGTCGTCCGATGATGTGAAAGGAACTCCCATGAGCACCATGAACAAGATTCTCATCGGTCTCGCGGTCGTGCAACTCGGCCTTCTCCTTGCCCTGCGTCTCGGGGGAGGCTCCGAAGACCAGAACGTGAAACCGCACGCCCTTCTCGACTTCGACCCCGCAGCCGTCACTCACATCGAGATTCAGGACGGCACGGATTCGAAACCGCTCGTTCTCGAGCGTCGAGAGAAGGAATGGGTCATTGCGAGCCTGGACGGATTTCCTGCGAAAGCCGACAAGGTCTGGGACGAGAAAGGCCAGAATTCCTCGGCCCTTCTCAACACCATCGCGAACGTCCGGGTGACCGACCCCGTCCTCACGCGTGGCGAGAGTCACGCCGTCGCCAAGGTGGCGGCCGACGCCTTCGAAAAACGGGTTCTCCTGAAGGACACGGGCGGGAAGACCCTGGCCGAGTTCTTCGTGGCGGCCGTCCCTGGATCCGTGGGTTCCTTCTACGTGAGATCCGCTGGTGATGACGATGTCTACCAATCCGACACCCTCACGAGCTATGCGCTTTCCACGAGCACGACCTCCTGGGTCAGCGACACGGCTTACGTGCAATGGCCGAAGGAGGACGTGACTCGGCTTCAAGTGCAGCCGCGGGACGGTGACCCGATCACCCTGGTGGCGAAGTCAAGACCCGCGGCGGAGAAAAAGAAGCCGGAAGACGACGCTGTGAAGGACACGAAGGAAACGGAGAAAACCAACAGCGAGAAACATGAGGAGGTGACGTGGAGCGTCGAAGGTTCCGACGTCCAACTCGACTCCAAGAAGGTCGAGGATTTTTTGGGGAAGATTTGCTCGATCACTCTCGAAGACGTCCTCGGAAAACAAGCGCCCGAGGACCTCGACGCGAAGAACCCCCTGGTCTCCTTCGAGATCACCTTCAAGGACGGAGAATCGAAGACACTCTCCATCCTTGGCAAGCAGAAGAACGACTTCGTCGTGAAAGCGTCGACGAGCCCATTCTTCGTCCGTGTCTATGCGTGGAGTCTCGAGAAGGCCGCGGCCTTCGACTTGAAGGACCTCATGCCGGAGAAAAAGGAAGAGGAAAAGCCCGCGAAGGCGCCCCAGGACGGCGAGACGTCGCCGAAGAAGGAGCACGACGGAGGCTAACCGGGAGAGGATGGGCCCCCTCACGGAGACGCCAAGGCACGGAGTTTCGTCCGCCGAGCCCCTAGGATTTCCCACCTGCTTCTCCGTGGCTTCGTGGCTTCGTGGCTTTGTGAAAGACAAACCGGAACGTCAAAGAGGGTCCGAACCCTTCCCCGCCGGCCGTGACACGGAAAAGAAGGGACATCTCACGGAGACACAGAGGCACGGAGACTCATCCGGCAAGCAGGTGACGATGGGGCCCGTTTTCTCTGCGGCTCCGTGGCTCCGTGAGAGAAA
>CAZLGG010000156.1:0-6773 GCA_964559135.1 uncultured Planctomycetia bacterium
CGGCATCCGCTGCGATCCGAAACTGCCCTACGATCCCGACTGGAAACCCCGCCGGGACAAGGGCAAGAAGGACCCCATCGAGGAGGTCTCACGGCGCAACTTCATCGAAGCCTGCGCGCTGGTGACCGAGGAGGACGAGCAGGCCTTCGAGGAACTCTGGAAGCGGCTGGGGCTTTCCATCGACTGGACACAGACCTACGCCACCATCGACGAGCACTGCCGGCGCGTCTCTCAGCTCTCCTTCCTCGACCTGGTGGACAAGGGCGAAGTCTATAGCACGACCGCCCCCACGATGTGGGACGTGGATTTCAAGACCGCCGTCGCACAGGCCGAAGTGGAGGACCGCACGAAGGGCGGCGCCATGCACCAGGTGCGCTTTGCGGTGGAAGGCGGTGGCGAACTCGTCATCATGACCACGCGGCCCGAGTTGCTGGCGGCATGCATTGCCGTCGTGGCCCATCCGGACGACGAACGGTACCAGAACCTCTTCGGCAAGACCGCCATCACGCCCTTGTTCGGAGCCCGCGTCCCCATCCTCGCCGCCGAGCACGCCGACCCGGAAAAAGGAACGGGCATCCTCATGGTCTGTACCTTCGGCGACGCCATGGACGTGGAATGGTGGAAGCAGCAGAAGATCCCCCTGAAACAAATCATCGGAATGGACGGCCGCCTGCTCCCCCTCCAGTTCGGGGACGCGCCCTTCGAAAGCGTCGCACCGGATGCGGCCAACGCGTTCTACGCCGAGATCCAAGGCAAGTTTCCCAACCAGGCGAGACGCGCGACGGCAGAGCTTCTCGCCCGCGAAGGCACCGGCCCTCACGGTGACGGGAAAGCGCTCATCGGCGAACCCGAGTCGATCGAGCATCCGGTCAAGTTCTATGAGAAGGGAGATCGCCCCCTCGAGTTCGTGCCCACCCGCCAGTGGTTCATCCACATTCTCCGCCACCAAGAGGCCCTTCTCGCCCAGGGCGAAAAGATCGCCTGGCATCCCCCCCACATGCGCACCCGCTTCGATCACTGGGTGCAGGGTCTCAACCAGGACTGGTGCATCAGCCGACAGCGCTACTTCGGCGTGCCCTTTCCGGTCTGGTATCCGGTGCAGGAGAACGGCGAGCCCGACTACGACCGCCCCATCTTCGCGGAGAAGACCGCGCTGCCCGTGGATCCTCTCTCGGACGTGCCTCCCGGCTTCGAAGCCTCCCAGCGCAACCAACCGGGAGGCTTCATGGGCGACCCCGACGTGATGGACACCTGGGCGACGTCGTCGCTCACCCCCCAGATCGTGAGCGGCTGGGGCGAAAACCCGGAGCGGCACGCGAAGCTCTTCCCGATGGACATTCGTCCCCAGTCTCACGAGATCATCCGCACCTGGGCGTTCTACACCATCGTGAAGGCATGGATGCACGAGAATGAGATCCCGTGGAAGCACGTTCTCATCAGCGGATGGATTCTCGACCCCGACCGCAAGAAGATGAGTAAGTCCAAGGGCAACGTGGTGACGCCCGGGCATCTTCTCGACGCCCACTCCGTGGACGGCGTGCGCTACTGGGCCGCCCGGGCCCGCCCTGGAACGGACACGGCCTTCGACGAGACGGTCTTCAAGGTGGGGAAGCGCCTGGCGACGAAGATCTTCAATGCCGGCCGTTTCGTTCACATGCAGCTCGAACGCGGCAACGGATTCGGGCTTCCCCTCACAGAGGTGACGGAGCCCCTCGATCTGGCGCTCTTGGCCAAGCTCGGCGACGTCATCGAACAGGCTGGCCGAGCCTTCGAGCGATTCGATTGGTCCACGGCCCTCCACGGCGCGGAGGACACCTTCTGGGCCTTCTGCGACCACTACCTCGAACTCGTGAAAGCCCGCTCCTACGACGAGGAGGACACACCCGGTCGCCGTTCCGCCCTGGCGACGCTCGAGTGCGCACTCCAGAGCTTCCTCAAACTGCTGGCGCCTTTCCTCCCCTACGTGACGGAAGAGGTGTGGAGCTGGCGTTTCGCGGGCGAGGGAAGGGACGCCTCGATCCACACGAGCGCCTGGCCGGAAGCCGCGCCGCTTCTCGAACGAGCGGGCGCCGCGCGGAGTCAGTCCTTCACCGCCGCCGTCGACGTGCTCTCCCACATCCGCGGGGCCAAGTCGAAGGCGCAAAGGAGCCTCCGCTGGCCGGTGGCGGGCCTTCGCATCACGGCGTCGAAGGAGGACATCGAGGACCTCACGCCCGTCCTGGCCGACCTCGTCCAGGCCGCCAACGCCGCCGAGGACGGGGTCGAGCTCGTCGAGGGCGCGCCCCCCGAGGACAGTCGCTTCGGCGTCGCCGTCACCCTCGCCGACACCATGGACTGACCCCGCGGTGCATGACGAGCCGTCTTGCACCCCCACGCGACGAGGGCGCGACTCCCAACGAGGTCAGGCTTTCTCGACGGTGACGGTGAGGGGAATGCCGTTGAGATCCTGGGCTTCCACCTGGGGCGCATCCGCGCGAAGAAGCTCGCGGGCGAGGACTTCCCGTCCCACGTAATCCGCGTGGACGGACAGGGCGTCCGCGAGCTTTTGGTCTTCGACGTGGTAACGGACGCGAATCCGGTCCGTGATCTCGAGCCCCATCTGCTTGCGCATGTTCTGCACCTTCGAGACGAACTCCCGTGCCAGGCCCTCCGCCTCCAACTCCGGTGTGATCTCCGTGACGAGCCCCACCGTCAAGGTGCCGTCGTTCTCGATGAGAAGCCCCTCTTTCTCCGAGCGATGTAAGACGAGGTCCGAGAGTGTCACCTCCGCCTGAACGCCGTCCGCGTCCAGGGCAAGGGTCTCCCCCGATTCGAGTCGGCGAATCACCGGAGCCTCCAGCTTCGCGATGGCGGCGGCCACCTTCGGGGTGGCCTTCCCGAAGCGCTTTCCGAGTTCCCGGAAGTTCCCCTTCGCAGAGATCTCGACCAGGTCGTCTTCGTTCTCGGTGAAGCGCACCTCCTTCACGTTCAACTCTTCCTCGAGGAGATGGGCGAGTTCTTCCAAAAGGGCGCGTTCCGTCTTGTCCCTGGTGACCAGAGTGATCGCCTGGAGAGGCTGGCGGATCTTGATCTCGTGCTTGACGCGCAACGCCCGGCCCATGGATGCGGCGCGGATCACCCGGTCCATCTGGGTCTCGAGCGTCGGGTCGGCGAGGGCATCGTCCGGCTCCGGGAACAGGGAGAGGTGGACCGAATCCGCCATGTCGTCCGTCCTCAGGTTGCGCCAGATGGACTCGGTGATGAAGGGCACGTACGGCGCCAGGACCTGGGAGAGTTCCAACAAGACCATGTAGAGGGTCGAGTGGGCCTGCACCTTGTCCGAGTCATTCTCCGACTTCCAGAAGCGACGGCGGCTGCGACGGATGTACCAGTTGGTGAGGTCGTCGATGAAGGCGACGAAGGCGTTCACGGAGACCTGCAAGTCGTAGGCATCCATGCCCTCGATGACGGTGCGCTCGAGCCCCTGGAGGCGAGAGAGGATCCAACGATCGAGGGCGTTTTCGAAAGGGCCCTCATGGAGCATCGTCGCCGGATCGAAGCCGTCGGTGCGGGCGTAGGAGACGAAGAAGGCGTAGGCATTCCACAGCGGAATGAGGAGCGAACGCAACTCGTGTTCGACGGCTGCCGCCGAGAACTTCAGATCCTCAGCCCGCACGACGGGGGAATGCATGAGGGCCAGCCGCATCGCGTCGGCCGAGAAATCGTGGATGACCTGCAGGGGCTCGGGGTAATTCTTGAGGCGCTTCGACATCTTCTTGCCGTCTTCCGCGAGCACGAGACCGTTCACGATCACGTTCTTGAAAGGCGACGTGTTGAAAAGCGCCGTGCCCAGCACGGTGAGCGAGTAGAACCATCCCCGGGTCTGGTCGAGCCCCTCGGCGATGAAGTCGGCGGGGAACGTCGCCTCGAAA
This sequence comes from uncultured Planctomycetia bacterium, assembly GCA_964559135.1. Classification (GTDB taxonomy): domain Bacteria; phylum Planctomycetota; family DRQF01; genus DRQF01. Next base: position 3,912 of record CAZLGG010000156.1, read on the forward strand.
CGCTCCTTGTTCTCGAAGGGGTAGTGGATCTGGGCGTAGGGCATGGAACCGCTCTCGAACCAGCAGTCCAGAACCTCCTCGATCCGTCGGGCCGGCTTGTCGCACCCCGCCTCGCCACAGGGGATCTCGATATCGTCGACGAAGTGCTTGTGGATGTCGCTCACCTGGGCGCCGGAGGCGGCTTCCAGCTCGGCCACGGACCCCAGACAGGTGGCATGTCCCTCCGAGCACTTCCAGACGGGAAGGGGCGTCCCCCAGAAACGATTCCTCGAGATCGCCCAGTCCCTGGCACCCTCCAGCCACTTTCCGAAACGCCCGTCGCGGATGTGGGCGGGCACCCAACGCGTCCTGGCGTTCGCGGCCAGCATGGCGTCCTTGATGCGCTTCACTTCCAGAAACCACGTCGTGATCGCCCGATAGAAAAGGGGGCTGTCGCAGCGCCAACAGTGGGGATAATTATGGATGTATTGAGCCTTGCGGAAGACACGGCCCTCCGCCTTCAAGCGATCGAGGATGAGGGAGTCCGCCTCCTTCACGGGCATGCCGACGAAGTCGACAACTTCGTCCGTGAACCGGCCTTCCATGTCCATGGGGCAGACGAGGGGAAGCCCCGCCTCCTGACCCACGGCGAAGTCGTCCTCGCCGAAACCCGGCGCGGTGTGGACGATGCCCGTGCCGTCCTCGGTGGTCACGAAGTCGGCGGCCACGACGCGAAAGGCGCCTTCCGCCTCGAGGTTGGCGAAGTACGGGAAGAGCGGGCGGTAGCTTCGCCCCACGAGGTCGGCCCCCTTCACGCGGCTTTCGATTTCCAGATCCTCCTCGCCTTGGAAAACGGAGTCGAGAAGGGCCTCGGCCACGACGAAGACATCGTCGCCTCGCCGCACGAACACGTAGTCGATGTCCGCGCCCACGGTGAGCGCCAGGTTGGAAGGCAATGTCCAGGGCGTGGTCGTCCAAGCCAGGTAACAAAGCGCCTCGTCCTCGGCGTCTTGGAACCGCACGATCACCGCCGGGTCCTTCACCTCCTTGTAGGCGAGCTGCACCTCGAAGTTGGAAAGCGGCGTGGAGCAACGGGGGCAAAAGGGCATGCACTTTTTGCCCTCGTAGATGAGCCCTTTCTCCCAACACTGCTTGAAGACCCACCAGATGGACTCCATGTAGGACAGGTCCATCGTCTTGTAGTCGTCTTCGAAATCGACCCAGCGTCCCGTGCGCCAGACGATCCGCTCCCAGTCCTTCGCGTACTTCAACACGGTGCCGCGGCACGCCTCGTTGAATTTGTCGACTCCGAATTCCTCGATGTTGCGACGCCCGGAGATGCCGAGACTCTTTTCGATCTCGTTTTCGATGGGCAGACCGTGGCAGTCCCACCCGAAACGCCTCTCCACCCGGTGACCTCGCATCGTCTGGTAGCGGGGCACCACGTCCTTGATGGTGCCGGCCAGAATGTGCCCATAATGAGGCAGACCCGTCGCAAAGGGGGGGCCGTCATAGAAGACGAAGCTGCGCTCGGGATCGCGTTCGTCGATCGACCGGCGGAAGATGTCTTCGTGCTTCCAGAACTCGAGGATCGCTTCCTCCTGGGCCGAGAAGTCGATCTTGTTGGAAACCGGATCCAGCATGGGCTTACCCCGTCAAGAAAAGAGCCCCGATGCGGCGAAGCCGTCGGGGCTCGTTGGTTTTGCTGCCGCGGCGCATGGGACGCGTCGAGTGACCCCGAGGGGATTCGAACCCCTGTTCCAAGGATGAGAACCTTGTGTCCTGGACCTGGCTAGACGACGGGGCCGGTTCAGTGGGGCGAATCTAAGCCCGGCCCAGGTGTCTTTCAAGACCGCGCCTGTTCGATTCCGTCGCGAATTCGGCGGATGACCCGCTCTTTGCCGACCAGACGCAGACAATCGAAAAGCCCCGGCCCTGCGGTGCGCCGCGTGACACTGGCCCGGAGCGGATGAACAAGAGCCCCCAGCCCCACCCCCCGCTCCTCGCAAAAGGCCCTCGCCCGGGCCTCCATGGCGGCCACGTCGTCGAAATCCGCATCCAAGAGCACGGGAATATAGGCTTCGAGAATGTCGCCGGCCCCGTCCTTTTTCAGCTTCTTGAGGGCCTTGGGCTCGATGTCCTCCTTGTCTTCGAAGACCCAGGCAGCCTGGTCGACGATGTCGCCGAAGGCGCGGATGCGGGGCTGAAAGGCCTCGGCCAATGTCAGAAGTAGAGGCTCTTCCGCGTGCCACCCCTGGGCCTGAATGAAGGGGCGAATCGCCCGGGCCACGTCGTCCACCGACATGTTCCGGATGAACTCGCCGGAGAGCCAATCCAACTTGTCCAGGGGAAGCCGCGCGCCGCCCGCGCTCACCCGGTCGAGGGAGAAGTTCCGAACGAGCTCATCCCGGGTCATGACTTCGGTTTCGCCATCCATGTGCCAGCCGATGAGAGCCAACCAGTTCACGAGAGCGTCCGTGGGATAGCCGCGCTGCTGATAGAGTTCGAGTGCCGCTTCGGGGTGCTTCCGCTTGGAAAGCTTACCTTCCCCCTTCGGGCCGAGAATGAGAGGCAAGTGGGCGAAAACGGGGGGCTCCCAGCCGAACGCCTTGTAGATGAGCAGTTGCTTGAAGGTGTTGGTGAGGTGGTCCTCGCCGCGCAGAACGTGGGAGATTTCCATGAGGTGGTCGTCCACGACGACGGCCAGATTGTAGACGGGCACGCCGCTGGCGCGAACGAGGATGATGTCCTCGATGTCCTTGCCGGCCACCTCGACCCGTCCTCGCACCTGATCCTCGATGACGAGGCCGTCGGCGTCCAGGGGTGCCTTCAGCCGCCAGGTGTGAGGGACACCGTCAGCGAGTTTCTTCTTCACCTCCGCCT
>CAZLGG010000157.1:0-6765 GCA_964559135.1 uncultured Planctomycetia bacterium
GCTGCCCTATGACGCGAAGGGCCAGACCGGGTTTTCCCGCTGATCGGCTGAGACGTTGAGCGCGCCCGACGACTCCTCGGATTCTTCCGACGATCAACGCGTCGCTGCCCAGGCGCCCAGCCGCGTCTTGCGATGGCTCCTTCGGTTTCGAGTGTGGGCTGGGGAGATCCTGCGTCCCACCGAACTCCAAGCTCTTCTCGTTTGGGCGGCCATCATCGGGGTCGTGGGAGCCGTGTCCGCCCAGCTCTTTCGCGAAGCCACGGATGCGTTTCATCTGGGCCTCACGGGTCAACCCGGCAACTACGTCGACAGTTTCGCTCATATCCCCTGGTGGAAGAGGATCCTCATCCCCGTATTCGGCGGCGCGATGGCCGGATGCGCGCTGCACTTCGTCTCACGGGTGAAGAAGAGCGAGACCACGGCGGACTACATGGAAGCGATCGTCGTGGGTGACGGGCGCGTGGCTTTTCGGGCGAGCCTCATGAAGAGTCTGGGCGCGTTTTTCTCGGCGTCCTCCGGCGCCAGCATCGGTCGTGAGGGGCCTCTCGTTCAGTTGGCGGCGGTCCTGGCGTCGCTGCCGGGGCGATTCCTCACCTTGTCGCTGCCCAAGCGTCGTCAGCTGGTGGCTTGCGGCGCCGCGGCCGGCATCGCGAGTGCGTACAACGCCCCCATCGGTGGTGCGTTCTTCGTGGCGGAGATCATCCTCGGGTCCTTGGCGATGGAGTCCTTCGGCCCTCTCGTCGTGTCCTCGGTGATCGCCACCCTCGTGACCCGAGCGATCAGCTCCTCACAGGCCATCTACGAGACCCATCCATTCGCCTTGCATTCCAACTGGGAAGTCGTTGCGTTCGTCGTACTTGGAATCGGGTGTGGTTTCGTTGCGCCGGCCTATGTGCGATTCCTACGAGCCTGCGAGAAAGGGTTTCAGTGGCTTCCCATTCCCCGGATCGCGAAACTGGCGCTCGGGGGGGCGATCTTCGGCAGCCTCGCCATTCTCCACCCGGAAGTGTGCGGGAACGGCAATTCGGTGGTCTATTCCATCCTCCACAGTCCTTGGGCTTGGAGAGTGTTGCTGGCCGTTTTGGTTCTGAAGGTCGTGGCCACCGGCGTGACGTTCGGTTCTGGCGCGGTGGGTGGGGTGTTCACGCCGACCTTGCTCACCGGCGCGGCCATGGGCTACCTCTTCGGGACGGCGCTGGTTGCTGTCTTTCCCCATGCGGCGCTCGACCCGCGGGCTTACGCCTTGGTCGGGATGGGGTCGTTTTTGGCAGCCGCCACCGGCGCTCCGATCATGGCCATCATCATGCTCTTCGAGCTGACGCTCAACTATCAGATCATCCTCCCGGTGATGCTCGCCAGCGTCCTTGCGTACTACACCTGCCGCACGTTCAAGACCAAGTTCCTCTACGACGCGGCTTTGGAGCGCAAGGGCGCGGCCGTCGTCTCGGAGCAGCTCGCCCATCTGGCGATCGTCGACATCATGCGGCCGAATCCCGTCTGTCTCAGGATTTCGAGCACGTTCGAAGAGATCGCCGAGACGTTCCTTCAGCACCGATTCAACTACCTGTACGTTGTCGATGACTCGGGTCGGTTCGTCGGAGTCGTCGCCCTCCACGACGTGAAGGCCTACCTCGACAAACCCGAGTTGGCGAGCGTGCTGATCGCCGAGGACATCCGGCACGGCGAGTTTCCGTCCGTCACGCGGGAGCAATCCCTCGAAGAAGCCTTGCATGTCTTCGAGGATGTCCGGGCGGAACGCCTGCCGGTCGTGGAATCCAGAACATCACCGATACTGGTTGGAAGCCTTTCCAAGACCGACATCCTCATCCACTTGTTGGGTCGACATCACCGCCGCTGAGTCCGACGGGCGCAAGGGGTCAGAGTGTCTCTGTTCTCTGGACGCGTTCGAAGAACGGCTTCAACTCATCCTCGGAGAGCGTTTCCTCCTTCAGGAGCTTGGCGGCGGCCTCGAGGAGGATGTCCTTGTTGAGCTTCAACGTGGAGAGCGTTCTTTCCCAAGCGGTATCCACGATGTGCTGGACGGCTTCGTCGATGCGCCCGGCCGTCGCCTCCGAGTATTCGCGGGGGCGGGCCATGGGGGAGGGGCCGTCGAGAAAACCGGGCGGGTCGAGGTCGAACACGACGTTGCCGAGTTCGCCCGCCATGGCGTACCGCTTCACCATGCCCCTCGCGATGTCGGTGACCTTGGCCAAGTCGTCCGACGCGCCCGTGGAAAGATGATCGAAGACGATCCTCTCGGCGGCTCGCCCGCCCAGAAGCACGCACATCTTGTCCTCCAGCTCTTGCCGGGTCATGAGGTAGCGGTCCTCGATCGGACGCTGCAGCGTGTAGCCCAGCGCTCCGATGCCTCGGGGAATGATCGAAACCTTGTGAACCGGGTCGGCGCCGAGCGCGGCCGCCGTCAGAGCGTGACCCATCTCGTGATGGGCGACGATGCGGCGCTCCTTTTCCGAGAGGATGCGAGTGCGATGCTCGAGGCCGGCCACGACCCTTTCGACCGCGGCCGTGAAGTCCTCCATGCCCACCTTCTCCGCGCCGCGCCGGGTGGCCAGCAGAGCTGCCTCGTTCACGAGATTGGCAAGGTCGGCACCGGTGAAGCCCGGCGTGAGGGCGGCGATCTTCTCGGGGTCGACGTCGTCGCCGAGGACGATCTTCTTGACGTGGACGCGGAGAATGGCCTCGCGGCCCCGTTTGTCCGGACGCCCCACGAGGATCTGCCGGTCGAAGCGGCCCGCGCGGAGGAGAGCCGGGTCGAGGATCTCGGGGCGATTCGTGGCGGCCAAGAGCACGATCCCGGTCGTGGGGTCGAATCCGTCCAACTCGGTGAGGAGTTGGTTCAGCGTCTGCTCCTTCTCGTCGTTGGCGACGCCGCCGGGGTAGGCATTGCGCGCCCGCCCGAGCGCGTCCAACTCGTCGATGAAGATGATGCAGGGGGCCTTGGAGCGAGCCTGCTCGAAGAGGTCGCGGACGCGCGCCGCGCCGACGCCGACGAACATCTCGACGAATTCGGAGCCGCTGATGGACAGGAACGGGACCCCCGCCTCTCCGGCGACGGCGCGAGCGAGCAGTGTCTTTCCGGTTCCGGGAGGGCCCACCAGGAGGACGCCCTTCGGATTCCTCGCGCCGAGTCGCCCGTGGGCGTCCGGGTGCTTCAGAAACTCGACGGTCTCGCGGAGTTCCTGGATGGCTTCGTCCACGCCGGCGACGTCCTCGAATGTGGTCTTGGTGTCGCTCTCCACGTAGATCTTCGCCTTGCTCTTTCCGAGGGCGAGGAAATCGCCCCCGCCCTTGGAGGCCATGCGGCGGAAGAGAAAGAACCATAGGCCGAAAAAGAGGATGATCGGCAAGAACCACGCAAGCAGAAACTGCACGACGCCGGATTCGACTTCGCCCTCGTACTTGATCCCGTGCTTGTCGAGGAGTTCTCTCATCTCCTTCGGGACCCGTGTCGTCACGAAGAAACGTTTCCCGTTTCGGGGTTTTTTGAACTCCCCCCTCACCTTGTCCTCGGAAACGACGACCTCCTTGATGTCGCCCTTCTCCAGGTCCTCGACGAATTCGCTGAAAGCGAGCGGCTCAGCCGCGAAGTAGCGGGTGAACAGGTTGTTGATCACGAGGATGCCGATGAGCGCCACCAGGAGGAAGATGAGGTTGAAGCGGTTTTTTCGGGGTGGTTCAGCAGGCATCGCTCAGATTCCATCGGGGAGAGTGTCGGGGACCCCGTGGTCGCGCACGAGGGCGAGGATGGCGCTGTAGGGCACCACCAAGTAGCGCTCGTGCTCGAAGGAGATCTCGATCGCTGCCTTACGGAAGAAGACGGCCCAGTCACCGAGTTCCACCTCCATCGGCAAGTAACGGCGGGGTTGAGAGGGGTGTTTCCAGGGTTCGTCGACGTCGGAATCCGGGGGAGGAAGAGGGGAACCCGGCCCCATGGCGACGACACGCCCCTCCTGCACGGCCTCTTTTTCCATGGCGTTGGCAGGAAGAATCAGTCCGACCTCGGTCCGGGATTCCCCCTGTTTCGTCGCCACCAGGATGCGGTCTCCCACCACGAGGAGTTCCTTGGAACCTTTCTTCAATGCTATTCTCCGAACGGTTGGTGGACTCCACGGCCCGCACCATGGTATTGAGTTCCCGGGGAGAAGGGCAGGCCTCCCCCGAATCGACAAGGACGTTTCAGGCCTAAATCGGCCTCGGACATGCAAAGGAATCCGCAATGAGCGATATGCCCAAACCGCCGAAGACGTTTCGAGCCTACGTGGAACGCTATCCGCACCTCGGCGAGGCCTGGGACCGAATCCGTCAGGCCGAGGAAGATGGCCCCCTGGACGCGCGCACGGTTCGATTGATCAAGCTGGGGGTGGCGATGGGGGCGCTTCGGGAGGGCGCCGTACACGCGGGCGTCCGCAAGGCCGTGGCGCTCGGAATACCGCGGGAGGACATCGAGCAAGTGGTGGCCCTCGTTGCCGGGACCTTGGGGATGCCGGCCTCCGTGGCGTGCTTTTCTTGGGTAAGGGATGTCCTCGACAAGGGGTGACGACGGGGGTCGGGTGTTGTCCCCGCGGGCCGTGTCTGACACCTTGAGTCCGAGGAGGCCGTATCGATGACGGCCCGCGCAGGTTCACCCGTGAACGAAGGAATCGAGCCATGACGACGGTTTTTGACGGTTTTCCCGGCGACGCCTACTTGCGAGTCTTCGCCGCTGATCGCGATCTCTCCGCGGAGGAAGAGGCCCGACTCTCCGGCGCTCTGACGGAATTTTTCCGCACGTGGGAATACCACGAGCAGCCGCTCCGGGGCGCGTTCGAGATCCTGCATCACCGCTTCGTGGTGGTGGGTGCGGACGAGAGCCGCGTGAAAGTCGGGGGGTGTTCCAAGGACGCGCTCATCGGTCTTTTCCGCGAGGCCGGCGCGACCATGGGAGTCGACTTCGTCCACGGGCCTCCGATCCACTACCGGGACAAGGATGGAACCATTCATGCCACGACGAGGGAAGGATTCGGCGAACTCGTGGCGAAGGGGAGCGTCGGCGGAACCACACCCGTCTTCGATCTCACCCTCTATCAGATCGAGCCCTATCGCGCCGGGCGCTTCGAGGTGCCCGCCGGCGAGTGTTGGCACGCACGGGCCTGGGATCTGACCGCCGCCGACCGGGCCTGAATGCGGCATCCGCTCCCCGAGGCGCGCTGGCCGACCAAGGAGGAGGCCAGGGCCGGCCTGCTCTTCAGCCCTCTTTCTCTCAAGAGCGGATTGCAACTGACGTCGCGAACGTGGGTGCCGGCGATGGTCCCGTGGCGCGCCACACAGGAGGGATTCGTCACCGAGGAAAACCGCTCCTGGTACGGACGATTCGCGCGTGGGCGTCCCGGTGTGCTCGTGGTCGAGGCCACCGGCATCCGCGACATCCCCTCCGGGCCGTTGCTTCGCATCGGCCACGACCGATTCATCCCGGGACTTCGCAGCCTCACCGAGCGCGTGCGAGAGGCCTCCGAGGGGGAGACGAAGCTCTTTATCCAGCTCATCGACTTTCTCCTGATCCGTCGACGCCCCGAGCCCGAGAAGTTCTTCCGCCGATATCTGCAGGTTAAGGACGATCATCGCCGTCGGCTGGCGGAGGCGACGGGGGATGAGATTTATCTCGCATCGACGGATGACGACGTGAGAGAGGCTCTTCTCACCGCGGAGCGTCCACTTCTCGAGGCCGTGTTGGACAGCCGCGAGTTGGAGTCTCTCGATTACGGATACCGGGAGCGGGTCTGGGATCTCCATCTCCAGCACATTCGACGACTGCCCGAGGTCTTGCCCGGGTTGTTCGCTGCGGCGTCCCAGCGAGCCAAGGCCGCGGGTTTCGATGGGGTCGAGCTGCATTTTGCGCACGCCTACACCATGGCGAGTTTCTTGTCCGCGCTGAACACCCGAGATGATGGCTACGGCGGAGATCTCACCGGGAGACTCCGTTCGCCGTTGGAAGTGACGGCGGCCGTGCGGGCGGCGGTGGGGGAGCGCTTCACCGTGGGGTGCCGTTATCTGGGAGACGAGGCAATCCCCGGTGGTTACGGGGTCGGGGATGCGGCCGAGATCGCCGAGGCCTTCGCACGGGCGGGGATGGATTTCCTTTCCATCTCGAAGGGGGGCAAGTTCGAGGATGCCCGCCAGCCTCGTGTCGGGGACGCGGCCTACCCCTACACGGGCCCGAGCGGGCAGGAGTGCATGCCCACCACTCGGATCGGGCCGCCGGGTCCTTTCGGGCGCAACGTACCCCTGGCGCGGGCGATCCGACGCCATGTGCGCGAGGCCGGTTTCGCGACGCCCGTCGTCACCGCAGGCGGACTGTGCACCTTCGATCAGATGGAAGGGGTCCTTCAGCGCGGCGACGCGGACATCGTGGCCGCCGCACGCCAGGCCTTGGCCGACCCGGACTTTTGGCGAAAGATGCGCGACGGCCGGGGCGCGGCCATCCGTCGCTGCGAGTACACCAACTACTGCGAAGGGCTCGACCAAAAGCACAAGCAGGTCACGTGTCGTCTCTGGGATCGCCTGCCCGCAGCTCCCGATGAGCCCGCCCCGCCGCGGACCCCGGATGGCCGCCGCCTCCTGCCTCCCGACTGATCCTTCCCGACCGGGAAGGGCGGCCGCGCCCACCGATTCACGATTCTCGTTGACATGACCCCGGTGTCCGATGTACAACCTGCGCCATCGGGGTGGATACCTTCTGTCGAGCCGGGGAGTCCTTCTGCATGGCCT
>CAZLGG010000158.1:0-6743 GCA_964559135.1 uncultured Planctomycetia bacterium
TGTCGACGGTTGGGCCGTGCCCCGACAGGATGATCTCGCGTTGCGTGGATGTCCCGCCCAGGGTCATGTCCACGAGGACGTAGTCTTCGAGCCCCATCGCATCGACGAGGTCGCGGGGCCACTCGACCACCGTGAGTCCCTGGTCGAAGAAGAAGTATTCGGACAACTCCATGGCGACCAAGGCGTCGACCTGCTCCAGGCGGTAGAGATCGATGTGGAAGAACGGGCGTCCGTTCGCCAGCGTGTGAGCGTCGACGAGGGTGTACGTCGGGCTCACGATTCGGTCGGTGTCGTCTCCGCCCACGCCCAGGAAAAGTCCCTTGGCGAAGTGGGTCTTTCCGGCACCCATCGCGCCTCGAAGCAGGACGATCGCCTTCGTCGGAAGGCGTGCGCCCAGCCTCCTGCCGATCTCGAGAGTCTCGGCCACCGAATTGGTCGTGAAGTGGACGTCCATTGTGATTCGCTTCCGCACACCGACGGAAGGGGAGGGTAGGCTCCCCCGCGGGAGTTTCAACCGAGCTGCTCTATCTCTTCGACCCCAATTCTACGAAGGTGCCGCCCGTGATCCGCGCGACGTCGACGAGGAATTGCCGACCGATGCCGATCAGATCGAAGCTGATGGTGTGGATCGTCACTCTGGACACCTCATGGTACTCCTCGAGGACGCCCAGGATTTCGTCGGGGACGATCAGCTCACCGCAGGTGGGCTCGCCGTCGGCCAGGAGAAAAACGGTATCGGCCAGGGGCTTCAGCTTGCCGGTGAAGTGAATGCCCTTGCCCTTGATGCCGAAGATCCACTTGATGGCGGCAAACAGGTTGGTCTCTCCCCGCTGCCAGCCTTCCTTCGTGTACGCGCCCCCCTCGGCCCAGGGTTGCAGTTCCTCGACCCAGCGGACCGCGGCCGAGACGTTGCCCGGCGTGGCGGGGACGAGGCGAGGTCGAAAGGGTTGCACCGTGGCGTCGAAGGCGACGATGTCGAAGGATGTGGTCTTCTTCAGCTTCTTCAGGACGCGGACCAGTTCTTTTTTTGCGAGGCTGATCCTCTTCGTGGACACCCAGCCGGAGGCTCCGCCTCTACTGTTGGTCCGCGGCTGGTAGCGGATGAACTGATTCATGCTGGCTGAAAGATCCAACACGTAGAGGACCCGCTCCGAGGTCGTCTTGATGCGGTAGTAGTCCGGGGTCTGCCCGCCGGTGTCGTATCCCGCGAGGTCCGCTTTCTTTTGCGGTAGAGTCTCCGGCACCTGCCATCCGTCCTTCACCCGATCCCACCAGCGTTGCCAGACCTCGGCTTTCGAACCGTACTGGTTGCCCGTTATGGCCATGAGCGCGGCTCGGGCGTCTCCGAGAAGACGTCCGCGCGTGCCCGCCATGAAGTGGATGAGGACGGGGATGGAAGAACGAGCGCGCAGGCGGCCCAGTGCCGCGAGTGCAGCACTCTTCACCTTCCAGTCCTTGTGGCGCAAGAGTTTTTCGATCGCTGGGGCCACCGATTTGTCACCGCTCGCCCCCAAGGCGTCGACGGCGGCGAGCAGGGTTGGGAGGTCATGGGCATCGAGGCTTGCGAGGGCCGCTTCGTTGCCCAGGGACGACCCATGGGCCGCCAGAGCTTCCAGGTAAGCCGCCTTGACCGCCGACCTCTTTTCCTTCGGAATGAGGGCCGCGAGTTCCTTCAGACCCTGGCCGTCCGTACGGCGTTGAAGGGCTCGTGCCACACCCATCCTCACGCGCGCGTTCTTGTGCGCAAGCCCCTCGTCGATGAGCACCCGGATGGCCGCCGGCGACTCTTTTCGCGAGAGAGCCCACGCCGCGCGACGCGCCACTCGGGCGTCCTTGTCGGTCAAGCCGAGGGAGATCAGAAGGCGGGTCGCTTCCGGGCCGTCCACGAAGGCCAACGCCTCGACCTGACCGACGCGTTCGGCCGCGGACCTGGACTTCATGTACTTGGGGAAATCCGCGAGGAGAGCGGCATCGTTCGTCTTGTCGGACTGCGCCGGAAGGGCCGCGGCGAGCAACACAACGACGGCGACCCGCATGATGTTCACGTCAACGCGCATAAGCTTTGAGAACCCATTCGCGCCAGGCATCTTGAAAACGTGCGACCGTCATGCCCAGATTCTTGCGAAAAGCCGCTTCGGTATTCCCGCTCGACGTGAGGTCGCGCTCGAGACCCGGGGCGGCGTCGGCGTGTTCGGCGAGGATGAAGTCGACGAAGGACCACGAGTAGGCCTGGAGCATGGGCGAGAGCTTCTTCACGTCCCGTTTGGTGAATGTGGCGAGGCTGATGTCTTTCTTGCGTGAGACGCGAGAGAACATCTTTCCGCGCCATCCTCCGTCCTGCCACTTGTCACGGCGGCTCGACACCTCGCCCGTACAGAAATTCCTCGTGTCGCCGAATTTTTTCTCCTCCAGCCAGTGGGAGATTCCGGCGGACCACCACCCCGGGTACTCGAACTTGCCGATCGGGTGACCCTGCTGGGTGATCAGGTGCAAGACGTGGTGGTAGACGTTGGCGTACCGATCCTCGTCCTTGCGGATGACGCGCTTGCCCGCGGCGACGACATAGATGGACGTCCGGGTTCCGAAGAGTTTCGTCGCATTGCCGCCGATGATCGTCTGCGTAACACGGTCGCGTTCCTTGAGGTCGCGCACCATGTAGACCTCCCAGCGACCCGTCGTGGGGGATCGGTAGGGGCGGTCGAACAGCTTCGTCCAGTCGGTGTAGAGGTTCTCGAGGCGTTCGGCGTAGAGGTGGGCCCCCTTGAACATATCAAAGGTCTTCATGCCCACCTTGATCTTCGGGATGTCGTAGTGGAGATTGAAGTGGTCCGTCTGGATGTGCTCCATCTTCTTGATCCGGAAGCGAGTCTCCAGCGCCTTCGTGTCCTCCAACCACTTCTTCCGCCGGTCCATTTCGATGTCGAAGGAGAACTTCGCATGGTTGTGGTCGCAGAACTTGCAAGGGATTTTTCCCAAACCGTGGCAGCAGGAGAGACGAAGGCGGCGTGTGCAGAGGTGGTCGATCGAGGTGGGGCAGACGACCTTTCGGCACTTCTTGTCCTCGCAGGGGACGTAGCCCTCGTTCTTGCAGACGCCGCAGAAGTCCTCCTGTGCATGGATGGGCAGCGCCAGGAGCAGCATCGGCAGAATCAGGATGATGGGCTTGGGCATGAATCTCTCTCGGTCCAGTTCGGCCCATGATAGCGTCCTGAACGAGAAAGCCGCAAAACGCTGCGTTTTCGGCGAGGGCGCCCTCAGGGCTTCACGTGTCCGAGGATCGCGTCCAGGATCGTGTCCGGCGTCATGCCTTCCGCTTCGGCTTCGAAGTTGAGGATGATGCGGTGTCGCAGCGCAGGTTTCATCATGCGCCTCAGATCCTCGAAGGAGACGTTGAAGCGCCCGTGCATGAGTGCGCGGACCTTGGCCGCGAGGAGGATCGACTGCCCGCCGCGAGGGCTCGCGCCGAAACGGATGTAACGACGCACTTCGGGGGGCGAGGCCTCTTTCTGCGGGTGGGTGGCCAGAATGAGGTCCGCGGCATGGGCGGCGACGGGTTGGGCCACGAGAACGTCGCGGACGAGCTTTTTCAGCTCCAGGAGGCGCGGCGCGTCGAGAATGTGTCGCAGCGTCGTGGTCTCCGCGCCGGTTGTGCGATCGAAAATGTCGAGGAGGTCGTCGCGGTCCGGATACTCGACGCGGATCTTGAACAAGAATCGGTCCAACTGGGCTTCGGGGAGCGGATAGGTGCCCTCCATCTCGATGGGGTTCTGCGTGGCCAGCACGAAGAAGGGTTGCGGAAGGGCGCGGCGCTCACCCGCCACGGTGACCGCGGCCTCTTGCATGGCTTCGAGCAACGCGCTCTGCGTCTTCGGCGTGGCGCGATTGATCTCGTCGGCAAGGACGATGCTGGCGAAGATCGGTCCCCTCTGGAACGAGAAGCTTCGCCGACCTCGGTCGTTTTCCACCACGATGTTCGTGCCGGTGATGTCGGCCGGCATGAGATCGGGGGTGAATTGGATGCGTGCGTAGGGGAGGTCCAGCACCTCGGCGAGGGTGCGCACGAGGAGGGTCTTCCCGAGGCCCGGGACACCCTCCAAGAGGACGTGGCCTCCGGCAAGAAGAGCGATCAGGACGTCGTCGATGACTTCCGTCTGGCCGACGATGACCTTGCCGATCTCCTCCTTCAGAACTCTCAAGTTTTTGACGAAGTCCCCGACCAGGGCTTCGGCGTGCGCTGTGGGATCATCCATGGGAAGAATCTACCATTCCGGCGGATGATTCGTCCACGCGGGAGCGAAGGGTGGGGCGGAGTTCGCCCGCCAGGTAGGTGGAACCGGCCACCACGACGCCTCCACGTCGCTCCTTGATCCACGAAGAGGCATCGGCGAGATCCAGGCGAACAGCGGGAGTGGATACCCCGAGGGCGGCTTGCGCGCGCTTGGCCAAATCCTCGATCGGCATGGCGCGGGGACTTGGAGGTTCCGTGACCACGAGGCGGGCGATGTGTCCGCGAAGCGGCGCCAGACAGGATTCGACGTCCTTGTCTCTCAAGAGGCCGAGCAGGAGGTCGGGTTCCCGACCGGGAAACACCCGTTCGATACAGGCAGCCAAGCGCCGAAAGCTGTCCGGAGTGTGGGCGGTATCCAAAAGAACCGTCGCGTGACGTCGATCGGCGGGAGGAAACACCTCCGTTCGTCCCGGAAGCTCGAGATCTCGGAGAGCACGAACGACGAGCGCCGGACGGATGTTCGGGCCTCCCCGCGAGGCCCAGTGGGCCAGGGCTCCGAGCGCGAGGGCCGCGTTGTCCGTCTGGTGGACCCCCGGCGTCGGGAGGAGAAGGTCCGGGAAGGTCATGGAGGGCGTCCTCACCTCGAATCGCCACCCTTCGGGGGTGGATTGGAGACCCTCGACCAGGATTTCGCGCCCGAGCCTCCACAGAGGGCATCCGAGTTCGCCGGCGATCTCAGCGATGGCACGACCCGCGGGTGAGGTGTCGTCCGTGGCGGAGACGGCCGGGAGACCCGGCTTCAGGATTCCGGCTTTCTCCTTGGCGATGCTCCTGTGGTCCGTTCCCAGGACTCGGGTATGCTCGAGGTCGATGGGCGTGATGATCGACACCTCGGGAGTCACGAGGTTCGTGGCGTCCAGGCGCCCTCCCAGCCCGACCTCCAGAGCGATCCAGTCGCAGTCCGCCTCTTGGAACGCCAAGTGGGCCATCGCCGTGATGGACTCGAAGAACGTGGGGAGTCGGGCGGGATCGGAGCGACGGCAGGCTTCCACGTAGGGGGCGAGGCGGTGGGCGAGATGTACGAATCGAGCTTCCTCGAGGGGGCGGCCACCGACGGCGATCCTCTCGGTCACGTGCTCGAGATGAGGCGAGAGGAAGCGCCCCGTTCGGGCGCCGTGCTCGCGGCCGATGCGGTCGAGCATGAGCACGACCGATCCCTTCCCCTTCGAACCGGCCACGTGGAGGATGCCTCCGCGGCGTTCCGGGTGGTCGAGGGCCTCGAGGAGGGCTTCCATGCGATCGAGTTCGAATCGCGGGCCGCGTCGACCGTGGGGCAGGGTCTGCTCGTAATCGGTGAACCCGGCCAGCCATGCCATGGTCCGGTCGAAGTCGGTCCTCGGTCCGTCGGCCTTTCCTCTGTTTGTCATGGGGAAGCCTAACCCCGTCTCGGAAGAGCCCGAACCCGCCGAGGTGGACTTTCTCCGGGGGTGATCGACGCATAGAATGCAACGAGTTTGAACTCCGGCGTGCCTGGAGGCGTTCTTACTCGAGTCATCTCAAACCACTCGGAGCGTCCATGAAAGCCAGGTTTGCCCCAGGTGTCGATTTCGGACGAGGCAAGGCGCCTCTCGTTTTCGTCCTCTTCACCCTCATTCTCATGGTGGGGGCGCTCGTGTGGCTGACCCGCGTCGAGTCTCGGAAGCGCTACGTCGAAGTGAACGAGATCCAGCCGAAGACCCTCGCGGACAAGGAGATCGAGGCGGCAAGGGTGAAGCCCGATTTCTCCCCCTTCGATCCGAAGACGATCACCTGGGGAGACGTGGCCGATCTCGACCCCAACGGACAAAGGCTCATTCCCAGGGCAGCGCTGGCGCGGGCCGCTACCGTTGTCGCGGACTTCTCCTGGGCTCGGATGAAGCTTTCCGCGAGCACGGTCGATCGGGAGGCCAAGGGCTTTCACCGCCTCGATGTCGTGCGAACTCTCGGATCTCCTGCGAAGGTTCGGGGTCTGCCCGTGGAAGTGGTGGGGCGTCTCGTCGCGACCCAGGATGTCGACCTTTTTGACACCTATGGATTCAAACTTCCCGACGGTCGCACCAAGGTGGAGGAAGGCGTGATCCTCAGTCGCCCCGACGTTCACGGAGCGAGGATACCGGTCAAGTTCACGCTGTTGGACGAACAGCCCTATCCTCTCCCTCACCTTGGGTCGCAGGTGAAGTTGCAGGGCGTCTTCTTCAAACTGCAAAGTTTGCAGGCCCGGCCGGCCGGGCCCTTCGAGACGGGCGTGTGGATCCTCGGCAAGCGCATTTTCAAGTCCTTCGTGTTGCCGACGGCAGAGGAGATTCGTCTCGACCACCTGAAGGACCTCACCATCCCGAAGCTGGCGGGTGAGGCCTCCCGAAGCATCTTCGAGGATCCGGCCATCTTCGACGTGATGGCGGAGATCGTTCGAGGCAAGGCTTTCGAGGACGCGAAGGTGCTCCACTTCAAGTCAGGGCAATTCAAGGAACTCCTC
>CAZLGG010000159.1:0-6492 GCA_964559135.1 uncultured Planctomycetia bacterium
GGAGACGTGGACCAATCCGTCGACGCCATCCATCAGATTGACGAAAGCGCCGAACGTGGCGAGCCTTGCGACCTTTCCCGTCACGAGGGTGCCGGGAGGGAAGGCCTCGACCACTTCGTCCCACGGATCGGGCTCGAGTTGTTTCATGCCGAGGCCGATCCGCTTGCCCCCCTGAGAGATCTCGAGCACGGCCAATTCCACCTGATCGCCTTCCTTGAGACGGTCGCTCGGATGCTTCACCCGTTGCCGGGAGATGTTGGAAACGTGGAGTAGACCCTCGACGCCGGGGCGGATCTCGACGAAGGCGCCGAAGTCCTCGATACGGGTGACGGTGCCCTTGACGACCGCTCCCGGAACGAGTTCGGCCACGACCTCGGCCCGCTTTTCTCGCGCCTCTTGCTCGAGCACCTTCCGGCGCGAGAGGGTGACCCGCTTACGGCGACGGTCGACCTCCATGACCTGGCAAACGAGATTCTGCCCGATGTAGTGGGCGAGGTCGGTCTCTTTGTGGAGACTCACCTGCGAGGCGGGCATGAAGGCGTCCGTGGGACCGACCTTGAGTTCCAACCCGCCGGTGTTTTGCCCTGTGACGCGGGCGGTCACGAGTTTGCCCTTCTCCATCTCCTTCCACGAGGCCAATTGCTTGACTTCGGATCGGCTGAGGATCCACAGGCCGTCGTCGGCCCGGCCCACCACCACGAAGTCGAAAGGGTCCCCAAAGCGAGGCGGGTCGTCGAATTCCTCCACGGAAATCGTTCCCTGCTCTCTCGGGCCTCCCTCGAGTTCGACGATGGCGTCCTGGTGGTTGGCGCTGAAGCCCACGACGTGACCTCGAACGATGGGCGGAGGCTGACCCTCCTCGCGATGCACGGCCTTCTCGAGGTCACCGCCTCCCTGTCCCATGGTGGCGTCGAGGTGGGCATCGATCTCGGCGGCGATCTCGTCTCGATCCTTGGGTTCGTCGTTGGCGCTCATGGCGGTCAACACCTCCTGGTCATCCGGCAAGGTTCGTCCCGCCGGCACAAGGTGGCACGCGGGGCACAACGGTCCATCCTACGGACCGTGACCCCGTGTGCAAGATTCCTTCAAATGAAGCGTCAGGCGACGACGTGATCCATGTGCTTGGCGAGGATCAGAGCCACGCTGGTGGTGAGTCGTTTCCCCGTGGCGATGTGGAGGAATTCATTGGGCCCGTGCGCGTTCGATTTGGGACCGAGCACGCCGGTGATGACGAATTGGGCCTTCGGGAATTTCTCGCCCAGCATGCCGATGAAGGGGATCGAACCGCCTTCTCCCATGAAACAGGCCTCGCGGCCGAACGTGGCTTTCGAGGCCCCTTGCAACGCATCTTCCAACCACGGCGCAAGCGGCGGGGCATCCCAGCCGGGCGCATCGCCTTCGAGCTCGAAGGTCACGCGGGCACCGTAGGGAGGATCGGCCTCGAGGATCTCCTTCAAACGGGCCGAGGCCTTCTCGCAATCCAGGGTCGGAGGCAGACGCAGGGACAACTTCAAACGCGTGAGGGGACGCAGAACGTTTCCGCCCTCCTGGACGCTGGGAAGACCGTCCGCTCCGACGATGGCGAGGGCAGGCCGCCATGTCCGGTTCAACACCAGCTCGACCAGGTCGTCGGTGAGGGGCTTGGCACCGGGGAGCAGAGGGAACTTATCCCACACCTCGGTCCCCAAGACCTCGGCAACGACCTTCGCCTGCGCGATTCTCTCTTCGGGAATCTCGACCTGAAAATCATCGACGATCACACCGGTATCCGGGTCCTCGATGCGGTCCAAAAGCCGCCTGGCGACCCGGAAGGAGGAAGCGACGATGCCGGTGCCGTCGCCTGAATGGACGCCTTCCGAGAGCAGCTCCACCGAGAGCGCGCCGCCCACCATTCCGCGAAGCGACGTCGTGGACCAAAGCTGGTCGTAGTTACCGCAACCGGAATCGAGACAGACGACGAGATCAGGCGATCCGATGCGGTCCGCCAGGTGTTCCACGTAGAACGGCAGATCCGTGCTGCCCGACTCCTCACACGCCTCGATGAGGACCACGCACCGCGCGTGAGGGATGCCTTCCCGCTGCAGAGCCTCCAGGGCCGTCACGGACGCGAAGGCGGCGTAACCGTCATCGGCGCCGCCTCGCCCATAGAGCTTGCCGTCCCGGATCACGGGCTTCCACGGGCCGAGGTCCGAATCCCATCCGGTCATGGGCGGCTGCTTGTCGAGGTGACCGTACAGAAGAACGGTGCGGTCACTCTTCCCCGGAATCTCCATGAAGATGAGAGGTGTTCGATCGTCGACCTGGACCACCTCGAGCTTCAAGCCTTCGATGGCGCGCTTGGAGCACCAGTCCGCGATGAGCTTCACCGCACGGTCCATGTGGCCGTGTGCCCGCCACTCGGGATCGAACGCGGGGGACTCGTTGGGAATCTCGATGTAGCGTTCGAGGGCAGGGACGATCTCCTCGTCCCAGGTCTGATTCACGAAATCGGACAGGGCATCGGCGGACATGGGGCTCTCCTTCTCGGTTTCCGAGACGGCTATTCCATCTCGGCGCGGTGAGTGATGACTTTGGAAGCGAGGCCGTATTTCACGCCCTCTTCGGCAGTGAGCCAGAAATCCCGACTCACGGCCTCGTCCACGTCGGAGACCTTCTTGCCGGTCTCGTTCGCGACGATGGTGTTGTACTGGACGCGCATCCGATCGATCTCGCGCGAGACGATGGCGATGTCGCTGGCCTGACCCGCGGTCCGCATGGAGGGCTGATGCAGGAGAAAACGGGAATTGGGCGTGACGAAACGCCTCTCCGCCGGCACGGCCAGATGGATCATGACGGCCGCGGAAGCACAGATTCCCATGGTCAGCGTTCGGACCGGACACTTGACGAACTTGATGGCGTCGTGGATCGCGAAGCCCGAGTCGGCGGAACCGCCGGGAGAATTGATGATGATCGTGACGGGAGCCGATGCGTCGATCTGCTCGAGGATGAACAGTTGGCTGACGACCTGCTTCGTCAGTTCGTCGCTCACACCCTTCGAGACGATGATCGTCCGCGAATCCAGCAATCGCTGCAGGAGCGGGTCTTTCCCCTCGCCGCTTTTTTCCTCTTCGCAACCGTCGTCGATCTGCGGATGAATCTTGTGGGTGGACATCGAATCAAGCTCCCTCGGGACTTCCTGTCTTGGGTCTCCAGACCAATCTACCGAGCCCTGGCCCAAGCCATCAAGCGACGTCGAGTCCTCCCCGCCTCCCCGAAACGCCGCGTTGCGGCTATCCTGCCCCAGCTACCGATGAAAGAGGAGTCTTCCCATGCCGGGAACCCCCGGACGGCGCCCTCGGGTCGCCAAACACTTCAGCGTCACGGCCGTGCTCATGGTCATCGCCTTCGCGGGGGCGTGGTTCGCGTTTTTGTACCTCTGGGAGGGGCAACCCCGCCGCGGCCTCTTCTCGTCCCACTATGACGATTTTCGATTGCTGGCCAACGCCCTGGCGAGGACGTCGGTCACTCTCATCTCGACGGTCTTCGCATGTCTGTTCCTGGCCATCCCTCTGACGGCGAACATGTTTACACCCCAGCTCATCGAGAACTTCTGGCGGGCGCGGAGCAATCGCATCATCCTCGGTCTCTACGTCTTCTCCGCCGGCAACGCGGTCTGGCTCAACGGGGTTCCCGCGAAGGAACAAATCCCCCGCGTCCACCTCGCCGTCTCCCTGGGGCTGGTTCTGCTCACGATCATCCTCCTGCTCCCCTACCTGTTTTCGATCTTCCGCCAGATCGACCCCGCCCAGATCGTGGCTCGGGTTTCCGAGAACGTCAAAAGAGCGATGAGCAGCACGACGCCGGGCCCCGACGGTCGTTACCGGGACATGCTCGCCCGCAGAATCCAAGACCTGGGCAACCTGGCGCTTCGCATGTTGGAGAGGGCCGATCGGGACGGAGCCATCCTCGCCGTGGCGGCCCTCGAGGACTGCGCCGAACAGTGGCTCCGGATCAAGGCCAAGCACAAGCCGTCCTTTTTCGTCGTCGATTCCTCCCACTTCCCGGGCCTCTCGAAGCCCGCCCTCCACCTCATCAACGAGACCCGCACATGGGTGGAGTGGGAGATTCTCCAGCAGTTCCTCCGAGGCTTCGACGCCGCTCTCGCCCGGGCCCCCGACGTGATCAGCGCCATCGGTCGGTCGTTGCGACATCTGGCCGCCACAGCGGCGGCCGCCCATGACGACGGCGCCCTCGAGTTCTGCCTCAGGGCTTCGAACAACTTCATGCGCGAAGCGGTGAAGAGGAAAGACATCCATGCCGTCTACGACCTGCTCTGGCAGCGAACGGAACTCTCTCGGGCCATCTGGTCGACCCATCCCGAGTCCGTCGTCCAACGGGTGCGAGAACTCAACTACTACGCGACACTGGCCGCGGACGCGGGCATCCTCTTTGCGCGCGCCCTCGTGACCTACGATCTGGGACGCTTGCTCGCGGACGTCGAAGGATGCCAGGCATCGCGGGATGCGATTTTCCAAAGTCTCCTGGACGCGGGTGAGCCCGCCAGCACCGATCGAGCGGTCCGAAAGGCCCGTTTGGTGGCCGCCGCCCGTTGCGAGAAGAACGGTGACCACGACTACGCTCTTCGTCTCATGGAACGACTCCAGGACTGGCCGAGAGAAACCCTCCAGGAAACAGCCAGCGAAATCCTTTCCGCGGGGCGGTGGTTTTGGGAGATCACCGATCGACAGGAAAACCTGAACTGGCTGGATGAGGACGAGAAGGCGGCCTTGCGCAGATTGGTCGGACTCTGAACATCGAGGCTTCGATGAACGACATCGCATCATCCAAAAGGCGGCTCATCCTCCTTCCAACCCCCCTGGAAACCCGCCTTCTCTTGGCGTCTCCGGCGGCCTCGGAGGACGAGTCCGGAATCCCCGAATGGATCGGCGCGGACGCCGTCGTGGACTCGTGCGGCTGCGGCCTCGCCTCCGCCGGGGTCCTCGCGGCACGCCACATCGCCCGATCAGCCCCGGATCACGTTCTCCTCTTGGGCCTTGCGGGCTCCCTCGACCTCGACCGCGCTCCCGTGGGGACCGCTGTCCTGGGGACACACGTCACAGTCCAAGGGCTGGGAGCCGGCCAAGGACCCCGTCACGTGTCGCTGGAGGCCATGGGTTTTCAAGCCCTGCCCGGCGCCTCACGCTCGACACTCGCCCTTGACGCCCCCTGTGTCGGGCTTCTCCGAGGAGCCATGGTCAGCGTCGCCGCCGCGAGCGCCGGCCCCGAGGAAGCGCGCGCCGTCGCGGCCGCCCATCCGGACGCCCTCATCGAAGACATGGAAACGTGGTCCGTCGCCCTGGCCGCCCATCTTGCCGGCGTCCCCCTCACCGTCCTCCGCGCCGTCAGCAACCCCGCGGGTGTGCGGGACAAGTCGGCGTGGCGTATGGATGCGGCAGCCGAAGCCATGCGCACGGGTCTGAAAACTCTCTTCGGGATTCTCTCGTGAAACTGATGTCCTGGAACGTCAACGGCATTCGGGCCGTGCACAGAAAAGGTTTTCTCGACTGGCTGAAGAAGGCGCGGCCGGACGTGCTGGCTCTCCAGGAGATCAAAGCGCGACCGGAGCAACTCCCGGACGAACTGCGAGAGCCGAAGGGCTACCACGTCATCTGGAATCCGGCCGAGCGTCCCGGCTACGCGGGAACCGCGACGCTCTCCATGAAGCCACCCGCGGAGGCCCGGTCCGGGTTCGACGTGGAAAAGTTCGACGTGGAGGGCCGGGTCACCGTCACCCGCCACGAGCCCATCGTCCTTTTCAACGTCTACTTCCCGAACGGTGGGCAGGGCGACGAGCGCCTCGCCTACAAGCTCGAGTTCTACGACGCATTGCTTTCCCACGTGAACGATCTCGTCGCACGAGGGGAATCCGTCGTGGTGTGCGGCGATCTCAACACGGCCCACCGGGAGATCGACCTCGCCCGCCCCAAGCAGAATCGCAAGACATCGGGCTTCATGCCGATCGAATGCGAGGCGCTGGATCGTTGGTTCCAAGCCGGTTGGGTGGATGCTTTTCGTCATCTGCACCCGGAGGCCCGGGACGCCTACACATGGTGGACCTACCGCGCCGGAGCGCGCGAACGCAACGTGGGGTGGCGTCTGGACACCCATTTGGTCTCCGCGAACCTCGTTGCCCGCATCCGCCGATCCAAGATCTTGAAGGACGTCCCGGGCTCGGACCACTGCCCCGTCCTCCTCGACCTGGACCTCTGAGCCTCTCGGGCGGGACGGAGACGTCCCGAGTCCAGAAGAAGGGTCCCCTCACGGAGACACAGAGGCGCGGAGATGCATCCGGCGAGCGGGTCACGCTCTGGAAACTCTCTCTGCGACTCCGTGCCTCCGTGAGAGAAAAAAGTGAACGTCAAAGAGGCTCGAATGCCATGCCCCCGCCCGCAATGCAGGAGGGGGTCAAGGTCACTACTGCACGCGGACCCGCAGGGCGTTGGTGGCGGCCAC
>CAZLGG010000160.1:0-6362 GCA_964559135.1 uncultured Planctomycetia bacterium
GCATACACAGGTGAGCGAAAGCACGGTGAGCCGTGTATCTCGGGAGGCCCCGATCGAAGACATTGCAGGAGCGGACGCATCTGCGAAGGCTCGGATGGGCCGTCCGGGGAAAGTCGCAGAGTTCCTCGACAGGATTCGCTCGTGGCTGGATTCGGAGCCTGAGCTGAAGACGGTTTCCATTCTCCAGCGTCTTCGCAATGCTGGCTACAGGGGTGGGAAGAGCGCCGTATACGAGGCGGTCCGTTCGTTACGCCCGCCGAAGTCGAAGGGAATCGTGCGATTCGAAGCCGTTGCGGGCGACTTCAAGGTCCACGTCTTCACCAAGAGTAGCGAGACCACCGGGAACGGGACGAATGCCGATGCAACCCTATCGCTTTCCCTTCAGGCCGCCGGCACCGACTCCGCCATCTGGCAGGGCAAGGTCAACGAACTCGTCCGCTATCAGTTCGACCTCAGCACCATGGGCTCCGGCGATTGGGTTCTTTTCCGAATGCTCGACCCCGTGTGGTACGATGCGGTTCAAGCATTGTAGCCGTCCGCCGAAGGATGATGAATGCCGATGCTGCGCCTTCTGCTTGCTCCGGCTCAGATTTAGCTGAGGATTCTCGTGCCCAATTCTCCCGCCGCACGTTTTACTCTCGACGCATCTGTGAAGCTCGGTCTCTCGGCCCACACCGAATGGAACTCTCGATGACGACCGAATGGAGAACACCAGGAGTGAAGACCTGCAATTGCACTGCTGACTGCCAGTGCTCACGCGATACTCCCCCGACCGATGGTTCCCGAATAGCCCCAGGATCCCCCACTGCAAACCACATGAAGCCACTCACGCTCCATTCCGCCGAAAGGAATCGAAACAGCGATCCCCTTCGTCAGAACGGTTTATCGTCCAGACACCCCGAATCCTTCCCTGTCCCCGGAACCCACCGACAGCGGACGTCCCCTGTCCCTCGCGCCATGGCGGACGGCAGTCACCACGGGATAGGAGACGGCGCAAATCGAAAGACCAATACGCGAAGACCGCTCGCTCCGGAACGGGTGAACTCCAGCCACATCGACATGAGTGATGGGACCAACCAGGGTTACGTCTATCCCGACCACGATCGACCTGAACTCCTCAAGACTTGCCAAGTCACTGTCTATGGATCGGTTATTCGTGGCCTCCATTGGCTGTTTCGTAGCCTCTTCGGATTCACGATTCCACCGCCGGTCCACCTTTGGATCGAGATACGTCATTGCGACGATCGTTGGGAGCGTTTCGAGGTGCACAGAAGTCCAAAAGAGGGAAGCAATGATCACCTTTGGACTCACCTAACTCATCCAGGATCAGATCTATATGATGTTTCTCCAGGAGAACCCTACAACAACACTTCAATGGAACCCTCGAACAAAGTCTGCGTACTCAGATACTCCTGTCATGAGGACAAGAACAAGATCTCAGCAGATCCGTGCAGGTGTATAACTTCATCCAAGGCAAAACAGTACCGTGCCCGATTCCTCTACAGGATCTATCCTGGTCCGAACAGCAACACATTCGTTCGGAAGTTCCTCGACGAGTGTGGGGTCAAGTGTTCTCTTCCATTTTCCGCCTACGGCGCGACCTATTCTTACTCTACTGCCAATCCCTTGGACTACTTCTCAGGACCTTGGCATCATGATTGGTCGAGGAGGCGGACCGCCGAATTCGAACGCTTGCGTTTTCGTACGCCCGGTACGTACCACCGCCACGGCGAACCGCCATTTTAGTTTGTTTGATCCAAGAATTCCGAACACGAATCTATCTGAATGAGGGTGCGCAGCCTAGAAAAAATCGCGGCATGGTGTCTCGTCGCTACAGCGTGTTTGATCGTTGGATGGCAAGTATTCGATGCTCTGAGGGTCTCAATCCAAGTTACGCCGGGTGATGGCGTCGATGGTTTGGTGTGGTCGATAAAGCGGCAAGCCTCGGGGTTGCGATGGTCTTCTTCCCGTGAGCCGATTGTACTTACGGAAGGTCGCTACGACCTGTTATTCAAGTGTCACATGTCCACAGGCCGGGATTGCACGTTGCAAGGTGTCATCGATATCGTGTCTGACATCGTGACGGGTGGCGGATTCTCTTTGCGAAGCGTGGACTGTCCTCAGGAATACGTTTTCTCATTGATATATAGCGATCGACCCACCGTCAAGAAGATCACTGTGTCCGGAATTCGCACGGAAGAAGGGTTTCTTTCACTAGGCCTATCGACGTCCTCTCGGAACGTGTCTTCGGGGGACGTGCTGTGTCGTTCGGGGAAGGAGGTCGTCGAGATCAAGAGCAAGGCCTATGACATACACCTTTCCGGATCGATCGATTTGGCAGTGATGGTCCTGGAGGGCAACCTGAGTTCGAGTCGTTTGTCTGGGCCTCTACCCGTCACGGTCGACCTGGACGCCGGAACGAAACTGGATGGCGTTCCGCTATTGAATGACGAGGCGCCGTCGTGGATATCTCAAGGGGTTCACCACTTCAGCCTCCCTGAGGGAGCATCTCCAGGAAAGCTCACGCTGAATCTACCCGTTGCCGGCGGGCGGGCGACGATCGCCATCCAATCCGGCTCGCAAGCGGAACTGCCGCGCAGTTGGCTCGTCCGTATTCGTTGAGGCGCTATCGCCAGTCGAAATCCAACGCCTCCAGGCCAGCCACCGGGAGGAGGTGGGGGCACGGCTGCGCCCACGGAAAGTCGGATTGATCGTCTCATTCGTGAGTTCTTGGACGAGCTATCGATGCCCCCGGATCGATAGGCCGTGGTAGAATCCAAGGGGAAACCGCAGGGAAGCAAAACTTGAATCCTTCCGAGAGCTCGAGCGCCTCCGAAGTTCGGCCTTCACGTTCCCCGGGAATCCCTCGGGTCGTGTTGGCGGGCGGCGCCGTGTTCTTGTTTGCGCTCGGCATGGTGGGAGGCTGGGTCACGGGCTCCCTGGCGAAACCCGACCCCATTCGCTTCGCTCAGGAAGGACGAACACCTCTTGGAGTTCACGGTCCGATCGACCCGTCCCGGAAACGCGGTGGTCGATACGCTGAAGTTCATCGACACCCTCCGGTCTCTGCGGGTGCCGCAGATGGTGGGGGCTCGCATCTACTACGATGCTCCCCGTCAGAGCATCGCGGTTTCCGTTCCTCAGAGTTCCGACGTCGATGCCGACACCCTCGTCGAGCTCGCGCTCGTGCAGCTGGGTCCGCTTCGAATATGCGTCATCGCGGAAGAGGACGACCCCGGCTATGAAGCCGCCCTTCGCGACGCGAAGGCGCGCGCTGCGGGGACAGAGATTGCTGAGGGCTCCGAGCCCTCGCAGGGTCGACGACTTCGACTCTGCTTCTATCGCCCCAAGCCGGAATTCAAGAGTCTGGCGGCGGGGGAATTCGCGGAACTCTTGGACCACATCAGGCGAGACGAGGAGTTCGGGCAAGCAGAGTGGGTCTATTCGGGGGAGGCGTACTCGCCGGATCGAGGAGCCACCGGGGGAGCCTATCCTTACTTTGAACTGACCGGCCACGTCAAGGAGATCGAGGTGTTGCGATACCCTGCCGACGTGATTCTCCGCCCCATGCTGGACGACGCCACCGCAGAACCCCTCACAGCATACCTGAACGGCCTGATCGGCCGAAGGGTTGCGCTCGTTCTGGGGAGCATCATCGTGAATGAGGGGACAATGAGAAAAAAGTTCGCGCGACCCATCAAGTCCCTGAATGTCATTGACGTGGAGAGTGTGACGCAATGGGGCCCGATGACCCTCCTGGATGCCCTGAACAACTGTTCCTCCACCGCCATCAGGGGGGCGGCCGACATCTCGGTGCGCAGGCGGATGGACAGAAACTGGGATCCGATTCGCTGATTGCGGCGACTTTCCGTCAAAGAACCCGCACCGCCTCCCGCCTCGGTATTCCTGTCACCCTTCATGGGGCCTGCCCAGGGTCGGACCTCACCCGTTTGGGTGGACACATCGGCGGGATGGGTCCGTTCCCCTTGACCGTTTCCGGGGAAGCTTCGGCCTTGAAACGCATATCTATGCGCATATAGTGCAACATCATGAGACCGAGGAGATTGGGACATGGCCACAGGGATGTGGGGGATGGGAGAGCAGGCGAAGCGCCGCGAGGAGGGGATCCCATGCGGCGGCTGATCCTCGACAAGGTGGCGTCCGTGACCCTCAACGGGCGGATTGGGCACGATGTCCGCATCGGGCGGGAGCTTCCCTGCCGCGAAGGCGACATCGTGGCCGTCCGCGTCGTCAGCGAGAAAACCACCTACTCCCGCATGGAACTCGTTTCGGGTCGATTCAGCGATCTCCAACCCGGTGACGTCATCGCCGGGTGTCTGGGGCATCGCCGGGCGCTTCGTGGCTACGCCGGACGTCTCCCCTCCTCCCTGCGCCCGGGCGACCGCATCCACATTCTCAACCTCGGCGGCGTCCTCGGGGACTGCCAGGCGTGGAGCCCGGACGTGGGACCACCCCGGGAATGCGAGGTTCTCGGGCAAGTCCTCCACTTCCCCTACCTCGGGCAAAGACGCGGCATCCCCGCCACCATCGCCCACGGGCAGAGCCGCCTCGACGAGGCCGTCGCCACGCAAGGCGTCCCCGTGGTGGCCGTCGCGGGGACCGCCATGAGTGCCGGCAAGACGTTCGCCTGCACCGCTCTCATTCAGGCCCTGGCGCGCCGCCGCCTCGTGGTGCACGCGGCCAAGGCCACAGGGGTCAGCCTTCGTCGGGACATCCACGCCATGTCCGACGCCGGCGCCCGCGAAGTCGCCATCTTCACCGACCTCGGCGTGGTCACGACGACACCCAAGAACGCTCCCGGCCTCGCGCGCACGCTGCTCAACCGGCTGGCGGCACCCCAGCCCGACGTCATCGTGTGCGAGTTGGGCGACGGACTTCTCGGGCCCTACGGTGTGGACGCGATCCTCTCCTCCCCGGATCTTCGCGCTGCCTTCGGCGCCGTCGTTCTCGCGGCCAACGACCCCGTGGCCGCGTGGGGCGGCGTGCGCCGTCTGGAAGAGGAACATGGCATCGCGGCGACGGTGGTCACGGGCCCCGCCACCGACAACGAAGCGGGCACGAGCGTGATCACATCCCTTTGCGACGTGCCTTGCGCCAACGCGCGAACCGACCGGACACAATTGGCCGACGTCATCATGGGCGCCCTCGGGATCGGTGCGCCCCGCACCCAGCACGGGCTCCAGGAAGAGGAGGACGAGGCGTGGTAGGTCCGACCATCGACGGCACGGTTCCTGCGCTGGTGGCCGGCGCTTCCGGCTACGTCGGCGGAGAACTCCTCCGGCTGCTCTACGGGCACCCGGGTCTCGCCCCCGTCGCCGCCTCGCGCACGTTCGCGGGAACCCTCGTGGAAGACGTCCACCCCCACCTCGCCGCCGTGGCCGGCGCGGATCGCTTCATCGACCTCGAGGGCGCGGGAGACTGGGTGGCCGCGACCACGGGCCCCGTCGCCGTCTTCTCGGCCTTGCCCCATGGTCAATCCGCCACGTTTCTGGACGACGTCTTGGCCCGCACCGGCGACGCCGCGCACGTCGTGGACCTGGGGGCGGATTTCCGCCTGGGGTCGGCCGAGGCCTTCGAATGCGTCTACGGAGTGCCCCACGGCGCGCCCCACCTTGCGGATGCATTCTTCTGCGGGCTGCCCGACCTCGAGAGTCAAACCCCCTCGCGCCTCGTCGCCCACCCGGGCTGCTTCACCACCGCCGTCACGCTGGCGGCCCGGCCGCTGGTGGCCGGCGGTCTCGTGGAGGGCCCCCTCGTGGCGTCCTGCGTGACGGGCAGCACGGGGTCCGGGCGCGAACCGAAAGCCGCCACTCACCACCCCACGCGCCACGGGAACCTCAAGGCCTACGCTCCCCTCGCCCATCGCCACGTGCCCGAGATGAAACGCCTCA
Organism: uncultured Planctomycetia bacterium; assembly: GCA_964559135.1. Classification (GTDB taxonomy): domain Bacteria; phylum Planctomycetota; family DRQF01; genus DRQF01. The sequence continues at coordinate 5,913 of CAZLGG010000160.1, forward strand.
TCGGTCGCGCCGCGGAGGAGCCACACCTCTGCTTCATCCCCCACTCGGGCCCCTTCGCCCGGGGCATCCACGCCACCTTGGTGGGACGTCTGACCCAGCCGGCGTCCGCGGAGGATCTCGTCCAGGTGTTCCGGGATTTCTACCGCATGAGCCCCTTCGTACGCGTGAGCGGCTCCCCGCCGGCTCTCAAGCATGTGGTCGGCACCAACGACGCCCGCCTCGGCATCGCCGTCGACGGACGCGACGTGGTCGTCCTCACGGTCATCGACAACCTCACCAAGGGCGCCGCGGGGGGCGCCGTCCAGTGGATGAACCGTCTCATGGGGTGGGAGGCGGCGACGGGACTTGCTCTCGCCGGAACGGGATGGAGCTGAGAACGCCATGACCCAAGACACCGCCACGCACGACACCTCGAGGAGTCACGAGTTCGATGCCTATCGGCGCCTCGAC
>CAZLGG010000161.1:0-6195 GCA_964559135.1 uncultured Planctomycetia bacterium
TGCCCTCGCCGCGCGCCATGGTTTCTCCCGTGATCGAACTCCATGCTCCCAGGCCCATGGCTCGCTGGCGGACCAACCCGAGGGCTTCGCCGGTCGTTTCTCCCGAGCGGCCTCGTTTCCGCTTGACCCGAATCGGTCGGATCTCTAATCTGATTGATTGGATGGAGCGCGTTGCCCGGCTGAGTCACCCAGAGGAGAGACCTCATGATGAGGGAACACGGGATGTCAAGAACGGGACTTCTTCTTCTCACCGTGCTCTTGACGGGTGGGACGTCCATCGCGCAGCAAGTGGCGACCCGATGGACCGCCACCGGCAGCACCATCGACTTCGGGGTCATCGCCGCCGACGCGGGCGACGTCAATGGAGACGGCGTGCCCGATATCGTTGTGGGAGAGCCCCAGGTGGGAATCGCCCAAGTTCTTTCCGGTAGCGATGGTGCGGTCCTCCATCAGTGGACGGGGGTTCCCGGGGAAGGTTTGGGCGTCTCCGTGGACGGACTGGGCGATGTGAATGGCGACGGGTTCGACGATGTCATCGTCGGGAGCTTCGGCGGGTCTTTGCCGTTCGCGTCGACGGGGAAGGCGCGGGTTTTTTCGGGCTTCGACGGGAGTCTCCTCTTCCTCCTCCAGACACCCACTCAGAGCCCGACGATGAACGGATTCGGGCAGGTCGTCGCGGGGGTGGGAGACGTGGATCTCGACGGTGTACGAGATTTCGCCGTCGGCGATCCCCTCGCGGCATCGGCCGGTCCCCTTACGGGAGAGGTTCACATCTACTCCGGCGTCTCCGGATCGCTTCTCTTCAGCCATCTCGGGGCACAGGCCGATCTGCGTTTCGGTTCGAGTATCGATGGCGCCGGCGACGTGAACGGAGATGGTTTCGCGGATGTCATCGTCGGGAACGATCTCGTGGTCCCCTTCCTTTGTCCTCCCACGGCGACCGGACGGGTCGAGGTCCTCTCGGGCTTCGACGGATCGGTGCTGCACTCGTTTCAGGCAGCTCAAGCGGGTGTGCCGTTCGGTCGCGCGGTAGCGGGTACGGGCGATCTGAATCAGGACGGCTTCGACGACTTCGTCTTCACGACTCCGGGGTTTGGGTTGTTGCAGGCCTTGAATGCCCCGGTGTACTCGGGCTTCGACGGGTCCCTCCTTTTCACCATCGTTCCTTCGGCCCCCGGCCCCACTGGCATCAGACTCGATGCCGGCAAGGACGTTGACGGGGACGGCGTGAACGACATCGCCGTCGACAACCTTCTTTTTTCCGGAGCGGGCGGAACGGTTCTCCTTCCTCCGTCGGTCGGTGTGTTTCATCTCTCCGGCGACATCGACGGTGACGGGTTCGCCGAGATCATAGGTGCCTCGGTCGATGCCACCACTTTTCTCGGGAAGATCACTTTACGGTCACTGGGCGGGGCGATTCGCTATGGAGTGGCGGCGAGCCCGGCCAACACGTTGGACCTTTCCTTCCAACCTGGCGTGGGCTCAGCGGGCCCGGCTCAGGGCACGGGTCAGCTCACGGGAGCGGCGCCGCTTTCTTCGGGGGCCGCCCTGCTCTCGGCCTTTCCCGCCGCCATGCCGATCTTCGGCCTCGTCCTTCTCGTGGACACGACGCCGGGTTTTTTCTTGAACATGCCGGTCGCATACGGTCCCCAGGGGGGAGTATCCTTTCCCCTCGACCTCCGACAGCCCACCGTGGCGGGACTGACGTTTTTCCTCCAATTCTTCGAGCTCAACGCCTCCGCCCCCCAAGGCGCCTTCGCCTCCAACGGGCTTGCCATGCTCTTCATTCCTTGAGCGTTCTGAACGATGAGGGGGCGACCCCGGCAGCGGCGGTTCCCCGCAGCCGCGGTCATCGAACCTGGTCGTCAGGGGGTGACCCCCTTCAGCCCGTTGGAGGCCGTGTATCCGATGGGGCCCGCCGGGTCGATGGCATGGCGCCTGCCGCGCCACTGACGAGGCTTCCTTGACCGGAAAGCAGAGGCGATCCGAGCGCGCTCAGGAGCAATCAGTCCACCGTCCCATCGCCGCCGAATTCCGCCGGGTGCCGTCGCCGAACAGGATTGCGGCTTCCTCCGCGGCAAGAACGATGTCCGCGTGCCCGTCGGCGTTGAGAAAGGATCGGCAGATCGATCTTTGCTTTGGCCGCGGTCCCGAAGGGTTGGGCCAGGGCCTTCACTCTTTTTTGACGCTGGGAGATGGCGGGCTCATGAGATCCCGCAAGGATGCTGGATGATCCTCTATACTCTCGTGTCCATCGATTTCGAGGAGAGTGGTTCATGAAGCGCTTGCGGATCCTGCCCATGGCGGTTTTTTGTCTTGTTTGTGCCGCCGCATTGCCCTCAGCCGGCCAGATGGCCCCCACGATGCTCTTCGCGGGCCATCCCGTTATCGGCGGGACGTTGCGATTGGAAATCACTGCCGATCCCGGCACCAATTTGGTGCTTCTTCTGGACTCGGGGGGAGGTCCAACCTCGTACGCAGGCTACACCTTCGATCTCGACCTCGGGCCGAATCTTCAAATCATCCCGTTGGGGGTCGCGGGGCCGGCGCCCTTCGTTCTCGAGCAATCCATTCCCAACTTGGCCGGTCTCGTGGGCTTGACCACGTATGCCCAGGTCGTGGGCGTGACTCCCGCGGCCCAGGTTCTTCTCTCCGAGGGGCTTCACGTGACCCTCGGAGCTCCTTTGCCCATGGCCCAGGTGAATGACTACACCTATCAACTCCAGGGGCCCGGAGGCGCGAACCTGTCTCTGGGGCCCATCGCCGCCACCGCTTTCGACCTTTCGATCACCGATTATTCTTCCGACGGAAGCACGGAGTTCATGCCCGCGGACGTGGCTGCGCTGCAGTCGCCCGCGGAGCCCCAGCGAATCCGATTGGCTTACATGTCCATCGGAGAAGCGGAGGACTACCGTTGGTATTGGCCCTTGATCGATCCAAATCTGGTGGCCCAGGCCAACCCCCAATTCGCCGGGAATTTCAAGGTGAAGTACTGGGACCCGGCGTGGAAAGACGTGATCATTCACGGCAATGCGACCTTGGGAATGTCTTACCTGGACCGCATCATCGACCAGGGCTTCGATGGGGTCTATCTGGACATCATCGATGCCTTCGAGTTTTTCGGTCCCTCCGAGGAAGGGGGCGTGAACCTACGCCGGGATGCGGCGCGCGAGATGGTCCAATTCGTTCTCGAGATCGCCCATCACGCCCGAGTGGTGAGGGGCCGCCCCAACTTCCTGATCGTTCCCCAAAACGGTTCGACGATCATCACCGACGGCTTTTATCCCGCCGATACGCTCCAGCCCGGCGATCCCACGTCGCCTCAGGCCATGGCCGCTCTCATGAAACAGCGCTACTTCGAGACCATCGACGCCATCGGCGTCGAGGACGTCTTCTACACGGGGAGCGCCGACGAGAACAATCCCTATGCCCCTGACACCTACAGGTTGGGGCTACTCGCCCAGTTCACCGCGGCGGCGATTCCCGTCTTGAACATCGAGTACCTGACCCTGCCGAATCTGGTTTCGGATTTCTACACGGTCCACGCTCCCGCCGCGGGCTTCATCCCCTACGCCTCTGTCCGGGATTTGGACGTCCTCACCATCAACGCCGGCTTCCCGCCCGATTGAGAGTCCACTTCTCATCTCGCGATCTGGTTCGAAGCCTGAACTTGGCGGCTGTGGGTTCCGGAAAGTTTGACCGCTCGATTCCGGAAAGTCTGACGGACGATTCCGGCCCGAGTTCGGGCCGACTGTTCGGGCTACCGGGGTGTGCCGTCCCTCGGATTCGGGTATCGAGAGGCGTTGGAATCTCGACATCCACTAGGGCTCCATGCTGAGATGGCTGAGAAGACCGAAAATTCTGGAAGTTTTTCTTGATTGTGCGCGGCGGGGTAAGGAATGTCGCTTTGAGGGAATGATCACGGGGGCTGGGGAGGTGCAAATGTGGGGTCATGGCAAGGCGTGAAACAAGCCCAGTCGCCGATGCAGGACTGGCATGGGATGGTCGACGAGGTCTTTCTGCGCGGCGGCTCCACCATCGGCGGGGGGGGGCGCCTGCGGCGGGCCGGGCCGAGCCCACAGAAGAGCTCCGCTCCGGTTCGCTCTTCCCCGGGTCCCCTCGGCCCTTGACCAACGGGTCAACGCCCCTGATATAGGGGCCCGGATCAGTCGGAGATGGCGCGGGAACCTGTGTTCGAAGTGTGTTCAGGGGGCATCTTGCGGTTGCCGAACAAAAGGCAAGGGCCTGTCATAAGGTGATTTATGACAGGCCCTTGTGTGCAGTCGGGGCGAGAAGATTCGAACTTCCGACCTCTTGAACCCCATTCAAGCGCGCTAGCCAGGCTGCGCCACGCCCCGGGTTTGGAGTCAGACTCCGCCGATGGGGATGCGGGGGGTGGGTCAATCGCACCTCCGTCGGTTCGATGAATATATGCGGTGCAGGGTGAAGATCAAGCGGCGGGATTCCGATGTCTTGCCGTGCGCCCGGGGACGGATAGCCTCCCCCATGGAGAGGGACCTCACCCAGGGACGATTCGGTGAACACATGCGGTCGCTTCTGCCCGGGGCCGTGGGGTTGCAGATCCTCTTCGCCCTCTTCGAGGTGGTGGACGCTTTCTGGGTGGGGCGCTTGGCCGAACCGGGACCGGAGCTGGCGGCCCTCGCCGTGGGCACCTACGGCCTCTGGTGCCTTTTCTCCCTCGAGCACATGGTGGTCACCGCCGTCCTCGCCGTGGTCTCCCAGTCCGTGGGGGCGGGGATGGAGGACCGTGCGAGACGCGCCGCCGCTCGCGGATTCGTCTTCGCCCTTTTGCTCTGGGTCGTGGCGCTCGTCGTGGGATGGCCTCTGCGGGACTGGGTGGTGGCGTGGACGCGGGTCGAGCCCGGCGCTGCTCAACTCTCCCGGGACTATCTGGGGGTCCTGTTGGGTGGGGCCCTGTCCATTTTCGGCTTCGGAACCGTGGACGCCGTCTTTCGGGCACGGGGCGACACGAAGAGCCCCGTCTTGCTCTTGTCCGGCGCCCTCCTGCTGAATCTCGTCCTCGATCCCATCCTCGTTCTCGGATGGGGGCCCGTGGCCGGACACGGCGTCGTCGGCGCGGCCTGGGCCACGGTGGCCTGTCGCATGGCGGCCGTCCTCGCGGGGCTCCTTTTGATCATTCGCCGAGGGCACGTCTCCTTTCGCCCCTGGGGGCGGATGCTGCTACGCTCGGAGTATCTCCGCTTCCTCAAGATCGGCGCGCCCGCCGCGGGCGGCGGTTTGCTTTACTGCCTCACCTTTCTCGGGCTTGCGAGCTTCCTCGCCCCGTTCGGCGACGAAGCTCTGGGCGCCTTCGCCATCGGTCAAAAAATCGAGTCCATCTCCTGGGCGTCGTTGGTGGGGGTGGCTACCGTGGCCGCCGCTTGGGTGGGTCAGAATCTGGGGGCGGGCCACCCCATGCGCGCCCGTCGCGGCGCCTGGCTCGCGGTCGCTCTGGGGTCCGGCTTGGCGCTCCTTGCCAGTGCCGTGTTCGTCTTCTTCCGCGAACCCATGCTCGAGTTCTTCGCGCCGGGGCAGGAAGTCCTCCATGGATACGGACGCACCTATCTTTGGATCGTGGCGCTCAGTCAGGTCCCGCTTGCGGTCGAGATCGTCCTGTATGAAGCCTTCGGCGGGGCGGGTGACACGCTGCCGCCGATGTGGATCATCTCGGTCTTCACGCTGGCGCGCCTGCCCCTGGCCTGGTGGCTCTGCGACGCGCTGGATTGGGGCGTGGAGGGGGTTTTCTGGGCGGTAACGATCACCACGACGGCGAAGGGGGCCCTCATGGCCTGGAGCTTCAGCCGCGACCGCTGGATCGCCCGGGGTAGAGGGATGCTGGCATCCATCGCGGCGGAGGATTGAGCTGGCGCCGTGGGCACCGCCCGGGCTCTCAGTCGATGGTCAGCTCGAGTTCGTCCCCCGCGTGGAGATCCACCAGGTGGGGCTTTGCCGTGAACTCGAACGCGTTGTCCTTCCGCTGAGCACGGCCGACTCGATAACGGCCGGCGGGAAGATTCGTTTCCGCCGAATCCTTCGTCCACATGTCCGCGAGGGGGAAACCTCGGCGTTCCGTCTCCGCCCAATAGACGTAAACGTCCGGCGGCCCCCATGGTTGCAGGGTGACCTGGCGCAGTGGTAACGCGCCGGGTCAGTCGGCGGCGGGCAGGGCGTCGT
>CAZLGG010000162.1:0-5867 GCA_964559135.1 uncultured Planctomycetia bacterium
TTCGAGTTCACCCGCGAGAATGAGCCTTTGGTGAGTTTCGCGCGCCGCGTCTGTCAGGGTGAACCGACTCTGCCCTCGACCTACCGACCGATCCCGCCCGAACTCGAGCGGATCCTCATGAAGTCCCTCGCTCAGGACCCGAAGGCGCGCTACAAGACGGCCAAGGAGTTCATGAAGGACCTGGCGAAGTCCTTCCCGGACCTCGTCCAACGCGACATCGTCATTCCGTCCGGTCGCGCGATGACCCGTTACGTGAAGGTGGACGAGCTACAGAAGGTCGCGGGCACCGTGGATTCGCCGCCCAAGTCGAAGGGACTCTCCAAGGGGACGCGCATCTCCATCGGGGCGACCGCTGCCGCTGCGGTCATGCTCCTCGCCCTGTTCATGCCCAGCATCGCACCGGGAATGGCGGCCTCCCTCGGCACCGGACTCCTCTACGGGGGCGGAGCCGTCTTGGGCATCCTTCTTGGATATCTCCTCTTCGCCTTCTTGCCCAAGCCCGAGGTGCTCCCCGGCTTCGGCGGTGGCGACCTGCGCCCGGCGTCGTCCGTGGCCGACGAAAGCTCTGATTTCCTGGAGGAGTCGTCCATCCCGGAGTTCGAGGATGCCGGCGATACGATCCCCTTCCACGAAGGATTCCAACCCGGCGAGGCCTTCGAGATGACCGACGTGTCCGAACTCGAGGCCTATCTGGTCGTCGTGGGAGGGCCGGACAAGGGGCGCCGATTCGGATTGCGACCGGTCTCTCGCATCGGCAGGGACCTCCGCCTGGACATCCGTCCCCACGACAAGGAGATCTCCCGACACCACGCGGTTCTGACGTTCACGGGTACGGGCTTTTGCCTGGAAGACCTGGGCTCGACCAACGGCACCTACGTCAACGAGGAGCGCGTCGTGGGCAAGCGTCACTTGAAGCCGGGCGACATCGTCCGTGTCGGAGCCTCGCGCATGCGGTTCGAATACCAGGCTCAATCCGCTCCGACGACTTGACGCGTCTCAGAGATCCTGAGCCTGCTTCTTGTTCAGGAAAAGCAGCGCCGCTTGCCCGCGGCCGAAGTCGATTTTTCTCCCATCAATCAGGGCTCCCAGAACAGGTTTCATCTCCGGCACCCGGGGTGCGAAGTCCGGCCAGATCAGGGCGAGGTCTTCCACCTCGTCCATCCACGGGACGAGGGCGCGGACGATCATGCGAAACCCTTGGAGATTTCGAACCATCGGGATCATGGCCGCCTGGCAGTAGTACGCCACCGGTGAGAGGTCCTGGGGGGTGAGGACGACGTCTCGGGGTCCGAGATGCCGATTCAGGTCCTCACCCATTTTTTCGTAGAGCGTCGTGGCGTAGTGCCTTCGAAGTCGCCATCCGGAATGGGAGCCCCACCCCGCGAGAACGGCCAGCAGAATGGCCCCCGCCTTGATCCCGAGGAATCCCCGCTCCCGAAGGGCCGCGGCGGGAATCGTGCCCATGAGGGCGAGGCCGGGCACCGCTTGGAGAATCCAGAACTCGTGAACCGCCGCACGTTGCTGGAAAACGAGCGCGGGAAGGAGTCCCGCCAAGGTGAGCACCCACGCCGCCCGGATGAGAGGGCCTCTCCGGCGGACGGAGAGCACCGCACCGATCATCGCCGGGACGAGCAAGGCCCAGGTCCAGCCCTGGAGAAACCATCGGGCCATGGAGCTCGAGTAGTCGACGGATGAGGCCACACCGGCCACGCCGAGCAGGGGTTTGATCTCATCCATCGCACCTTGGGCGCTGCCTGTCGCCCAAAGAAGCCAACTCAGATAGGCGAGAAACCCCGCGGCGAACGGGAGTGCCGCCGCGGCGGCGAGTCGTCGTCGCCTCTCCAGATTCGAGGCGAGCAGCAGCCAGATCCACAGGGAGGGTACGAGGAAATAGGCGAACCAGTCGGTGAGAGCCGCCAGGAAGGCGACTGCGAACCAGAGCATGAGAGTCCCGAACTTCCGCCGTGCGGCGTGGCGCTGAAACGCGAGATAGGACAGAGCAAGGAATGCCAGCGAAAACATGGGGGCATCCACCATGCTTCCGTACTCGTGGAGCATCGGCGTGCTCGCCGCGAGGGCAAGGGCCCACCAGCCTCCCAGCGGCGACGCGGCCCGCCGCGCCACCCACCACACCCCGGCCAAGGTGACGAGAAGGAGCACGAAGATGGGAATGCGTAGAGCCTGCTCGTTCCGTCCGAAGGCGTGGTAGGCCGGATACGTGATCAGGTGCGGGAACGGCGGATGGTTGTAGTAGAAGTAGGCCGTTTCCGTCGTCGTGGGTTGGGCAAACAGAGCTGGGCGGAGGCGCAACGCCATGAGGCCATGGGTTTCGAAGTTGCGCGCGGCAAGGCCGTAGTACGTACTCGTGGTGCCACCGAGCGAGGCGTCGAAGGGCGCGTCGATCTCCGCGAGGTGAACGCCCAGGAGAAACAGCGTGGCGGCCAAGGCGACGAGGGGGAGGATGCCGACTGCGGGTTTCGGCATCAGGCGAACAGGAACCAGGCCAAAAGGGCGATGGCGATCACGCTCAGGACGATGACGAGCGCCGTCGTGCTCTTCGGGGCCAAGTCCTCGCCGAGTTCCGGAATCCGCATCTCGAGGCGCGTGCTGCCAGAGCGGGGCTCGACGGGAGTCTTTCTCGGTTCCCCGGCCGGGACGGGCTGCGCCTCCGTCCAGCCCTTCACTTCGAACTTGAGGCGGGGGCCCTCGCGTCCCAGGCCGATCAAATCGCCCGGCTGCAATTCGGCACGACGCACCAGCTGGCCGTTCAGATACGTTCCGTTGAGACTTCCCATGTCATACAGGATGAGGCTGCCCGCTTCGACGCGGATCTCCGCGTGGTGCGTGGACACGGTGGGGTCCTGGAACGGATCGAGGGCGACGTCATTTTCGTCGCCGCGCCCGATGAGTATGGACTCCCGAGAAAGCACCTCGACCTGGCCTTCCCGGCTCCCGGAACGGTGGTTCAAAACGATCTGCACGGGTCGCCCTCCTTCAACCGGCGCGCTTGATGACAATGGGAACTTCCGCGACGTCGAAGACGCCATTCAGGGCGTGGAACCTCAACCGCAAGATTCCGGCACCCTCGGAAATGCCCTTTTCATCTGGAATCGTGCCGGATCCGGCCTTCGAAGGCAAGGGGACGACCTTCCCGTCCGATCCGACGAACACGGCTTCGATGGGGCCGTCCAGCAGGGGGGGCTGCTCCGCGGTGAAGCGGATGGCGCTCGGAAGCCGGGAAATGACGAGGGGTTCACCCGCCTTGGGCTTGCGACCGGCGATGCTGACGATGACGGGGGGAGCCGTCACGAGATTCAAATTGAAGCTCCTCCTCGCCACGTGGCCGTGCTTGTCGCTGGCCTCGACGGCGATGGGGCCCTTGGCTTCGAGCAGCCATCGGCGAAGCGTCCCCGTTTCCTCCAGTTTGCGAAGAACGCGACCATGGACGAGGTTCAAGGGTTCGAGCCCGGAGGGGTCTTCCACCGTCAGAATCAGCGGTGAAGACGGTTTCCAGAGGAACTTGTCCTCGCCTCCCGAGGGGATCTCGATCTCTCCCAGCGTCAGCCGAATGCTGGGAGCGTCGTCGTCCACCGTCGCCGAGGGAGTTTCGAACACGAAGTCCTTCGTGAGCCGTTGGCCCACCTGATCCGTCGCTTCCACGCGGAGGCGTCCCGGCGCGGAGACCGCGATTTTCCGCTCATATCGCCCCTCTCTGAGTCGGGGTGTCCCGAGGCGGACGCCTTCGCGAGCGCGGGCCTTGATCTTGCCTGTGGTCAGGGAGCTTTCGTCCTCGATCAAAAGGGTGTACTCGGTCGGACCGAGAAATGGGATGGTCTCCAGGGTGTGGGGTTCGCCCTTTGCGTCCACGAGTGTGATCCGCGGCGGCCGTATGTCCCCTTGGACCCGCACGACGCCCAACTCCTCGGTGACTTGGTTGCGGTCGTCGACCACCTGGATCGCCCAGGTGACGGCGTCGTTCGTGGCGGGAACTCGGAAGACGACACCGCTCGGGCCGTCGGCGGGCAAAGGTTGCAAGACCGCGTCAACCCCTCCGCGGAGCCGGAGCGACTCGTTGTGCGCGAGGCCGTCGGCGAAGAAAGCGAGCACCGTGGACGGCGGTGGAGTCGTCACGAGTCCCCCTTCGGGGACCACGCGATCCCCGTGGCGAATCTCTCGAAGCCGCCGGGGCATCCGTTGGATGCGGAGACGCGCATGCGTTGTGTGACCGGCGCCGTCCACCGCGGAGAACTCGAGAACACCGCCCGCGGCTTCCCCGGAAAGGGGATGGGGGATGACGAATTGGCGAAGGCTTCGGCCGGATGACGTTGGCGCGACGACCTCGCCGCGATACCGAACCCGCGCGTCCAGAAGAAGGGACAAGTCCTTCACCGAGAGTGAGACGGTCTCGTCGGGAAGAACGAAGAGTTCCTCGTCCGGCGGCGCTTCGGACGGCGCGTCGCCCACCTGGACGGTCCATTCCGGGGCCTGGTCGTCGACGATGACCGGATAGGAGATGAGAGGGGTCAGGCGATCCGCCTCGCCGCGGGCCGCCAAGCGAAGGCTCGACTCCCCCTGAAGCGGGATGGCGGCTTTTCCGTCGACTAGGTCGAGGGGGCGACCGTTGACGGCGAGAGGGCCCAAGAGTTCTGCGGTGGCGTCATCCAGCGTCAGGGACCAAGGGGTCCCCGTGGCGTCCGCCGGATCGACGCCCAGAGCCCCCAGGCCGAGTTCGGCGAGGGTGCGGCTCTCGCCCCCCGGGAAATCGAGTTGCGCCCGGGTGAGGAAGAGTCGAAGGGCCGCCTCGCGTCGAAGGGCGGCGACCCGGATGCGTTGTTTCGGCGTGAGCGTGTCGGAAGAAAGGTGGTTCAAGGTCCGAAGAATCTGGTCCGGGCCGTCGACGGGACCTCCGTCTCGTGTCTCGAGACTTCGAATGCGACGCTCTGCCCCCAGAGTCTCCGCGAGAACCCACGCACGCCACACGATGGCGGCGGCCAAGGCGAGGGCGACGATGCGAGCGATGCGTGCGAGGGTGGTCACAGAGAAAACTGTCCGACAGCGGTCCTATTCATTCCGTCTCTCCTCCCAATTATCGGTTCATCCCGTGCCCATGGTATAGCGTCTAAGCACTTTTAGGGCGAACTCTTATCGCGTCCGAGCTCTTCGAGTCGCCTGGTGTTCAGGAGCGGCCCGACGCCCAGCACCGGATCAACGCGGCCCGCATCTCCTCTATAGACGACGGCCTATCCTTTGGTGATTTTTCCATGCCGTCGAGGATATGAGCGCCGAAGCCTCCCAGGCGTTCGTCGACGGCTTCGATGGGTGCGGCGGGAGGGAGGTGACGGCGGTGCGCCAGGATCACGGAATACCCCGTTCCTTCGAAAGGGGGCCGTCCCGCGGCCATCGTGTAGAGGAGGACCGACAGGGAGTAGAGGTCCGACGCGGGGGTCGGCGGCTCCCCGAGCAACACCTCCGGCGCACCGTGAATGAGGAAGGGGCCCGCCTCGTCGTGGAGATCGAGGTCGGTCGTGCTGCGGGCGGAGCCGAAACCCGTGAGGCGCACCCGGTCCTTCGTGTCGAGCAGGACGTGAGCCGGTCCGAGTCGCCCGTGGCAAAGCGGTGGAGTTCGTCCGTGGGTCGCGATGAGAGCGTCCATGAGTCCGAGAGCCACGTCGAGAAAACGGGTCGGCTCCATGGGCCGACGTCGGAGCAACAGATCGGCCAACGTGAGATCGGTGTGAGGTGCGGAGACGATGACGGTCAAGGCGTTCCACTCGAAGACGTCCAACACAGGATGAATCGTGTCGTTCGGGGTTTCGGCAAGCCGACCGGCCTGAGTCACGAGGTGATGTCGTGCGTTTTTTTCCCCC
>CAZLGG010000163.1:0-5836 GCA_964559135.1 uncultured Planctomycetia bacterium
CTATCACTTGGCGGAATGGAATCAGCCGGTCCCACCCCTGAACGCCCCTTCGGGACAGCTCCGGGGCCAAGCACTCAGTGGAACATTCTTCTTCCCCAACTTGGGCACCCGGCAGCAGTTCGGATTTCAGCCCAACGGTCAGGTGCCGGCCAACCCCACGTCGTGCAACACGCCCACCTGCGTCTACAACGCGCCTTTCGACACCGACGTTCAGAACCTCAGCACGGTGATGAACATGGTGAACTCCATGGGCGGAAGTCACTTGATGCACCTGTACCTCACCAATGGGAACGAGTTGCCGAACAACCTGGCCGACACGATCGAACTGTACGAGTGGGGAGCGCCCAGCGGCAGCGCGTCGCCCATCAGCTATCCCGGCTTCAAGATGCAGTTCTCGCATACGACGGCCCAGGGGAATCCGGCGGCCATCGGATTGACTGCGCCCTACGTCGTCAACTTCGACTTCGACAATCCACAAAACGAGTGGATCATGCCCTTCAGTCATCCGAATCCCCAGAACCCGAACCTCAACGAGGCTCCCATCCTGGTGGTTCCGACGACGACCTATGTCGTGGGCCAGTTCACTCTCGTGGGAACGTTCATCCCCTTCCCGCCCTTGGTTCTTCCCTTCGACTACGACGACAACCGCATGGAAGCCAATGGCACGGGGACCCAGGTCAATCCCAACCTGATCGCCGACATCGACATTCCGCCGCCCGTGATCGAAATGAACAACATGCGGAACGTCATCGTGGGGGCCAACGCCAACTCGCCGACCCCGACGCGGCGTCTGCTGGGGGCATCGCTTTTGCAACCGGGGACGATGGGCATGTCCTTCGCCCAGGATGCGGCCATCTACCACTCCCGCTTCACGACGGTGAACAAGAATTCCTCGGCGCTGACCCTGTTCTATGACCTGGGTTCCGCGACGGTGAATCCGGATTACCTGAACCTGGACGTCTTCCCGCCGGTCGCGAACCGTCCGCCGGGAACATTCGTCACGATTCGTGTGGAGGGCGCGGACTCGGTGAACGGCGCCAATGTCGTGGGGAGCACCGGGACGCTCACCTACGTCACCCGTAACGGTGTCGTGCAGCCGGCGCAGTTGGACATGCTCGACGGTAAACGCTTCTTCCGCGTGACCTTCGAATTCGAAGCGGATCTCACGAACAATGTCGTTCCCTTTATCGAGGGGTTCCTGCTCGGCTACCAGTTCTGATCCTTTGAATGACGAATGACAGCTTGATGGCGCCCGCCCGGTCTTGGCACGGGGCGGGCGCTTTCATGTTCAACTGGGCCCACCAGAGAAAGGGCTGAATCCATGGAATACCTGGTTCTGGGCTTCGTCCTGATCTTCGGGCTGTTTGTCGGCAGTTTTCTGAATGTCGTCATCTACCGCCTCCCTCGAGAATGCTTGTCCGTTGTCAAGCAGACTCGCTCACGCTGTCCCCGGTGCGGTGTACAACTCGCTTGGTACGACAACATTCCGCTCGTCAGCTTCCTTTTCTTGCTGAGAGGGCGATGTCGCCGGTGTAAGGCGCCGATCTCGTGGAGATACCCCATGATCGAGGGGTTCACGGCTTTGGTCTTCGCCGGACTGGCATGGCGACTCAGAGGATGGGAGGGCTTGGAGTACCCGTTCATCGACCCGGAGTCCTGGGGAGTCTTGGGTGTTCAGGTGACGGTGACGGCCTCGCTGATCGCCCTCTCGGTGATCGACATGGATTATCGAATCCTTCCCGACGCCCTCACCTTGCCCGGCATCGTCTTGGCTCCTGTGATGGTGTTTCTGGTGCCGGCAGCGATGCCCGCGCCTTGTGCCCTGATCGAGGGCGGAACCACCTGGGCGCCACGGTGGAACGCACTCCTCAACGGGCTTGCGGGCGAAGCGTTGGCGGCCGGTGTTCTTTGGATGATCGGTTGGCTGGGAAGCAAGGCGTTTCGAAAGCCCGCAATGGGGCTTGGAGACGTGAAACTGTACGCTGCCATGGGTGGGGTGTTGGGCTTTTGGGTTCTCTTGGTCCTCCCTCTCGCTTCGATTCTGGGCAGCGTCATCGGGGTGGCGGTTCTGCTGGTCAAGAAGGACCACTACGTCCCCTTCGGGCCGTTCCTCGCCCTGGGCATGGTGGTCACCATGACGGATGGGCCGCGGATTCTCGAAGTCGTCTTGCAATGGCTCGGTCGCTGATTTTGCCGTGGTCGTGAAGAGCCTTCGTGGGTGCGAAGGGAAGGAGAAGTGGTGATGCGAATCCGACACAGGATGCTGTGGTGTGCCGTTTTGGCGGCGGTGGTCGTGGGCTCCGGTTGTGCGTCGAGTGACGTCGAAGACGAATCGGATCGGCGGGCCAGGGAGTTGGATGACAAGGTCGTGGGGCTCCAGCATCAGGTGGAAGACCAAGCCGCGGTCGAGAGGGCCCAGGCCAAGGAGTTGGCCGCTCTGAAGCAGCGGAATCGGGCCGCCGAGGAGAGAATCCGCAGCCTGAACGAAGAGAACGCTCGCCTGGGAATGCGACTCAAGGAGGCCGAGTCGCGGCCGGCGGAGCAACCGGCGGCTCTGGTCGCGGACAAGCCCGCCGTGGATGTCTCCGGGCTCGCCGCCAAGGGAATCCAGGTGGCTCGGACCCGGGACGGCGAGGCCGTCCTTCGCCTCGCGGGTGGACAGATGTTTCCTCCCGGCAGTGATTCACTGACCCGGGAAGGTATGAGTCGCCTTCGGACGGTGATCCGTTGGTTGAAGGCGCATCGCGACGTCCTCGTCAGCGTGGAGGGGCACACCGATGCCACGCCGCTCGGGAAGACGAAGTCCCGGTGGGGGACGAATCTCGCGCTGTCGCTGGCCCGTGCGATGGCCGTTCACGATTACCTCGAGTCCCAGGGCATCGGAAAGGGGCGCATGCGGGTCGTCGGCTACGGTCCCTTCAGGCCACTGGTCAAGGGCACGAGTAAAGTCGCGAATGCAAAGAATCGTCGCGTCGAATTGGTGTTGACCCGTCCGTGACCCCTCCAACCGGTGGAGCGGCGTCTCTCCGTGGGAGACCTCGCCCACCGGGGCGCAGAGCTCGCTCTGCACGAGTGTACCGGTGCTCACTCCCGCCGCCCTCGACCCATCCCCATTGGGGAAACTCACTCGACACTCCGCTCTGGACAGTGGAATCCCCACCCTTGCAGGATTTTCGGGGGCGTTCTAACCTTTTAGCCCGCCTCGATTGATGGCCGGGCGGGCTCTTTGCGACTCGACCATCCAGGAGAGATTGCACCATGGGAACGCATCCAGCCTCCGAGATCCGGAACGTCTGCCTCGTCGGTCATGGGGACTCGGGGAAGACCAGCTTGGCGGATGCCTTGCTCCACGCTGCAGGCGCCGTTCCGCGTCGAGGGAGTGTCAAGGACAAGACTTCCATCTTCGATTTCGACGAGCTGGCCAAAGAGAAGGGACATACGGTTGACGCTTCGGTGGCCTTCTGCAATTTCGACGGTCACCTCATCCACCTGATCGATACGCCGGGGTATCCCGACTTTATCGGGGATGCGATCGGTGGAGTGGCCGCATCCGAGTCGGCGGTGATCTGTCTGAATGCCGCCCACGGGGTGCAAGTCAACACGCGCCGGGTGTTCGAGAAGGCCGGCGCGATGAACAAGTCCCGCTGCATCGTGGTCACGAAGTGCGACAGCCACGACTGCTCCTTCGACTCGGTCATGGAGGAGATTCACCAGTGGTTCGGGCCCAAGTGCATTCCAGTGACGGTCCCTGTCGGCTTCGGCGATGATCTCACCGGTACGGTGCGAATTCTCAAGGAGAAGGGCGGGGACACGGAGCAAGGAAAGAAGTTCTACGAGGCGTTCGTGGAGTCTGCCGTCGAAATCGACGAAGAGACGATGATGCTCTATCTCGAAGGAGAGGAGATCGAGGAGACGAAGCTCAAGAACTGTTTCGTCGAAGCCGTCCGTCAAGGCGCTCTCGTCCCGGTCCTCTTCACCTCTGTGGACAAGAATGTCGGCATCGAGGATGTGCTGCTCACGATTACGGATCTTCTGCCCGGAGCCGATCGGCTCAGCGGACGCAAGGTGTTTTCGGACCCGAGTTGTGAAGGCGAGGGTGAGTTGATCGAGGTGTCGCCCGAACAGCCCGTGCTGGCTCAGGTCTTCAAGCTGACCATCGACAAGCACGTCGGGCGGATCAGCTACCTGCGGGTACTGACCGGCACGATTCACGCGGGTGACCAACTCTACAATGCGTCGAGAGGGAAGAAGGAAAAGTTCGGGACGATCGTTCACCCCATGGGTAAGGACATGCAGCACATCGAGCAAGCCGGGCCGGGCTACGTCATTGCCGTGACGAAGCTCGATGATCTGGAGCTTGGCGCCACGGTGGCGGGTGAGGACGGCAAATACCTGGAACCGATTCCTTTCCCCGTCCCCATGAGTCACGTCGCCGTCCGTCCGAAGTCACGAAATGACGAGACGAAGATCAGCGAAGCCTGTCAGAAGCTGGCGGCGGAGATTCCTACTTTCACCTATCATCGCGACCCCGTGACCCATGAGGCCATCGCATCCGCGATGAGCCAGCTTCAACTGGATCTGGCGTTTCGCCGTCTGAAGGATCGCTACGGGATCGAAGTCGAAACTTCGCCCGCGCGGATTCCTTATCGAGAAGCGATCACGGTGGAGGCAGAGGGCCACTATCGCCACAAGAAACAGACCGGAGGACGTGGCCAGTTCGGAGAAGTGTTCTTGAAGGTGTTCCCCTGCGAAGCCGGCACCGGTCTTCAGATGGAATGGAACATCGTCGGCGGGTCGATCCCTTCGAATTTCGCGCCGGCGATCGAAAAGGGAATCCGTGAGAAGATGCAACAAGGCGTCATCGCGGGGTACTCCATGCCCGACGTTCGAGTCAGTGTGTACGATGGAAAGTACCACGACGTCGATTCGTCCGAGGCTGCGTTCAAGATTGCCGGAGGACGGGCCTTTGCGGCGGCCGTGCAGAAGGCCCGACCCGTCATCCTCGAACCCATGGTGGATGTGGAGATCACCGTTCCCGCGGAAAGTATGGGCGACATCTCCGGCGATCTCAACACCCGTCGAGGGCGGATCCAGGGCATGGATGCCGTCGGCACGATGCAGATCATCAAGGCCCACGCCCCTTTGGCTTCGATGCAAGAATACCCGAGGGTCCTGAACTCGTTGACGTCGGGTGAGGGATCGTTCAGCTACGAACCCGTCGGTTACGAGCAGGTGCCTCCCAACGTGCAGGCCGAGATCGTCGCCTCCTTCAAGCCTCAGGAGGAGGAAGAGTAACCGCCTCTCGCACCCGTTCCTTCCTGCCCCCTCGCTCGTCACGAGCGGGGGGTAATGATGCAGGGCCCAAGCTCCAGCCGCATCCGACCGATAAACCCCTCGAACCGCGCGACTTTCGCGTGACCATTCGACATAGGGGTTTCGATGATAGTCCTAGAAGAACTCCTGCAGGGGCTGGTTGACAAGGGAGGTTCCGACCTCCATATCACCGCTGGATCACCCCCGAAATACCGGATCGACGGCGAACTCGTGGATGCGACGAGTGAGTCCCTCGAACCGACCGATACGAAGCGGCTCGTCTACAGCGTCCTCTCCGCGGAACAGATCGCTCGCTACGAGAAGGAGCATGAGCTCGACCTCTCCTTCGGAATAGCCGGGTTGGGGAGGTTCCGTACGAACGCCTTCATGCAAAGAGGTGCGGTGGCGGGCGTTTTCCGGATGATCCCCTACGAGATCCAGGGATTCGACGAACTCGGCCTTCCGAGGAAGGTCTGCGAGACTCTTTGCGCCATGCCGAAGGGGCTCATCCTCGTTACGGGGG
>CAZLGG010000164.1:0-5819 GCA_964559135.1 uncultured Planctomycetia bacterium
CCGGGTAAGAGCGCAGCTCTTCCCTGGGCTCGGCCCGCCCGCCGAAGGCGGGCCCCCCCCATGGGGGGGGGAATTGAGAACGAGTCTCAGGGGGCTTGGAGTTGTGGATATGTCGCACGACTCGGCCGGCTTCAAGGCCAGGATGGTCGCCCCCATGTCGGGTCCGGAGTCGATCAGCGCCAACGCGCTGTCGCAGGAAGTGGGGGTCTCCCAGGGAACGTTGTCGCGATGGCTTCGGGAAGCGCGTACTGTGGGGGGAGCAGCAAGAGCGAAAGAAACCGGGTAAAGGGTTCTCTACGGCGTTCGGCCGAGGAGACGTTTCACCTGGTCATGGAAGCGACGGCTTCAGCCGCCCCGAGGAGGGGCCGTCATGATGTCTCGGTGCCAGCCGGCCCGCGCTTTCCGCGGCCTGCGGACATCAGGGGAATACCCGACTCGTCCCAAGAGCGGCGCAGCGAAGCCGTTCGGCAGCCCTCGACGGTGCGATGAGCCGAACACGGCCCCCAGCGGCGGTCCACGAGCCGTATTCCGGCTCGTAGCCGCGGGTCGACGCGGAATCGCAGCCCTGGCCGAAGAATGCTTGGAGAGGAGCCCCGAGAAAGGCTATTCTTGGAGCCGCGTTATTGGATACGGAGTGCGCCGGCCCGCGGGCCAGAAAGGTGAATCTTGGTCACACCCCTTCAGCACTGTGTTGCCGACCTCATGTCCGCCTACGAGGAGAAGGTTGGGCAGCATATCTCAGGTCGAGAATTGAGTCTGAGGATCGGAAAGTCGCGCAATCATATTTCCCAGATCCTCAACGACGGGCTCGTGCCTTCCGGCGAGGTCCTTTCCCTTCTGGGACGGCATCTCGAGGCTGACGATGCCGGGATGAACCGCCTTCTTCTCTCAGCGATGCGGACCAAGGTGATCAAGCGCGCCAGGGATTCCTACTGGTTGCGCGAGGCGCTCGAGATGATGTCGCACGTCAGTCATGAGCGGAACAATCTGCGGCGATTCATCGAGACTTCGGGGGAATGGGAGCCCTACGAGGCGTGGCGGGAGGAGTTCGGCGAGGACGAATCCCCCGACCCCATCGAGATGTCCCCCGAAGAGGAGGAGCGGGCCCGGGCGGCGGTGGCGGCTCGATCCCGCGAAGCCGCCGCCCAGGACCAGGACGAGACCTGATCAGCGCTGGAGCGCCGGTCTCAGCTCCTGCGCGAGCAGGAACTCCAACGACGCGTTGTCTTGACGCTCCATGGCACCCACGATTTTCGCAAAAATAGGGTGGATGTCAGTGAGATTCTCTCCGGAGCCGAGCAGAAGGTCCGCCAGGCTGGAAATGGACTGGAATGCCCCTCCAGGGTCGTTGTTCCCGAAGGCCTGCAAGGCTTCATCGATGAGATCGATCGCCGGTTGATGGGCGTTCGAGATGTTCGGCGAATCCGCGGGGGAGGTCGCGTCGGCGGGAAGGGCGCCCTCGCCTTGCTCGTCGAGCAGAGGCAGGATCTGGGCCGCCAAGCTGTTCCGCTTCTCGCAGAGAAGAACCATGTGTCCCGTGTCGGGATCCTCTCTCAGAAGGCGAATGTGCCAGCCGAAGTCCTCGATGCGCTGGGTCCAGAATGACGCCGGTCGGGCGCCTTCCGAGTGAGACTCCGTCGAAGGCATCGTCATCATCATGTACGAGTTCGAGAGTCGGTCCATCTTGGCGAGAAGTTCGGAAATCCGGGAATTGGGAACGTACTGGGCCATGTTGCAGCACAGGACGAGGTCGAAGTAGCCCTCTTCGAAGTCCCACTGGAAAATGTCGGCCGACTCCACATGGGGGATCGGACTGCCGGTGGGGTCGAGATCGATACCGTGAGCTTCGTAGCCGGCCTCCTGGAGGGCTTTGACGGCGGAACCGTCACCGCATCCCAGATCCAGGACCGAATGGAAGCGGATCTCCTCGGTGATCCAGGGGAGCACCGTGAAGGCGTGGTTGGGGCCCAGGTCCTCGAATTCCTTCCGGGGTTTCGAGGTCGTTTCGACGACGGGGGGGTGATCCGAGTCGATGCCGGCGGCCGCGTGTTCCTGTGTCGACGTCTGCCCGTCGGACGATTGGGCATCGGAAATGCGAAGCATGGTATTCCTCCTCTGGTCCATCGCACCTATCGGACGAGGGCCTACCCACTCCACAGGAAAAAACGGAAACTCCTGATCTGTCGTATTTTCCGACACTTCGGATGCCGGGGCGCTGCATGATCATGGGCTGCGGGACGGCGCGGGGGGGCTCTCTGGCTCCCGGTCGCGAGCCTCGTATAATCCCCCCATGTCTTCGAAAGCCATCATTCGCGTCACTTGTCCGGAGTGCGGCGGGCGCCTCGAGATCGATGTTTCCCGGGAAAAGGTGCTTTCTCACACGTCCCGGCACGACCTCGACAAGGCCAGCCCCGAGGAAAAAGAGAAGATGTTCGACGATGTCGTCCAGAGGGTGAAAGCTCGCAAGGACAAGGGCAACGACCTCTTCGATGCGGCTTTGAAGAAGGTGGAGGAGACCGAGGATCGCCTGGACGCCTTGTTCGGGGAGGTCAAGAAGAAGGTCTCCGAGGAGGCCGAGAAGGGCATCGACCCCGAAGACGACCCCCGCCGCCTTTTCTGGGATTGATCCGTCACCGGGGGACTCCTATAAGGATGCGACCTTCACGCCTCCAGTCGGTGTTCCGCGGATCTTCTTGACGACCTCCCGGGCCCGACTGCCGGAGAGCTTGGGTACGAGGGGAGAATCCCGCCATGGCAGCCGTCAAACACACGAAGACCTTCAAGAAATACGGCGACGAGTACCGACCCGACGTCGTGGAAGCCACTCGGACCTGGGTCAAGGACCACCCGTCCCAGTTCGAGGTCTACGAGGATGCCAGCATCATCAAGGTGACCGGAACGCCCGATGACGTGGACGCGATGGTGAAGAGCCTGAGAGAGCGGTTCGGAACTCCACTCCCCGGAGAAGATCCTCCCAAAGAATCGAAGGCTTAGCCGTGACAGAGAGTTTTCGCCGGAAGGTCTGGCGCAGCGCCAGCGCCATGCTCGCCATGGCTGCCGTCGTCGGTGTCGTGGCCGGTTTGGGCGCCATCATCTTCGAGTTCCTCTCCCAATTCGTCTTTCACTACGTGCTCGGTGAGGTCGCGGGCTACGCCCCTCGAGGGCCCGCTGGGGAACACCTCCTCTTCGAGCATTCCGCGCCGGCTCAGATCTCGATCCTCGCTCTGCTGCTCCTGCCCGGGCTGGGCGGGCTGATCAGCGGGTGGATTTGCACCACCTTCGCTCCCGAAGCCCGTGGACACGGAACCGATGCGGCCATCGAGGCCTATCACCGCAAGGGAGGCCGCGTGCGGGCGCGGGTGCCCGGCATCAAGACCCTGGCGACCGTCATCTCCCTCGGCACGGGCGGCAGTGGCGGACGCGAAGGTCCGATCGCTCAGATCGGCGCCGGATTCGGCTCCTGGTTCGCGACCACGATGGGTCTCACCGCGCGCCAACGAAGAATCCTCCTCGCCGCGGGCATGGGGGCCGGAATCGGGGCCATCTTTCGGGCTCCTCTCGCCGGCGCGATCTTCGCGTCGGAAGTCATGTACCGGGACGCGGATTTGGAGCCGGACTGCCTGCTTCCGTCGTTCGTCGCGTCCGCGGTGGCCTATTGCGTCTTCTGTGGTTGGCTCGGCGAATGGGGGCACCTGCTCGCCATGACGGATCCCCCCGCCTTCCGCAACATTTTCGAGATCCTGCCCTACACGTTGCTCGCTCTGGCGTTGGTCCCCGTCATCATCGTTTACGTGAAGACTTTTTACGGAATCGACCACTTTGTGGAGAGGCTGCCCGGACCGCCGCCGATCTATTCGGCGCTCGGCGGACTTCTGACCGGCGCCGTCGGCATCGTGCTTTGGAAGCTCATGGGTGATAAGCGGGCTCTTGCCGTCCTGGCCTACGGCTATGGAGTGCTGCAAGACGCTTTCGACGGGCATCTCGTCGGGTGGACAGGGGCCATGCTCCTCTTACTCGTGGCTTTCGGAAAGATCTTGACGACGTCGCTCACGATCGGGACCGGGGGCAGTGGTGGCGTGTTCGGCCCGAGCATGGTGATCGGGGGCGGCGTCGGGGGAGCCGTGGGGCTCATCGCTCATCAATACGGCTTCGTCGACCATCCGTCCGCGTTCGTCGTGGTGGGAATGTGCGGCTTCTTCGCGGGCGCGGCGTGCACGCCCATCTCGACCATCATCATGGTCAGCGAGATCACGGGTTCCTACGAACTCCTCATGCCGGCGATGTGGGTCTGCGCGATCACATTCATCCTCACGTCGAAGTGGTCGATCTACGACAAGCAGGAAAAGAATCGCGCCTTCTCCCCGGCCCACAAGGGCGAATTCACTTCGCCTCTCCTCCAGAACATGCGGGTCTCCGACGTCATGGAGGAGGGGCGAGGCTTCATCACGGTCTCCGTCGGAACCAAGCTGAAAGACATCGTTCAACTGGTCTCCAAGACTCACGCCGACTACTTCCCCGTTGTCGACGACGAGGGACACCTCGTGGGGATCTTCTCCGCCCACGACGTGCGAGAACAGCTCTACGACGATACGCTGCACGAATTGGCCGTCGCCGCCGACATCATGACGTCCGATCCCATCACGGTATTCCCGGACGAGGATCTCCACGTGGCTCTCGAGAAATTCAACCTGAAGAACATCGACGAGTTGCCCGTGGTCGCGAGGGACGACCCCCGAAAGCTGATCGGAATGCTCCGACGTCGCGCCATCACCCGTGCCTACGATCTCAAACTGCAGGAGTTGAAGGCCGAATTGGAAGAGGCCGCGGGCTGATCGATTGCCCGCGGACGCACCAGATCGTTTTTTGAAGCCCTCGGCCTGGCCGGATACCGTGACCGACGTTCATCATGCTTCGCAAGACACTCATCAGCCTCGCCCTGATTCTCGTTCTTTGCGCCATAGGCGTCGTGGGATTCATGTCGCTGGCTCGCTTGAAGAAGCCGCCCTCCAGGCAGACCGAATCTGCCCCCCTCATCACCGTCCACGCGGAGAGACTCGTCCGTCGTTCCTTCACCGAAGAACACCGGGTCTACGGCGAAGCGCGGACCCTTCGCGACGTCACCGTCAGCGCCGAAGTCGCGGGGACGGTGGAGTGGATCGCACCGAGTCTGGAGGCGGGGGCTCATGTCAAACGAGACGAGGTTCTGGCCAAACTGGATGACCGCGACTTCGTCATCGCCCGAGACGAGGCCCTCGCACGGTTCGATCAGGCCAAGGCCGAGACCCAGAGATCTCTGCGCCTGATTCAGGGCCTCGAGCGCCAACTCGAATTGGCTCGCAAAGAATGGGGGGTCTCGAAGGAGGAATTGGCCCGCTTGGAGAGACTCGTCGCCAGTGGGACATCGGCTCAGTCGGAGTTGGATGCGCAAAGACGTTTCACCACGGCGTTGGAGCGTGCCGTCATCAAGATGGAGGAGGATCTCGCGGAGGCGCGCCTGGCGGTCGATGTCAACCGCGCAGCCGAGCGTGCGGCGAAGGCGGGTCTCGATCGCGCCCAGAAGGATTTCTCTCGCTGCCAGGTCGCGGCCCCTTTCGAGGGAGTTGTCGTGTCGCGGGAGATCGCACCGGGGACGCACGTTTCCGTCGGCACGGCACTGTTTCGCGTGATCGATCCGACGCGGCTGGAGGTCCGACTTTCGCTCCCGGCACGGGTGTACGGTGAGGTCGGAGTGGGGGCCCACGTGGTTCTCCGCCGCCCTGGCGGCGACAAGAGCCTCTATCGGGGGCAGCTCGCCCGCACCTCCGCCGTCATCGATCCGG
>CAZLGG010000165.1:0-5794 GCA_964559135.1 uncultured Planctomycetia bacterium
CGGCCCGCGTTGATGATTCCAAGTGGGGGGGCGGGGACCCCGATCGCTCAGAATACCTCCTGGGACGATTCTCCGCCATGGGGCGCTCTTGGCCCTCATGCTCTCGTCGCCTTCCGAAGCCCATTCTGGATAATCCGAATGGCCTGTGGAATCATCGGTTCCGAGTGCTTTTCAGCCGATAAACCCAGCGATCCCCCACTGGGTTCAAGGTGCCTCCGATGTCGTTTGGAAAATCACCCATGAGGCAGATCATCGCCGTCTCGTTGCTCTTCGTGCTCGGTTCGTGCTCCGATACCTGTTCGCTCTACGTGGAACCCCAGAACATGGTACTGGCCAAGGATCTCGAACCCGACGCCAGCCCGCGGTGGCAGATCCTCGAAGGATTGCCCACGCCGCCGAAGATCCCGTGCACGGCGACCGACTGGGACGGCCGCATCTGCCTGGTTCATGACGACCGGATCAGCGTCTACGCCCCCCAATCCAAGGCCTGGACAGAGTCCATCATCACCCTACCGGGCGCGGTGGGCTCGGGGGTGGCGGTCGCCGTGACGCCCGAGGGACGCCTCTTCGTCCTCCGCGGGGGCAAGACCACCGATTTTTGGAGCGTGGACCTCAAAGGACACGAAGTGTCGCAACTCGCCGCGTGTCCCAAGCCGGTGGGCCGGGGTGCCGCTCTCGCATGGGACGGCGACCACGGCCGGCTGTACGCCATTCGGGGTGACCTCAAGCGCAACTTCTGGCGCTACGACCCCGACGAGGACTCCTGGACGGGCCTGACCCGTGTCGGCGACAAGACGCGTCTGGCGGCCATCGGGCAGAGTACCGGAGCATTGCAGTATTCGCGTGGCGAGGTGTATGCCTGGCCCGATCACCACATCCAGCGCTACGACATCAAGACCGGAACTTGGCTCGGTCACGTCCACATGTCCTACGGTCAGCGCCCCTGGTGGGACGGGGGGATGTTCGCCCACGATCGTGCGACCGACATCTGGTACATCATCCAGGGATTGAACTCTCGGACTCTCTCGGTGTTCGACCCCAATCGCCGGAGGTTCGCGTTTCTGCGGCCACGCCTTCCCCTCCGCATGAGCGGCGAGGGCAATCGGGCGGTCGTCGTCCAGGTCGACGGCAAGAAATGGTTGTATGTCTACGCGGTTCTGCAGGGGAATCGGCTCCTGAGGATCGCTCTCGACGACCTGGAATGGATCACGAATCAATCCCCGGCTTCGGACGTGGATTCGCCCTGGATCACGTTCCACGAGCGAGGAGGATCGAGTCTCGTCAGGCGGCCGGCCTTCAAGCCCGTTCTGGGGCTCATGGGGAAAGCAGGGGACCGCTGGTACTTCGGCCGTCTCAAGAACATGAGGTTTCTCGAACCCGCGAAGAACAAGTGGACACGCTACCCCGGTGTGCCTCTCGGCGGACATTTCGAAGCCGGACTGTGCGCCACCGCGGACGAACAGGGGCGCGTGTATGTGTTCACGGGGAACGGCCGCCACGTCGTGCGCGTCGATCCGAGAACAATGAAGTCCGAACCCGTCACGGAACCGCCGGCGGACCTGGGTCTCGGTGCCCAGTGCGTCCTCGGCAAGGATGGACTGCACCTTGTGATCGGAGGCGAGACGCGCCTCCATTTCGTGATGGAGCCGAAGACGGGCGTGTGGTCTCCCGCCACGCCCCTCCCCGATGCGGCGACGCCCGTCGGCGAAGGGGGAAGCGCTCTTTTGCTTCGTGACGGCCGACTCGTCGCCATCACTGGACTGAAAGCGTGGGAGCTTCATGAGAACGAGCAGGCCTGGCGCGTGCTCACGACTCTGCCTTTTCCTCTCTCGTCCGACGGAGGCATGGCCGCCGTCGATCCAGCGGATGGACGGATTTTTTGCGTCGAGGGCGGGGGCTCTCGGCGGATGGCCGTCGTGGAGCCGGGATCACCCGGCCGCGTGGAGGAGATTCTTCTCCCTGACGTCGTCAGCGTTGCAGGGCAAAGGGCGCTCGTGGACGTCATCAACGGTCAGCGTGTGTTCTGCGTGCATCGAGGCCACGACACCCATGAGATCTTCGTGATCCCCACCCATCACTTCTTCCAGAAAGAGGGACGCTGAGGATGAAGCGACTGGCATGGATCGCCCCCCTCTGGGGGGCTCTGATCTTCGGTTGTCTGGACTTCCTTCTCTCCTACCGCCGGGCGGGGCTCGATCTCGACACGAGGGAAGTGGTTCAGATGACGGGCTACGTCCTCGGACGACACATGTTCGTGGGCTTCGCGGCGGCCTTTGTCTTCGGCGTGCTCGCCTCCCTTCCCAAGAGCCTCGGACGATTCAATCTCAGGGCCCTCGCGGCGACGGTTCTGTTCTCCTGGATCTTCATCGTTGCCAACCGGGACCTCACGAGCGGCGCATGGATTTCTCGGCAATGGTTCGCCCCCTATCTGCGATGGGGAATTCTCATCGGCGGGCCGGTGGGGATCTGGTTCGCGTGCTCCATGATCGCACGCATGTTGTGTCGGCTGGGTGATCAGGGACAGCGCGCCTTCGTGAGTCGCGGTCTTGCGTTCGCAGTGGTGGCGGCAGCCGCCGTTCTCACCTCCAAGAATGTCAACTGGCTCATCGGGCAGTACCCGGGGATCCATCTTCAACTTGCTCTGGCGGCGTATCTTTTCGCGACCGCTTCGGCCTATCTCATCCTCCGAGCGAGGAGGCATCCCGTGCGAGGGAGGGGGGCGGCGATCATCGTCGTTACGGCGCTGTTGCTCTTGGGTACGTCCCTTTTTCTCCACGGGCGGGAAGCCTTTGCGGCCGCGCGGGCCGGCGCCGGGAGTTTCGGGCGAGGGGTCACGTCGTTTTCCGATCTTCTGAGGCCCCTCTACGATCGGTTTTCCGTCCACCGGGAGATCACGCGCGCCGACGTCTCCGATGCCCTCGCTGAAATGCAGCGAACCGGCGCCCTCGATTACTCGGCGGCGCTGGACAAGCTGATTCCCAATCGAAAACAGTACAACGTCTTGCTCGTGGCCATGGACACAGTCCGCTGGGATCACACGGGTCTCGCGGGCTACGAGAAGAACCCGACGACGCCGCGCCTGAACGCTTTCGCGAGGGACGCCTACGTCTTCAGCAACGCCTACACGCCGTATCCCACCAGCAACTATGCCTACAACTGCATCCTCACCGGCATGTCGGCGGGAGCGTCCCCGATTCACGGCTATCGAAGCAAGCTGGATTGGAAGTGGCCGGAGGACATCGATTATCCGAGGCTCTTTTCGAAGAGCGGACTTTGGAGCTGCGGGATATTCTCCTTCGACAAGGCGGACGTGGCGAATCGGCGATTTTTCGGGTTCATGCAGAACGGCTTCGATGCGTTTTGTCCCGACCAGGTGAATGCCTGGAAGATGCGAGGTGACAAGATCACAGCCAGCGTGCGGAAGCAGATCTCCGGCCGCAAGAAGCCCAGATTCTTCGTCTTCGCCCACTACATGGAGGCCCATGCCCCCTACGTGAAGTGGCCGGGTTTCGACTTCGGAGACGCGCCCGTCGATCGCTACGACAGCGGCATCGCCTTCGTCGACGATCAGTTCGGAAGAGTCCTCGACTTCTTGGATCAACAGGGGCTCTCCGACAACACGATCGTGGTGGTCCTCGCCGACCACGGAGAAGCCCTGGGGGAGCACGGGAACACGACCCACAATTCGAGTGTCTACCAGGAGGAGATTCACGTCCCTCTTGCCATTCGCATCCCCGGACTTCCAGGCGGTTCCGTGAAGGAACTCGTCAATCTCATCGACGTCTTCCCGACGCTCAGTCGCGTCCTCGGAATCCAGGACGACGTGCGACGCATGGGACACAGTTTACTCCCCTACATGCTCGAGCCGGGAAAACACCCCGAACAGGTCGTCTACTCCGAGCAGTACACGCCTCGGGCGACCATCGGGTATCTGGAGCAACGCAGCGTCATCCACGACGGCAAGAAGTTCATCGAGGTGTGCACGGAACCAGAGAGCGAGTTCCAATTCTTCGACATCGAGAAGGATCCCCACGAGCGGAAGAATCTTTTCGGCAAACCGGACTACGCGGAGGCGCAGGCGGTCCTGGCCGGATTCCTCGATGCGAAGGTCAAGGAAGTTCGCGGATACCACGGTAACCGCCGGGAAGATTTCGACCCGATCTACCGTCTGCAGAAGGAACTCGAGAAGCTGCTGGCCGCGATGGACTCGTCCGACCCGAAGGAGGCCGCGAAGGCGGCCAGTCTCATGCGCAATCAGCTCCGCAGTCGATTCGACAGCTTGGACGCCAAGGCCGCACGACTGCCGCCCGAGTTCCTGGAGCGAATTCGCAAGAAAGCCCTCGAGCAGGCGCTGGCCGCCTTCGCGAACAAAAGCCGCGTGCGGTGGGAGCTGTATCAGATCCTCGACGTCCTGCCGAACGAAGAGAATGCTCGCTTCTTCCGGCTGCTCATGAACCACAAGCATCCTCGTTACAAGCGGGACGGAGCGATCGCGTTGGCACACTTGGGATTGGAAGAGGCCAGGCCCGTCCTCCATCTCGCGATCGAGAACATTCCCGACAAGTCGGCCCGCTTCACGACCGCCATCGCGTTATCGAATCTGGGCGAGCACAAGTTCCTGAGCGAATTCATTCCCATCCTCAGGGGGCGTTCCACGTGGGAAGTGGCGCCCCTTCTGCGCGCCCTCGCCGCAGCGAAGAGCCCCGAGGGCCTCGATCTCATCTATGGACGATTGACCGTCGGCGGGAAGACGACATCGATCTCCGACTTCACGATCAAGCAGTTGATCATCGATCAGGCCCGCGCCGCGACGGGGCCATGGTCGGATCTCGTGCTTTCCTATCTGACGGACGACGCGGACTTGGGCATCAAACGCGGCGCGCGTGCGGCCCTGGAATCTCGGTACGGGCAGGAGAAAACGGACGAACTCCTGAAACGCTACGCGATCGAACGGGAAGCGCTCGGCGCGCAGGCCAACGGCGAGAAGGAATTGATCGTCGATCGCTACGAGACCTATATTCGGGAGTTTCCCGATGCGCCGGCCCGCGTTTTCCTCGGCCTCGCCAAGGGTCTCGTGCACCTGGGGGAGCGGGACCGCGCCGCCCGGGCCCTGAAGGAAATGAAGTCCCGCGGCAACCCTCGAGAACAGCAGATCGCCCAGCGGTTGCTGGAGCACTTGGGGGATCTCAAGTGGTTCTATCAGCCCGGAGACGGGGAATGGAAGGCCGACATCGAGGTCGTCGACGGTCCCAAGTGGTACAACCGGAATCGCAGCTTCTTCTTCGACGTGAAGTTCACGAATCGCAGCGACGTCTATTGGATGGGCGGCATTTGGCAATTCGCGCCGGTGCTCGCCGTGGACATCGTGAATGACAAGAACGAGCTTTTCGTTCGCGATGGACGGGGACGTCCCGTCACGCGACACCGGGTCTACAATTTCCTTCCGCCCGAGGGGCTGGCTCCCGGGGAGACGGTCCGAATGACGCTCGTCGGGCACGTGCCGTCAGGCTATTGGGAAAACGGGCACGTCGTCTTCAGTTTCTTCCAGAACGGGACTTCCCACATCCCCGCGTCGGGAAACTGGTTGCTGCGACGCCCCGAGCCCGTGCGTCCCCAGTAGGCCTCCCGGCACGGGTGCCATCACAAGCTCCTCACTCCCCGGCCTCGCATCCTCCTTGTTTGGATTCGGGACGTCCTCGTCCCGCGCGCTGCAGGGCGGGCCGGCGAGCGCTTGGAGCCTCTTTGACGTTCATGTTTTTCTCTCACGGAGGCACGGAGCCACGGAGAAGCAGGT
>CAZLGG010000166.1:0-5725 GCA_964559135.1 uncultured Planctomycetia bacterium
CGACAGTGCGGTAGGGCCACAATTCGAGGGACAAAAGCCCTCGCCGGAGGGCTCCATGGTCGCCGACCAGCAGCTTGAGGGCCTCGGCCGCTTGAAGAGACGCCACCCAAGCCGCCACCGGGGGGATGACTCCGCCCGTTTCGCAGGTCTCCTGGGAGCCCGGTGGTGGAGGTTCGGGAAAAAGGCACGTCAGACATGGAGTCTCCCCGGGGATGATGGTGGCCGTCATGCCTCGAGCGGCGACGCAGGCTCCATAGATCCAGGGTTTTCCAAGGTGGATGGAGACGTCATTCAGAAGATAGCGTGTTTCGAATCCGTCGGCGCCGTCGAGAATCACGTCGCATTCCTCGAAGACATCGACAGCGTTATCGGGCCCGAGATCCAGACTCATGCATTGGATGTCGACGTCGGGATTGATCTCCCGGAGCCGTTTTTGTGCCGCCACGGCTTTCGGGAGCCCGGCCTCGGCGTCGGCCTGAGTGTAGAGGGTCTGGCGATGGAGATTACTCGGCTCGACGATGTCCCGATCCACGGCGCGAAGTCGGCCGACCCCGGCGCGGGTCAGGAGGTCCGCCAGAGTCGATCCCAGCGCCCCCAAACCCAGGAGTCCCACGGTACCCTGGCGAATCTTCCGCTGGCCATTCTCCCCGATTCCCGGAAAGAGGATCTGTCGCGAGTAGCGCTCGAGAGTCACGGGACATTCCTCGTCATCGGTCTTCCCGACCTGTTCCGGCGACGGACCGGCGGGTCAGAAAAAAACTGAAGGGTGGGAGAATTCGGATGACGCTTCGAACTTCAGGGACGGAGCGAGGTTTCTCCTCACCGAGTCTGCCACTGTTGTTCGGGGGCCATCAAGGAGGCTGCTTGGTGAGATCTTCTCGCTCCTGTAAGGTTCAGGAGCGCTCAAACTCCAGGGAGGACGCGTCATGAGTGAGAACAGAATCGGGCCCTTTGCGGTGTTTCGATTGCTGTGGTTTCCCTTCTCGTTGCCCGCCATCACTCTGGGCGCAACGGCCGTCGGTCTGTTCTGGCTCGCCAACTTCGGATTGGCGAAGGTCTCCGAGCCCCAGGGCTCCGCCGACCAGATGATGCTCCTTTTCTTCGCGAATTTGCAGAGTTGGATCATGAGTTTCTCCTTGGCCTTTCCGGAAAAAAGCGGTGTCTTCGCGATCCAGAGTGGGGTTTTCCTGCTCCTGTGGGCCTATCTGGGCGTTGCGATGGCCCGTTGCGCCGCGGTTCGTTTGTCGAGGGATGAATACGTCGGCTTGGGGGAGTCCCTGAAATTCGCGTCACGGCATTTCGGTTCTGCTCTGCTCTATCCCGTCGTTCTCGTGCTGGTGGTGGCTGTCGTGTTCGCCGCGGGGGGGCTCCTCGGTCTGGCGATGCAGATCCCCTGGCTCGGTACCGTCTTTTACATCTTCTTGCCACTGGCCTTCGGTCTGACTCTGCTGAACTTGATCGTGAGTTGGACGGGAATCGTCGGTCTTGGCCTCGTGTCGGGGGCCTTGGCCGTGGAACGCAAAGGGACGCTGGATGCCTGGGGGAAGTCTCTCAACTACATTTTCGCCCGTCCTATTCACGTCCTGCTATCTCTCGTCGTCATGAAAATCGTGCTCGTCGACGTCCTCGTCCACTACCTGATGGAGCTGAAGATGCTGCATGCGTGGACGGCCTCCGCTCTCACCGTGTTTCACGCCAGCCCGACGTTCGGAGCGATCCTGACCGGGAGCCAGGATCTGGGAGGGATCGACCGCGTCGACGGATGGCTTTGGAAAGCCTTCTCCGCCGCTCTTTCCGTCGGGATTCTGGGTTGGATTCTGTCGCTTTTCATGGCGGGCATGACGGGGATGTTTCTCATCCTGCGTCACGACGTGGATGGCATCGACGTGGCGGACATCGAGCTCGCCATGGCCGATGGGGACCCCGATCCCGCTTCGGTGGAGGCGCCGCGAGAGTGAGCGTGCGCATCCACGAAAAAAGACCCCGCCCGAGGGGCGGGGTCTCATGGATGAGTCCTTCGACGAACGATCAGATCTCGTAGTTGATCGTCACCGAATCCACGTTGGGAAGTATGTCGCTCAACGCGGAGGCGGGAGGCGGCGGATACGTCAACGTGATGACGAGCTTGAAATAACGGAATCCGTCCAAAACGTCCAGCTGAGTCAAGGTCGTCGGGCTGGACATGAGGGGCGTTCCGTCCGCAGCGACGGCCGTCGTGGCCGGGTTGCCGGGGGACGTCGGGTCCTCGGCGATTCCGACGACCTCGATGGTGACCGTGGCCGTGGGGATCGTGCCCAAGTTGATGACGGCGCTGCCCGAGATGTAGTTCGGATTCGCTGAACCCGTATCGATGGGGAGCGATTCGGCCACGCCCATCAGTCCTCCGCTTCCAAGGGAAAGCAGCCCCCCCACGAATTCGCCGTTCGCAATGATGGCGTTCGTGGCGAGGACGTTCATGAAGTTGACGGAGCCGTCCTGGAGCTGAAGAACGCCGTCACCGCCGCGGCCGCCGTCGCCGTTCAGATTGGAGCTCGGCGGGCTTCCGCCGTTGCCGAAGGCTCCCCGTGCGGAGAGGATCGGGCCGATGCCGAGATTGATGTCGCCGAAGGCCTGGAGGATGAGGGAGCCCCCCGAACCTCCAGCGCCCTTGCCCGCAAACACACCTGAGGCGCTTCCCCCATCTCCGCCGTCGACCCGGATCTGACACGCGGTTCCGACGGTGATGTCCTGGCCCGCGGAAATGCGGCACGCGCCACCGCCACCACCGCCGCCGCCGCCGGGGGTGTGTGCGCTCACGTTGCTGGCCTGGGTCACGCGGTCACCGCCTGCGCCACCGCCGCTTCCGCCGATGGCTTTCTGAAGAGGAGGAATCATCGCGGGTGGCAGCGGGCCCGGCTGTCCTGGAGGCGGAGCACCGCCACCCATGCCGTCGTTGCCGAGATAGGGCTCCCCCGCCGTGGCCGGCGTGAACGTGAAGCTGGGTGAAGGAGCGGGATTCGATCCACCGTAACCTCCGAACGAACTGGCCGAGCCGCCGCCGCCGCCGCCCGCCGCATCGTTGAAGTTCGGCGCCGCGGCGATCGTGCCGCCGCCTCCGCCGCCGTAGAGAGGATTGCCGGGAGTCGTATTGACTTGGTCTCCCGGAAGATTGGGATCCATGGAGGATATGTGACCGCCTTCACCCGGATTGCCCGCGGGAGAGACCGTGCCGTCCGTGTTGGGGGACGAGATGCCTCCCGCTCCCGCACCGGGCCCGCCCCAGCCTCCCAGACGATTCGATGTGCTCGAGGGTGGGGAGTTACCTCCGAGCTCACCGGGACGGCCGTTGCAGATGATCTGGGCGCCGTCGAGGATGTCGACATTGCCCTGAGACCTCAGGCGGATGGCGACGTTGCTCTCGCCGGGGGCCACGTCCGTCGTACTCATGAAACTGAGCATGACTCCGAAGTTGAGGGGGTCGCCGATGGTGAGATCCGTGAAGTTGTAGATGCCGGGGGCGTTCGTCGGCGTCATGTCCGTGTTGATCGTGACCGACGTGTCGAAGACGCCCACGCCGTCCGTACCGTCGCCGACGATTTCCAAAGGAAACGTCGCGGTCACCGCGCCGGTTCCGTCCCAAGCGGCCTCGCCCGTGATGGGGCCGCGATTCGTCGTGGTGTCGAAGTTCTCCACCAGGGTTTGAGGCATGGGGTTCATGTTGTCCTGCACGGTGAAGAGCAGCGTGCCCGCGGGGACGGTCAGAGCTTGACCCCCGAGGTCGGTCACACCGTTGAAACGCACCTCGTAGACATCGCCGTCGCCCACCGGGAGGGTGGTCGTGATCTTGATGCGTGCGACGTTTTCACCGGGAATGAATCCAAATTGCGTGAATTCGACGGTTCCGGCCTGCGGAATCGGGCTGTTCGGGTTGGCCGTGGTGTTGAGGAGCACCACGGTGTTCTGGTTCACCGTGGTGGGCTCGAGGGCCTGGTCCACATCGATAATGATTTGGGACGACGAGGGCGTGAACGCGATCGCGCCTTGATTCGTGAGGGGTGCGGCCGGATCCATGGGAGGCGTCGTCGCGACGATCGCGGGAGGGTTCGGATCGGAATCCGTGAATGGATTGTCACCCGGAGCTCCGCAGGATACGACGCCGAAACAGGTGGTGACGGCTTGATTCACCGGAGCACCACCGACCTCGATGACTTGGGCGACACCACTGGTCTGATCGGGGACGAACACCGTATAAACTCCGTTCGGCACCATGCCGGCACTGCAACCCTGTGCCGGGTCGCTGGGGGGAAGGGCCGTGAAATGGACGATCGATGGGTCCATGGAGTCCACGGAGAACACCCCCGTGGCGCCCGCGTTCGTCACGGTGTTCACGATCTGGATCGAACCCGCTTGGGCCGGGCCGTCCGGGGGCAAGCTGGCCGGATTCACCGGGCCTGAAAACTTGATGGAGACGCGAGCATTCAGGAATGCGCCCTGGGGACACACAGGCTGAGGTGCTTGGCCATTGGTGTAGATGGGGGCCCCTACGCCTTGGACGGTGATTTCCACGACTGAGCCGCCGCTGCCGCCACCGCCGCCGTTGCTGCCCCCGCCGCAGGCGGTCAGGGCCAAGGCGGCTCCTGTGACGAGAACGAGACCACGCACAAAAGACAAATTCTTCATGGATCAAAGGACTCCTGTCAGACCCGATGGACAATTTCGTTCGTCACGTCCATCCCCCGTTGTCGGGGAGCATTGAATTCCCCTGCGAAGAAGCGGATGAATCCGTGTCGAGACGAACCGCAAAGGACGGGCCAGCCGTTCGAGAGGCAACGTCTTGCGGATCCTGATTCCCGCCGGGGTTCCGTCGCACGGCGGATCTCCGGCGCCATGGACGGGAGCCCCGGGGGTCTCCTGTCACGGGCTTCTTCTCGAAGTTCCCTTCAAGGGCGGACTTCCGTAAGTTCGCTCCTCGGCGGGGCGAGCGATTCTACCCCAGCGTCCGGCTCGCTGCAACGCGGGGCCATTTCTCGAACGGATCTCGCAGGGGGCGCCCGGAACGAGGTGCAGGACCGGCGGCTTGGTGAGCGCCATCGCACACGTCTCGGGTTCGAGGATTCACGACCGTTGCCAAAGGGAAGTGACGATTCCGATGAGGAGGGCTTGAACGAGGATGATGCAAAATTCCGCGGCCCGCAGGGCAAAAGCGTGCAGGCGACGCCGTCCGGCGTCCTCCGGCTGGAAGGCGCGATAGTCGCCGAATCCCGCCGCCATGGTGAGGCCGAAGTACCAGACGGCCCCGTCCAGGAGCACGAGGATGCCCGCGACGCCGGGATGGACCCATCCCAGCATGGTCTCGACTCCGAGGATGGCGAGGGTCAACAGCGTCGCGATGCCGGTCACGCGCAGGAGGCGGGAGGCGGAGAGAACCTCCCGAAGGAGGCCTCCGCGTCGTCGAGCCGGGGCCATAGAGATCCTCCAATGTTCCCCCGGCAGGCTACCATGGCCTGCGAATCCCCGATGGAAACTCTTGTTTTCCGGCAGCCTGGAGGACCCGGTTCCGTGACTTCTCCCATGATGAAACAATGGCACTCGGTCAAGACTCAGCACGGCGAGGGAATCTTGTTTTTTCGGATGGGAGACTTCTTCGAGTTCTTCCATGACGATGCCAAGCAGGCCGCTCGGCTCTTGGGCTTGACGTTGACGTCACGCTCGAAAGGCGAAGGGGCGATTCCGATGGCCGGCGCTC
>CAZLGG010000167.1:0-5525 GCA_964559135.1 uncultured Planctomycetia bacterium
GGCCTTGCCGGGCCTCTCGCTGTCGAACGGTTTGCGTCTCAAGTTCGGCGAATAATTCGCCCACTTGCGCATTGAGAACCCGCCGCCGACGTCCCACGTCGGCGGCGTTTTTCATGACTCCCACGACAACCCGAGATCGCAGTGACACCCCGACGGTGTAGGCTGGGCCGACATCGCGGGAGGGATCGGCTTGTCACAAGGCAAGCGCTACGTTTTCACGGGCGGCGGGACGCTGGGGCACGTCACGCCGAACCTGGCCATCATCCGGCACCTTCAAACGGAGGAACCGGAGGCGGAGTTTCTCTACCTCGGCAGTCGCGGTGGACCGGAAAAGGACAAGGTCACGTCGCGTGACCTTCCCTTTCGGGGCGTGTTTGCAAGACCCTTCGCCTCCCCGCGCCGGATCTGGGCGTTTTCACGATTCGCCCTCCATCTCGCCGTGGGCACGCTCCAAGCCCTCTGGCACCTGATGCGCTTCAAGCCCCACGTCGTGGTGGCGACAGGAGGCTATGCCTCCGTTCCCGCGGCCCTCGCGGCCGCCCTCCTGCGCCGTCCGATCTTCCTGCACGAGCAGAACATTCGTCCGGGACGCGCCAATCTCTTGCTCGCTCGCCTCGCCACGCGCATCGGCGTCTCGTTCGAGGAAACCCTGCAATACTTCCCCAAGGAGAAGACCCGCCTGACGGGCTATCCCGTCCGCAAGCGCATCGGGTCGGTGAATCGCGGCGAAGCCCGCAAACGCCTCGCCATCCCCGCCGACCAGCGCGTCGCCTTCGTCGTCGGGGGCTCCATGGGGTCGCGATCCATCAATCGCGGCGTGGTGGAGGGACTGGGAAGGCTCCTCTCGAACGAACACGTGACGGTGATCCACAGCACGGGCCTCGCCGATGGCCTCGCCTACGACGCGTGGAAAGACACCAAACAGCGCCTGGACGTGCTTCACCTGCCCGAGGGGCAGCGGTCGCGCTACATCGTGAAGCGCTACATCGAGCAGATCGAGGACGCCTACGCCGCCTCCGACCTCGTGGTGACCCGCGCCGGCGCCGGCGTCGTGATGGAATTGGCCGCCATGGGGAAGCCCGCGCTCCTCATTCCGAAAAGCGATGGCGCCGACAATCACCAACTCGTCAACGCCGTCTCTCTGCGCGACCGAGGCATGGCCGATGTACTCTTCGAGGAGATGTACGACAGCGGCGAGGGGAGTCTGACCCGCGTTCACGGCGACCAACTCGCTCGCAAGATCGACGATCTGCTCGGAGACGCCGACCAACTGGCGGCCATGGCCCAATCCGCCCTCGGACTGGCGGTTCCCGACGCCGCCCCGCAAAACGCCGCGGTGGTGCGGGAGTTGGCCGTTCAGGGCAAACGCCCTGTCCATCGCGAGACGATTCAGGAATTGGTGGGCTCCCTGGTCGACGAGGAGGGCGAAGAGACCCGCCTCATCTTCCCCCTCACTCGCCTCGCCGCCTCCTCCACCGCGGACGTCCCCCTGCCCAAGGGCGCACGCGCCATCGCCTGGATTCGCCGGATCGGCGGGAAACGAGAAGAAACGGAGTTCCTTCTGGTCCCGCGCAGGGGCCCCGTGCTGATTGAAGGTGAACCGCTCGAGGACACGCACAGGCTGGCTCCGGGCCAAACCTTCGAAGTCGGCGGACGACGCTTCCGATTCCTTGCGAACATCCACACTCGCGAGGCGCCCCGCCCACCGGGCGGCCTGGTCGGAAAAATCCTTGCCACCGGATTGGGCACCCTCCTCTCCCGGGTCTTCGGCCTCCTCCGCGAGATCACCCTGGCCACCGCCTTCGGGGCCGGACACGTGCTGGACGTCTTCGCGGCCAGTCTCACCGCGTCCAATCTCTTCCGTCGGATCTTCGCCGAGAACGCCATGGAGAGCGCGTTCCTTCCCACCTACCTCATGTTGCGCCGCGAAGGGCGAAAGGACGACGCCGCCAACCTCTTCGCTTCGATGCTCACCTGGACGCTCCTGGCGACGACCCTCGTGGTCGGGGTATCCATGCTCACTGTCGACACGTGGCTGCCCTGGTTGGTCCCGGGATTCGCGGCCAAGGGACTTCTCGGCGACGCGGAAACGCTGACGCGTCTCATGCTCCCCTATCTCATCCTGGTGTCCGCGGCGGCCCTCCTGGGGGCCCTGCATCGCGCGGGAAATCGCTTCGCCGTGCCGGCTTGGGCCTCCGTGTTCTTCAGTCTCGGCGTGATCTTGGGGGTGTTCCTCTACCCTTCGATGGGTTTCACGGGCTTGGGGCTGGGCGTCCTCATTGGCGGTTTGGGTCAACTCCTGATCCACGTCCCGGCCCTCTCGAGCCGGCGTTTCCGCGAGCGTGTGGATCTGAGCTTTCGACCAAGACTCGGCCTTGCCGACCCGGGCATGCGCAAGGTGCGGAGCACGGCCCCCATGATCGTCGCCGACGTGACCGTGGGAAAGATCTCACCGCTCGTCGACGTCGCCATCGTCTCGACCCTGGCGGTGGGGAGCGTCTCCGTCCTTTATCTGGGCCTGCTCCTCGTCCAATTGCCGTTTGCCCTCGTTTCCCAGTCCATCAACACGGTGGCGATGAAGGAATTCTCCGAGTCCCTCGCCGCCAGGGATCGCAAGGCATGCCTTCGTCTGGTCTCCCAAGGATTGCGATGGAGCATTTTTCTCCTTCTCCCGGTCTCCGTCGCCCTCGCCATTTTCTCCGGCCCCCTCGTGGATCTGCTCCTGCGTTACCGCCACTTCGACGCCGGCGATGCCCACAACGTGAGCCTTGCTCTCAGCTGCTATGCCTTGGGGTTGCTGGGTTGGGGTCTCACGGCCTTGACGGGCCGATTCTTCGCGGCACGGCTCGAGCTCGGGCGGGCGACCCTCATCAACCTCGCGGCGGTGATCCTCAACGTCGCCATTTCCGTCACCCTCGTCCTCATGGGTTTCGGCTTCGCGGGCATCGCGTTGGGAACGACGGTGGCCATGCTCGCGGGAGGGCTCTATCGGGTCCATCACCTCAACCATCGCTTGCGGGGTGACGGCGAGGGCCTCGAGGCGGGGGCGCTTCGGCCCACTCTTCGCGCAACACTCCTGGCCACCGGCGCCGCGGCGCTCGTGGGCTCTCTGGTCTCCGCGGCTCTGTCGGGCTTCCATGCGCTGCCGGAATTCCTTTCCCGCTTGACCGTGCTCGGCGTGCCCGCCATCGCATTCGGTGTGACATTCGCCGGGGCCAGCTGGGCTTGCGGTTCTCCCGAAATGAAAGAGATCGTGGAACGGCTGTCACGCCTGCTCCCCAAACGCTCGGCCAAGGAAACCTCTCCCCCCCCCTTGAATCCGCACTGCCTGCGGCCCGAAGCCCTGCTGGTCGCCGCGGAGCACCATCCGGAGGTCCTGCGCATGGCGAAACCCCTCCGGAGAGTGAAGGATTGCCTCTCGAGAGAGAGTTGGAAGCAACGCAACATCGGCGTGAAGCTCGTGGGACTCCTCGGATTCCGCTCGCTCCGTCACGAGATCCTTCGCGTTGCCTCCGAACGACGGCCGGACACCTGGCGCCGTCGGTGGCTGGGGGGTGACTTCGTGGAACCGGGCTTTCTCCGGCGCAACGCGATCTTGTCTCTCATCCAACTGGACGTCCATGACGAGGAATTGGAGCGCGTCCTCCTCGTCGCCCTCGACGATCCCTATTGGGAGGTGCGGGTCGCGGCGGCGAAGATGGCCGCCCACTTCGCCCCCCTCCTCAACCCCGACGTGCGGCGGGCCGCCATCGGGCGCCTCACGGCGCTGCTTCGAGAACGGAATTTCGAAGTGGCCACCGCCGCCACGGAAGCCCTGCAAGCCGTGGCGCTGGACAGGTCCATCCTCGCCACCTTCGAGACTCTGCACGATCACCCCAACTGGCAGGTGCGCAACGCGGTGGCGCGCGCGTACCAGGAACTCTATCGGCGTGGGGTCATCGAGGATCGGGATCTCCTCCTCTCACGGGTTCTGGACATCCTGGTCACGTGTGACTCCTTCCGCCCCACCTTCGAGTTGAAGGAAACCCTTGGGCGGGTCACACGCACCCTTTCCGCCGACGGCCCCACCCAAGAGGCAGCCGCCCCGCCGCTCGAAGCCGAGGCCTGAATCGCCGACCGAGAATCCGTGGAGAGTGACCCCTCCATTGTTCTTGACAGGCCCACCCCTTGCTGGCAGAATCTTCACTTCCCATGGGAGCACCGATTCATGCGCAAGACCCGATACCTTCTGATCGTCTGGGCCCTTCTGGCTGCGATGGGGTGGACTCAATCCCCTGGCGAGAAGGACTTCGAAAAGGGCCTGAAGGCCGTGGAAAACCTCCTTGCTCGGGGACAATGGAAGAGCGCCAAGAGGCGGCTGGACAAAGCTCTCACCGCGCACGAAGGACAGATCTACGCCAAGGTTCGGCTTCCCGAAATCGAACGGATCGCTCGACGGGTGGCATATAGGCTGGCTCATCCGCCGAAGTCGCCCAAGAGCCTGATCTCCGGAAAACTTCTGAGCTGGAACCCGAAGACCGGCAAGATCAAACTCCGGTACACCAATGACCGCGACTCGATGGAGGATTTCGTCCGCCAGAGCGGCTACCGGTTCCACCCCATGAGATTCAACGGTCCTTTCTCCGTCACCGTCAAGGGGAAGGCCTATGGGAAGAAAGCCCCCGAGGGCCCGACCCTTCTCCTCGCCGACGGACGCAAGGCCCTGCGCATCGGCTTCGGCACATCGCCCAACAAACAAGCAGCCGGCGAGGCCCAGTGGTATCCGGCCGACCTCTCCTACTTCGTCGGCGACAGGAAGGAGAAGACTCTGGACAACAAGAGGATTCCCCCGGTCCCGATGGGCAAGAAGTTCAAGCTCAACATTTCCGTGAAGGCCCAATCCGTCGTGGCGAAATGCAACGGGAAACCCATCCTGAATGGGAAGAAACCCCGCGATTTCTGGGGAATCGTGGGGTTCAAACTCGGGGATTCGTGGACGGACATCGAACTTGCGGGCATCGGAGAACGGGGCTGGCTCGAGCGGCTGCGGGATGAGGCCGAACAGAAAGACCGGGTGGAGTTCGAGAAATCATTCCGGCCCCGGCAGGTTCTACCGTCCTGGCTCTACGAAGAGACCCCCGCGGCCTCGACGACGAAAGAGCCGAAGTGGCCCGGCCACCCCGACGAGCGGGAGACCCGTCGCCTCGAGAAGATCGCCCGGTGGGTGGATGCAAAACAGCCTCACGGGGGTCTGAAAGCCCTGCGTGAAGTGCCGGCACTGACCGTGCCCGACGCGGCCCGCGCCTACCTCAAGGCCCAGTTGCTCAGACTCGACGACCGACCGGAGGAGGCCTTGTCCGCGATCAAAGAGTGCACGTCGGCGGATCCTTCCTTCGTGCCGGGCCGCATCTTCGAGGCGAGGTTGCTCGCCTGGATGGGTGAGTTCGAGAAGTCCACGGCGATCTGGGACGAATTGAAGGAGAGCCATCCCCATCATCCGGACGTGGCCCGATTCCATGCGGCGCGCCTGCTCTTGCAGGGACGCG
>CAZLGG010000168.1:0-5370 GCA_964559135.1 uncultured Planctomycetia bacterium
TGCATCTCGAGCGCGCCGATGTCTTCGCCGAAGGGGGCTTCGACGACCAGGAGACCGGCCCCGGCCCGTTCCGCTTCGGCGAGGATCTTCTGGACGGTCTCCCGAGCGTCCTCATTCTCTGGAGGCGTGCCCATGGAGACCACCTGGGCCTCCAGGATTTCAGCGGCGGCCCGCCCGAGAGCCTCGGCCGTAGCCGTCTGATTGGAGCCGTCGACGGCCACGACGACCTTCTCGATGCGGGGCATCTCCAGCGTGATCTCGTCCGGTCTCATGGCGGCCTCGAAAAGCCCCATGCTCTCGGAGATGTCCTGAGTGTTTTCGTCGTCGCGTTTCAATCGTCATCCCTCGGGAAAGAGGTCGAATTCGAAGAAAGCCCAGAGATAGGTGAGGGCAAGGATGCCCTGGATCGCCAGCGTCAACCCGCCGACCTTGAGGTACTCCCCCCACCCGATCCGGATGTTCCGTTCCTTTTCGAGGGCGTGCACCGCGATCACCGCGGCCACGGAACCGACGGGCGTCGAGTTGCCTCCCAGATTCGCACAGACGACCAGCGTCCACCAAAGTGGTGTGACGTCCATGCCGTTTTGTCCCATGGCGACCACGATGGGAATCAATGTGGCGGCCACGGGGATGTTGTCCACGATGCCGGAAAGAACCAGCACGAAGACCCCCAGAATCATCGTGGTGGCGAGGGGGCTGCCTCCCGAGAGGGCTTCGATTCCCGCGGCGAGTTTCGCCAGGAGCCCGGTCGCCTGGACGCAACCGATGAGGGTGAAGAGTCCCACGAAGAAGACGATGAGAGGCCACTTCACTCTACGGATCGCCGTCTCGGTGTCGAAGCCCGATAGGAGCAGCGCCGCCGCGCCCCCCGCCATGGCGATGAGATC
Organism: uncultured Planctomycetia bacterium; assembly: GCA_964559135.1. Classification (GTDB taxonomy): domain Bacteria; phylum Planctomycetota; family DRQF01; genus DRQF01. The sequence goes on from CAZLGG010000168.1 coordinate 888, forward strand.
CAAGCCGACTCCCATCGCCTGGGCCGTTGCGAATCCCGCAACCGTGGCCAGGAGAATCATGGCGCACCGCCAGAAGATCCTCTTGTCGTGGACGAGAGCCCAGGCGTCGAAGGACTCGACGCGTTTGGCCCGCTCTTCCCGGTCGCCCCGATCCAGGAGTTCTTCCCTGTAGAGGCGCCGAACCACGGCCCAAACCACCACGGCTGCGAGGAGAGCGATGGGCGTCGTGACCCGGAAAAAGTCGAGGTAATGGAGCCCCGCCTTCGCGCCCACCATCATCGTGCAGATCCCCGATGCGAAGGTGACGAGGGCGCCCGAGTTGGCTGCGAGCGCGATGCCCATGATGTAAGGCTTCGGGTCCAGTTTCAGCTCCTTCGTCACGGCGAGGGCCAGGGTCACCATGATGAGCGTCCCCGGCGCGATCGTGAGGAGAGTGCAGAAGAGAACCGTCAGGACGATCATGTAGAGGAACAGCCGCTTGGGCTCGCCCTGGGTGCGCTTGACGATCTTCACCGAGATGAAATGGAAGAGTCCGCTGTGGCCGGCGATCTCCACCAGGATCGACGTCCCGAGGATGACGCCCAAAACGCCCAGGTCGTGGCCGATGATCTCGTGGACGGTCTCGTAGCCTCCCTCGGCGAACAGGCCGAATCCCATGGCGGCGATCACCGCCAGGACGGCGCCGCACATGGCCGCCAGGGCCTTGTGGAGAAGTTCGAACGCGATGGCGACATAGGTCGCCAGCATGATCGCGCCCAAGACGATCATGGAGGCGACAGGGCCCCCCGCGTCGCCTCCGGCCCCTTCGGCCCGCGCGACTGCGGCCAGCACGACCCAGAGCCCGAGGGCGAGCCCCAGCAGCCGTCCGGCCCGAGAGTGTCCTTGTGTTGCGGGAGTTGTCATGGCCCCACCCTAACCCGGCAATCCCCCATAGGCCCCTTCCCCCTTCCCCCTTCGTGCTTCTACAGGGGGCAATCATGAGCGTCCCGCGACTCGACGGTGGAGAGGAAAGGCGCTACGGTATGTCGATGCGCGGCTTGGCCCTTTTTCTCCTGCTCTCTGCGACGATGGCGGCTCAAGATGAGGCGGCGTGGCGACGCGACCTCTCTCGGCCGGTGCCGTCGGCGCGGGCCGTGCGGGAGGTGGCGGCGGCCTTGTTCGATGCGATGGCGGAGCGGCGCCGCGCCGCGGCGGGGGTGTTCGCTCTGGCCCATTGGCCCTACCTGGACAGGCTGGCCATCGAGGCGTTTCGCGAGGAGAAGGATGCGGCCGTTCTGCGGGCGTTCTTCAAGAGCCTCGGTGTGGTTCGGCCCACGCTCGCTCTCTCCCGGGCGTTGCGGACCCGAGCGGCCGAGAAGGGAGGGGCATGGCGAAGCGCCATCGACACGTTGGTGTTCCAGCTTTCCCCAAGAGGTCTCGAGGGGTGCCGCGTCTGGAGCACTTGGCCGGGGTCGGTTCATTCCCGAGACGGGGGCTTTTTGAACGACACCTCGGGGATGCCTCTCCGGCGCACGCGGGGCAAGGAGATTGTTCTACCGTGGCCCGTGGGAGCGGCGGGCGGGAGAGTATTGATCGGCTACCGCTGGGACGGCGAGGGGAAACTGAAGGGGCGGCTCGTCGGGGGAGGGGAGGTGCTCGGCGACTTGGAATTCGTCCCCGGACGGCCTGCTGTCGGAATCGCGCGGGTGGTCGCTCTCGATGTGGCGGATGCGGCGGCCTCCGCGGGCTCTGCGGCCCACCTCGTTTTCGACGCCCCTCCGCAGGGCGCCTTCTGGATTCAGGGTCTCGCCGTCTGGGCGATGGGGCCCGCCAAGGGCGAAGCTCCAGATCCCCTCGTACTCAGGGCGGGTTCGAAGGGGCTCGAACCCGGGAAGGGCGCGGCGCTGCGGCGTACGAGCGGGCTCGCGCGTCTCGTCATCGAGGGTCAGTCGGGCGAAGCCCGTTTCCACCTGCCGGAGGGGGAGCGCGGAGGGTGGACTCACCTCCTTGTCGACCATGCGTCGAAGACTCCAGTCACCTTCGATCTGTTGCTCGATGGACGGCCTCTCATCCGGATTCTCAGTCAGAAGATGCCTCGCGGTGTTCGCGTGAGTCGGCGACGCGGAGTGGGACCAGGCGAACACGTCCTGAGATTCATCCGCATTCAAGGCGATGCTCCCCTCGAGCTGGAGACCCTCCGCCTGTCCCAATGAATGCGCTTGGGCTGCTGGATCAAGTCCCGGCCCTTTGACATCGTCAGAATCAGAAGTGCCTGGAGGGTCTTCTCACATGGAGTCGGAATCAAGCCTGTTCCACCTGATCGAGACCGCGGTCACGGAGGTCGACGGAATCCGTGCCGGCTTGGCGAACGTCTGGGAGGAGTCCTTTGCGGGGGACGACGGCGAGCAACGGCGTGGTGTTCGCGGGACGATCTGCTTCATGCGGGAAGGCTCGTCGAGCGATTTCGACGTCCGCGTCGGGCTCGGGGACGAATTCGATCTCAAGGACCGTCGGTATCGCGTCGTCGAGATCAACGAGGGCGAGCCCCGAGGTTCCTTGATGTTGGAACGAAAGCCTCCCGACGAGCGGATCGGTACGAGGAAAGTGCAAGCGATGGCCGAGCCCGGGGCGCGCGGCCGATTCTCAGGGATCGACGCAGTCTTGCCCCTCCCGTTCCTGGTTCTCCCCTACATCGCATCGTCGGCCGAGGTGCGAGCAGGGTTGTCGGTCGTCTGTCTGGTGGCGTGGCTCTTGGTGATCCGCCCGAGCTGGCGAGGCCTTCAAGGGCTCTATGGGACGGGTTTCTTACTGCTACAGGCTTTGGTCTGGATCGCTGCAGCCGTGGCTGCTCGCCTCTTCAGCTAACGTCCGAAACGTCTCCGACAATCGCGCCAATCCCTCTATGTCTTCGAGCCGACCGGAGGCGATCGCCAACTCCCAGCGTGTCTCGTTCCACAGGCACTCGAGTGAGACCGACGTCTCGTTCGGACCGAGGGGAGTCGACGGATCCGGCACATCGAATTCGATGTTCGAGATCTGAAGAACAACGTCCTCGAAGCGTTGCCGGGGCACTCGGCTCACGTCTTCGCGAGCCAAGGCCCCGTCCGGATTCGGACCGTAGCGCTGTTGATCGAGCCTTCCATCGGCATACAGGATGATCCATCGGGCGCCACGGATTCCCTCGTGGATGCCCCACCTGATCATGCGAGGAGCACCCTCGGTCTCAAGGAGTCGTTGGAAGGATTGCTTTGCGTTCATCTCTGCTCCGCGGACAGGAGGAGGATGGATGCCGACGAGATGCCACGCGACGCCACGCTCAATCCTCGTCCGCCACCCAGAACATCCCAACGCGCGTGCTGTCGATTCCCACGAGCCCCGCGTCGATCAGACAACTGGACACAGGGTTGATGCGGGCGACCACGCCATCCTCGAAAACCACGTTGGAATAAAGCCGGACTTCTCTGTCGAATAGGCTCACCCAGCGGTTGGCGATCTCCTCGATGGGGGTCGTCGTCACGGGTGCCTCGGAGAACAGAGGACAGAGCATTTTCATCCACACATGCTCGCTCATCGCGGTGTCGGTTCGACGGAGCGTTTCTCTGCCTGCGGGGAGGCCGTGGTTTGCGAGAAGCCGTTCCAAGACTTCTTCATCGGACTGATCTCGTTCTTCGTTCGTCCGGGGGCGGAGACAGAGAACCACGTCTTCGCCGTCATCTCCGAGTCCATTGAGCGCGGCAGCTCGCTGACGCCAAGAGATGTCCTCGAATCGATCGAGGGATTCCCGTTCCTGCCGATTCAGGAGAGATTGTGGGCGGTGGTTCACGATTGCGCCAAGCGTTGCCGGAAGGTTGTCCGCGTTCGCGAGCAGGCTTTCGAATGCGGCTTGTCTGACCTCGATCGCCGGATCATCCATCGCCGCCGCAAGCGGGCGCTCGACGAGTTCGAGCAGTGCGCCCATGGTCGCCAGCCCGCGGGCCGCCGCGACCCGGATACGGGGATGGGGATAGGAAAGCGCCTTGCCGAGGATCTCGATGGCCTCGTCTGAGCGCGGCCCAAGCTGTTCGAAGGCCGTGACGACGCTGGGGAGCATCCAGCCGCATGGCTCGTCTTCCAGAAGAGTTTCGAGGATGGTGACGATTTCGACATCGTGTTCGGGACGCAGGTGAATCGCTAATGTAAGGACCTTGTCTCTCAGGCTTCGATCACTCCGTTGGGCGAGAGCCAGGAGGGTAGGGACGGCCGCGCGTGCTCGCTCCGGGGGGGCTTCTCGTAGTCGATCGAGGGCCCGGGAGGGCTCGGGCTCATCAAGTCGGGCTATCCAGTGGTCGATGTTCATGGGATTTCCATTCCGCGTGTCGCCCCATTCGGCGGCATTCTACGACGCCCAAGGAATTGCGGGAGCCATGAAAAAGGGCAAGCCCGTGCGTCGGCCCGCCGGCATCGTTGTCGTCACTGGACGATCACCTGCAAGGCGTTGGTGAGGGCGGTGATGCCGCTGGCGGGG
>CAZLGG010000169.1:0-5316 GCA_964559135.1 uncultured Planctomycetia bacterium
GTTTCAATTGGCGCCCTTACGGGCGCCTCAATGGACTCCCCGCCGCTGGAGGGTGGCGGGGACGTGGGCGCATTGTACTGGCTGGGGCGGGGTTAGGTCAAGAGGCGGGGAGAGGGGGACTTGGGTGGGGTGCGGAGAGGGTTCGGCTCGGGTGAGCCCGAGTGAGTCGCCGCGGGTTTCGGAACGGGATCTCATCATCGGATCGTGGTCGTTCGTCCCCCCGTTGCGGTGGGTTCCGTGGGGCGAGCCGCTCCCAACGGGGATGCCGTCGCTCGCCCCTATGACGTTCCTAACTCCCGGGAATCCGTTCCGGTTCACACAAAGGCCTCCGCCGGGTTCAGGGGCCGAGCCGGATCACAGGCAGACGACAGGGTCCCATCCTTCCGGCGGACGCTGCCACCGCAGACGGTGCCGATGGCGTCCTTCATCGACGGGGAAGAAGCTGAATTCGTCGTCCGCACCGAGGAGGGGACCGATTTCACGTCGGAGCTCCACCAGGTCGTCGGGTTCGAGGTGCAGCTCGAAAACCGACAACTGGACCCGACTCCCGTAGCGCGTGAGGATGCGGGCCACCCGGGACCGACGCCTGTTCGATGTGATGTCATAGGCCGCGATGTAAAGGCTCATGGGTGGGTGAAAACCTCCAGGGGTATCGAGGGATCGAGGAGATGGCGCTTCAGCGAGCGCGCCTGAGAGGCCAGGTGCTCTCGGTACGGCTGGGGGCCGTCGCGATCCCGTGCCCGACACCACATGGCGAACACGGCTTCGATGTGAGCGACCGCTTTGCGCAGCGCCGGACCGCGGATGCGTACGGGGAACGGACCGGAGTCGTCCGGGACGAAGTCGGAGGGCCGGAGCATGGCGCAGCACTTGATGACCGCGCGGTCCATCAGGTGGCGGAAAGGCTCCTGCATGTCGGAGGCCAACGCGTCATGCCCCGTGCGGGGGCGGTGGAAGATGCCGAGCGCGGGGTGAAGGCGAGCGCGATCCAGAGCAATCCGGGCTTGGCGGTGAAGGGCTGTTTGGGCCAGGTTGAGAAGGATGTTGACGGGATCGGTGGCGTCGGGCGCGACCCGATGGTCGAAACGAAACCGGGAGCCGATGCGGGAGTTGAAGTCTCGGTACCACATGGCGGCGCCCGCCCCCTCATAGCCTCGGAGTTTCGAGAGGTCCACCTCGTGTTCCGCGCGGGAGGCGAGGGTGCGGAGTTGTTGTGCCAGGTCGGCACGGCTCCGATGGGACGCGGTTGCTTCGGCGAGCGATGCGTAGTTTTGGAGTTTGGCCACCACCAGGGCCCGACTCACCGTGAGACGCCGCTGGCGGTCCTCATGCGCCGCGACCTGCTGTCGGATCACATCCGCCGTCGTCGGCGGGTGGGGAGGTCTGAATTCGCCGCGGGGCTGCCCATGACGGGTCAAGAAGATGGGGATGCCGCGATCCAGCAAGGCATGAACCGCGGAGCGTTCCAGGCCGACGGGCCCCAGGGCGAGGACTTCGCGCACGCGGTCGATGGGCAGGCCCGCGGGTTCGCGACCGTCCTCGTCGCGGTAGGTCAAGCGCCCTTCGGCCGCTCGGAGCGTTGTGGGGCGCGGTCCGACGATCAGGGTGCATCGCGGTGAAGGTCGCCGACGTCGGCCCTCGCCCGGCAGACGCGCCAGGTCGGCGGGGGACGAACGGCCTGTCTCTGCTCGGCGCCAGCCGATGTCCTCGATGCGGTGGGGGGGCTGCCCGGGCCGGGCCGTCCATCGATCGCGGCACTCGAAACGAAACCCCAGAAACTCGAAGGGCTCTCGCAGATCGAGGGCCCGGGTCTTGTCGGCGTTCAATGTCATGCGCAGTCGCTCGGCGGCCGCCTGGGCCTCGGCGAACGCCGCATCCGCCTCCTCCTTCGTACGAAACAAGACGATGAAGTCGTCGGCGTAACGCACCAGCGCCCGCCCGTCCTGCTCCATGATCTCGTCGAAACGGTCCAAGAACAGATTCGAGAGGCACGGTGAGATGGGGGCGCCGGTAGGGATGCCGACGCCGTCCCTGGGGTTCGGAGCCCCCGCACGGACCCAGGTCATCAGAAGGTGGACGAGTCGCTCGTCCTGGAGATAGACGCGAAGCCGCGTCTCCAGCCGAGCGTGATCGATGGAATCGAAGAACTTCTCGAAATCGAGTTTCCATCCGTGGCGAAACCCGCGGAGGTAGAGGCGACGGATACGCTGCGCCGCGGTTTTCGTCGAGAGACCGCGGCGGAAGGCGAACGAGGATTCCTCGAAGAAACAGTCCAGCGCCGGCTGGACGACTTCCATCACCAAACGCTGCAACGCACGGTCCACCCGCGCCGGGATCGTGAGCACGCGGTCCCCCTTCCCGCCCCGGCCGATCCGCAAGTGGGCATGGGGACGCGGCTCGTAAGTCCCCAGGGAGATGGCCGTCGCCGCGGCGTCGATTTCACCGCTGTTCAGGTCATGGTCTTGGGCCGCCCGATCCAGGGCGGCGGGCCGCAGGGCGAGGTCCACGAGGGACTCCGCTCGCAGACAGCCAAAGGGGTCCGTCCCGAGCTCGACGATGCGAAAGGCCCCCAGCCCGAAACGTGTGTTCCCGCCGACATGGAAGTACTGCGCCAGGACCAGCCAGGGGATGGCGTCCACCGAACCCACATCGACGGTCACCTCACCCATGGTGCCGCCCAGGGACTTCCGGCGGTGATGGGGTCCCCAGGCGAGGTCGAGCCATTCGGTGCGTTTCTTCACGACCTGCGCCCCCTCGAATCTGGCGGACGCGTCCACGATCACGCCGAGTCCCTGCATGCGGCGCCGGATATGGTGGAGGAAGGCGCCCGCATCGAAGTAGCGAGCATCGAAAAAGGAATGTCCTGATCGCCGTGCCGCAGAGGGTCGCGGCAACCGCAGGGGCGACGTGAAGCGGAGAGTCAGAAGACGCTGGCTCTGGAGGGCCGCCATCTCGGCTTCGAAATGCCGGGCGGGTACGGGCTCAGGACGCGAATCCTTCAGCTCGCGACCGGCGACGAGGTCCTCGACGGAGATGAGATCAAAATTGCCCTTCCATACCCCCCAGGGTCCATCTGTCCGTCGGCCCAGGATGCGAAGGCCCTGGATGAGCTGGCGGACCTCGGTGGCGATGTCTCGCCCGTCTCCCGCCAACCACGTTGTCCCCAACGCATAGGTGTCGCCGCGCGCCACGCGAACGCGGCCGGCTTCGGTCACGTCCAGCATGAAACCGTCGGGGACCGCATCCGGCGCTTGGCGTCCATACCCCGCGGCCGCGGCAATCAGTGCGTAGAGAGCCCCCGCGGGGTAGGGGTGGAGGTACACGGTGGAGCGGGCCCGCAGGACGAACCGAAAACGAAAGACTCTCGGTCGATTCTCGAACACGAAGGTGAGTCCTCGATGGGGAAACGGATCATCAAAGAAATCGACGACGAACAACCCCCGCGGTCGCCGGCACCGTGCCAACCTTCCCGCTGGTGGGCCCTTGTCCGCGCCATGGTTTGTCCGGCATCTTGGCTGCAGCGTTCACCTCTGCGGCAACGTGGGCAATCCCGGATCGCTCGCCAAATCTCCCAAGGCGTATCGATGCTCGCCTTTTTCGTTGGCGACGAACCAACGGAAGGACTCCCCCTCGGGGTTGGGGGGGCCTGGTTGGCCATCTTGGGTGGCACGGGGGTAGTGGGTCGGTCGTTGATCGTCGAATCCACGACAGCTCGCGAGGAAGGCGGCGATGAAGGATGTCGCCTCGAATGAGCCATTCTCTGGGGCATAGGCGCGGGCGACGGCGGTCTTGAAGGCATCGATGGCCGCTTCGACGTCGGCGTCGTCGGCACGGGCCGTGGACTCCCACGATTGGAAACGTTCCGCGTAGTTCCGGCCGCACGTCACCCCGCTGCTTTCGACGGTCAGATGGACACTGCCAAATCCCAGTGGCTTGCCCCCTCCGTAGCGGAGATGATGTTTTTCCGGGAGCGTCAGTAGCCACATGAGGGCGCCGAATTCCACCCTGGAGAGGTTCAGGACATGGAGATCGAAGACGAAGCGTGCGCCGGGCTTGACCCATCCCAGAATGGAGTGATTCTGATTGTCTCGATCGGTCCCTTGGGAGATCGGACGGCGGTACTCCTGGTAGTGCCCGTTCCTCATGCTCCGAGTCCGGTCCTCCGTGGGGTTGTCCCAGTGCGCCTTCGGCAAGCTCTGGTGAGGGTAGACCTTGCGACCCCGAAGCCCCTTGCCTTTGGTATATCCGGCTTTGACCTTGGAAAGGCCGTCGTCCTGTGCCTCGCCCGCCGGCGTTTTGGCGACGTAAAAGCGGCCTTGCTGTGGTTTTGGTTCGGCCAGGATCGCCAAAGGAACGCCGGGGGCGGCAAAGACCTCGGACGCCTCGTCCTTGTCACTCGTGCAGACGACCGGCCCCACGCGCAGCTGACCTCGTACGGCCCCGGCCCCAGTTGATCCGTCTTTCGGCCCCTTCTTCCCACGTACCCAACCGAAGACCCGGTCGGCGGGCGAAAGCTCCGCGATCTGCTCGGCGGGCCGGAGAGACCCGTCTATAAGATCCAAAGGAGAACTCGAATGGAGTTTTCGGGAGATCATCACCGGATACAAGCCTAAGATGCTCCTCTCTTGCCCGCGGTCCGCCGGTGATAGGCGGACGTAGCAAAGAGCTCCATCGTCGAGGTTGAGGCTCGTCTTGTCGTAAATATGACGCGACCACGCCGTCTTTCCGGGTTCGGGACCGGTGAACTCGGAATACTTGATGTTGTCCTGGCGACGTTGCTCCAGATCTCTCGTGTGGATTTCCTGATAGTTCCGGATGAGTTCCTGCCATCCCTTGGTGCAATCTGCAGTCAGGGGAAGAACGATCCTTCTGTCCTCCGTGGAGTCGAAGAAGAAGACGCGCTCGTCATGTTTGCGATTGATGTTTGCGTTCGAGATAGACACCCAGCCCTTGACTTGTCGGAAGTCGTTGAGTCCCTCATGCCACGATCTTCCATTTTGTCGCTCGCGGAAACGAAACTTCGGCGGCGCCTCGGGGAGCTGTTCATCAAGTTGGCGGATCACGAGAACCTTCCAGTAGGTGAAGTCAGGGCGATGGATTCGTCTGCGACGATCCCAACGGTGATGTTGAACGAGCTGTAGCCAACATCGAACGGGATCTCCGTGAGAAGGAAGCTGTCCGTCCGAATAACACGGTGCACGGCGGTCGATCTTTCCGTGGAAATAACGAGGGAGCCATGCCGCGTACATCGGACCCCCATTCGCGGGGGAACCATCCTCCACCATGCTTGATGTTCCGGTCATCAAATGAAGTTAG
>CAZLGG010000170.1:0-5289 GCA_964559135.1 uncultured Planctomycetia bacterium
TGGGCGACAACGTGGGCGACGTGGCCGGCATGGGCGCCGACCTCTTCGAGTCCTATGTGGGATCGATCATCGCCTCGGTCGCCCTGGGTTACACGACGACGCAGATCGCCGGCAAGGCACTCAGCGAGGGAGCCCATCAGGGGCTCGTCGTGTTGCCACTGGCCCTTTCGGGCGTGGGGATTTTGGCGTCGATCGTGGGGACGTTCTTCGTTCGCACCTCGGACGACAAGAAGATCCACGGGGCGCTTTTTCGCGGCATGATCGTGGCCGGCGTTCTTCTCATCGGCATGGCTTTCGGCCTCGTGAAGGCCCTGGAGCTGCCGACGGAGATCTTCTACGTCGTCACGTTCGGCCTCGCGGCCGGCATCGTCATCGGTAAACTGACCGAGTACTACACCGCCGGCGAGTACGGTCCCGTCAAGAGTATCGTCGAGAACACGACCACCGGTCCGGCGACGACCATCATCCAAGGTCTCTCGGTGGGCATGAAATCCTGCGCCCTTCCGGTTCTCGTGATCGCCGCCGCGATCTACTACTCCTTCGAGTGGGCGGGCATCTACGGTATCGCTCTGTCGGCCGTGGGCATGCTCAGCACGTTGGGAATCAGTTTGGGCGTCGACGCCTACGGCCCCGTGGCGGACAACGCCGGCGGCCTGGCCGAGATGAGCGAGTGCGATCCTTCGGTGCGCAAGAGGACGGACGCCCTCGATTCGGTGGGCAACACGACGGCGGCCATCGGGAAGGGCTTCGCGATCGGCTCCGCCGCGTTGACCGCATTGGCCCTCTTCAGCACCTTCAGCGAGGCCATCGTCACGAAGATCGGCGAGGCCGACTTCTCGCCGGACCAGCTCCAGGCCTTGGGCGCGAAGTACGGCTTCATCATGTCCGGCGACACCGTGCAAGAAATCGTCTTCGACGTGACCGATGCCCGCGTCCTCATCGGACTGCTCATCGGCGGCATTCTGCCCTTCCTCTTCAGCGCCATGACCATGGAGGCCGTGGGCCGCGCCGCCGCGCGCATGATCGAAGAGGTGCGTCGTCAGTTCAGAACGATTCCCGGCATCATGGAAGGCACCGGGAAGCCCGACTACGCGGCTTGCGTAACGATCAGTACCGCCGCGGCCATTCGTGAGATGATCATCCCGGGCATCATGGCCGTTCTCGCTCCCATCCTGGTCGGAACGCTTCTCGGCCCGACGGCGTTGGGTGGCCTCCTTGCGGGGGCTCTCGTCACCGGCGTTCTCCTCGCCATCATGATGGCCAATGCGGGCGGTGCCTGGGACAACGCGAAGAAGGAGATCGAGGCCGGCAAGCAGGGAGGGAAGGGTTCGGAGGCCCACAAAGCCGCCGTCGTGGGCGATACGGTGGGAGACCCCTTCAAGGACACCAGCGGTCCGTCGATCAACATCCTCATCAAGTTGATGTGCATCGTCTCGCTGGTCTTCGTGCCGCTCTTCGTCAAGTTCCTCTGAGAGCTCGGCGTTCGCAACGCGGTGGTTTTTTCACTTCGATGGGGGTCGGGTCGCGGGACTCGACCCCCTCGACGTCCGACCGTGAATAGAATCCCATTCTTGCATCCCGACCCGTCGGAAGAGATGATGCATGGGGTCCGGGAAGCGTCTTGGTTGACGCATCCCCTCACACAGGAGAATCGATGACGCACGGAAAAAGCGGCGCTCAGGCCGCCTCGACCCCCCAGGAGTCCACCCCGAGCTATTCCCCGGCTCGCATCGCTCACGCCGTGGGCGATCTCATCCTCGACAAGAAAGGCGAGAATCTCGTCGTGATCGACGTGGAGAAGGTCACATCCTTGTCCGACCTCATCGTGGTCGCCACCGGGACGAGTCGGCGCCACGTCCTTGCCATGGCGACGGAGATCCATGCCATGGCCAAGCATGAGGGTTTGCCTCTCCTCGGAGAGGAAGGTTTCGATCAGGGGTGGTGGATTCTCATCGATCTCGGCGATGTCGTCGTCCACATCATGCAAGCCGAGGCGAGAGAGTACTACGATCTCGAAGCGATCTGGGGAGACGGCGAAGTGGTCCGACGCATCGGCGGGCCCGACGACGTCGTGTCCTGAGTCAGGCGGCGCGATCGTTCACTTCATGGCTTCGAAGACGACCTTGCCGCTGTTGTAGCCGAGAATCGCGCGAACGTCGTTGGCGAGGCGGGGATGGTTGGCCACCATTTCCGGAGCACCATGGGCGCGGAAACGGAAGGCCTGCATCGTGTCGGTGACGAATCCCAGCTTCTCTCCGTTCTCGTCCTCGACCCATTCGTAATAGTGATCGTTGTAGTCATTGCTGTCGCCGTCGAGGAGTCGGCTTCGTCGCAGACGCCCGACGAAGCGACCGTCGAGGTAGATCTTCCGCAAAGACACGTCCTTGAACCTCTCGGCATAGGACTTCATGCGGATCGTACTCGGCCCGGTGGGGTGAGTTTCCGTGGTGCAAGAAAGGACCAGAGTCGAGACGACTCCGAGGGCCAAGCTTGCGATGATCTTCCCCAGGTGGTTCATCACGATTCGATCTCCCATTACGGCCGGGATGCTACCATTCCCCCTCAGGAGCTGAAAGTCCCGCCGAAGAGGAGTGGAGTCTCCCGACCATGACGTCGGCCGAAGCCCAAGACAGTCGATGGTTCTTCGGAGAGGACGGGCCCGCCAAGGCCCTGATGCCCGAATATGCCCCCCGTCCGGAACAGATCGCCATGGCGACCGCCGTGGAGGACGCTCTTCGCGGCTCGAGGCACCTGCTCGTCGAGGCGGGCACCGGGGTGGGGAAAAGCTTGGGTTATCTCGTCCCGAGTCTGCTCACCCTCCTGCCCGAGGGCGCCAGAATCGTTGTTTCAACCCACACTTTGTCGCTCCAACAGCAACTCATGGCCGTGGATCTGCCCCTGTTGGCGCGGCTGCTCCCCATGCCGTTCCACGCCGAGTTGGCCAAGGGACGGGGCAACTACCTCTCGCCACGGCGCGCCGAGACGGCTCTCGAACTGGCGACGATGACCGGCGATTCCCCTCGCGTCGAGGAGATCCGCAGGGTGATGGAGGCCTGGGATACGACGAAGGAGGGGACGCGGCAGGAGATCCACCCCCAGCCCGACCACGTGGTTTGGGACGAAGTGCAGTCCGAGCAGGGCAACTGTCTCGGCCGGGCGTGTTCCCACTACGAGACCGATTGCTCGTTCTACCTGGCGAGGCGGCGGATTCAGGAGGCTCGCGTCCTCGTCGTCAATCACAGCCTCTACATGGCGGATCTCGTCCTCAGGCAGATCGACAAGCCTCTTCTGCCTCCCCATGAGGTCGTGATCTTCGACGAAGCCCACACCCTCGAGGCCGTGGCGCGGGAGCACTTCGGCGGGCGCCTCACGCGCTTCATGGTTCGGCGGGTTCTTCTTCGTCTCGCCCGGCGGGGGCGACACCCGGGCCTTCTCCAACTCATCTCGCGGGCCGAGTGGGCCCGTCGCTTGGCGGAGGTGGCCCTCGAGGCCACCGATACGTTCTTCACGTCCGTCGGGCGTCGCGCCCTCGCGTGCGGTGGAGCGTTCGCGATCGAGGAGCCCGGGGACGTCGCCGACGGATTGTCGTCGCCTCTCATGGATCTTGCGGCCGCTCTCGCGGACCTCGGCGCCCTGGCGCCTTCCAAGGAGAAGCGCCTCGAACTCGAGACGTGTCGCAGGCGCCTGGACGAGTTGGCGACTCTCGTCCAGGAGATCCTCCAGCCGAAGCCCGATTCGGAAGAGATGGTGCACTGGGCGGAGTCGGGGGCGCGGCCGGAGAGAGCCACGCTCCATATGAAGCCGCTCGAGATCTCCGATCTTTTGGGCGAACGCCTTTTCGGCTCCATGAGATCGGTCATCCTCACCAGCGCCACCCTTTCGGTGGGGCGGCGGGACGGGTTGAATCACGTGGCCCATTCCCTGGGATGCCCCGCCGCGGACAAACTCATCGTGGGGTCGCCGTTCAATTATCGAGAGAACGTCCGCCTTCGGGTGCCGACCTGGCTCGACGAGCCCGACAAGGGACAAGATTACGATCGCAGGTTGGCGGACGCGATTCTTCACTACGTGGAACGGTCGCAGGGCGGAGCCTTCGTACTTTTCACCAGCTATCAATCCATGCGCCGCATCCGGGATGCCCTGGAGGCCGACTTCGAAACTCTGGGGTTTCCGCTCATCGTGCAGGGTGACGGGACGGATCGGGGGCGGATGATCGCGGAGTTCAAAGAGACGGAGAACGGGGTGCTGTTCGGGACGGACAGCTTCTGGCAGGGCGTGGACGTGCCGGGGCGTGCTCTCCGACTCGTCATCATCACCCGATTGCCTTTCGCCGTGCCGTCCGATCCCCTTCAGAGGGCCCGAGCGGAGCGCATTCGCGCCCGGGGCGGCTCGCCATTCAAGGAGATGAGCCTGCCCGAGGCGGTCATTCGCTTCAAACAGGGCTTCGGACGTCTCGTGCGTCGGGAGGACGACAAGGGGACCGTGGTCGTCATGGACACCCGGATTCTCACCAAGCCCTACGGGCAGAGCTTCCTCGACGCCATTCCCCCGGTCACGCTCTATCGGGATTGAGCCCCGCGAAGGCGTCAGCGTTGGGTCGCACGGGCCGCCTCCAGGATACCACGGGCGATTTCGAGGGCCGCTTCGGCGCTGGGAATCCCCTTTTCCGCGGCCAAATCGAAGGTGCTCTTCAACGCGAGGGGAATCTCCTCGATGTGACGGCGGGCCGCCTCCTCGTCGTAGCCTCCGGGCAGGAGTTCGCATCCGACATTGATGATGCCGCCGGCGTTGATGATGTAGTCGGGCGCGTAGAGGATGCCTTTCTCTCGGAGCTGGGTTCCGTGAGCCACGGTGGCGAGTTGATTGTTGGCGGAGCCTGCCACGATGGCGCACCGCAGGCGAGGGAGGGTGTCATCGTTGATCACGGCGCCCAGGGCGCACGGGGCGAAGACGTCGCACTCGACGTCGTAGATGGCGTCCGGGGCCACGACAGCGACCTGGGGGTGGCGGGCACGGAGCCGCTCCACCCGGTCCTCGGAGATGTCGCAGGCTGTCACCCGCGCGCCGTCCTCGATAAGGGCGTCGATGAGATGGGTGGCGACCGTGCCCGCTCCTTGGACGGCGACGTGGCGGTCCTTGCAGGAGGGATCGCCCAAGCGGTGCTCGAGGGTGGCCCGGATACCCAGGTAGCAGCCATGGGCCGTGAACGGCCCGGGGTTCCCGGAGCCTCCCTCTTCGCGGCTCAGACCGGTGACGAAGCGTGTGCTCTCGGCCACGTTCCGCAGGTCC
>CAZLGG010000171.1:0-5263 GCA_964559135.1 uncultured Planctomycetia bacterium
CATCCCAGGGGTGAACGAGGGCCGCTCCCAGGAGCAGAAGGGCCGGCCACCGCAGGCGAGTGAGCGAGGGAAGGGCTACGGGGGCCGTTCGCGGGTTCAAGCGGTCTCCTCCGAGGAAAAACCTCAATTTTCCGGTCTCGCACGGAACATAACGGGGCGAGGGCAGCTTGGAAACCTCGGGCTGACAAGGCTTTGGCTCTCCGCCCCTTGTAGTCGATGGAGTAGGAGGGCACTTTCCCATGCCGCATCGGTTTCGGAGAATGTTGTCGCGCCGCCCGCATTTTCATCATGAGAGGTCGCTGAATTCATGCCGACGCAATTCATCTGCACGATCGGACCCAAGACCATCGATAAGGAGTGGCTGGTCCGCCTCCATCAGGGAGGCATGAACATCGCCCGGGTCAACGGAGCCCACGGCAGCCTGGAGGATGTCCAGGATTTCATTCACCGGCTCAAGAACGACCTTCCCGAAGGGGTGGCCATCCTTCTCGACCTGCCAGGCAACAAGATTCGAACCGATGGTTTCCTGGAACCCGTCGAGCTGGTCGCCGGTGAGACCTTCGTTCTCAGACCGGACATGCTGACCTACCGGCCCCTCTACAAGAGCGTCCACACGGGACACCGCATCTCCGCCGCGGATGGCTCGATCCAGCTCGAAGTCACCGGAATCGATGGCGAGGACATCCAGACCAAGGTCATCGTCGGAGGGCCGCTCGCCAACCGCAAGGGCATCAACATCCGCGGCATCCACGGCGAAATCCCTTTCGACTTCGAACGCGATATCGACCTTTTGAACATCGCCATCGAGAACGAGATCGACTACATCGGCCTCTCGTTCGTGAGGTCCGTGGAGCATGTCCGGAGAATCCGGGCTCAACTCGTCAACACGACCATCCAGATCATCGCCAAGGTCGAGACCGCTGAAGCCGTCGAGCACATGGATGCCATCCTCGGGGACGCGGACATGATCATGATCGACCGCGGCGACCTCGAGGCGGAGATCGGCAAGGAGTTCGTGCCCCTCACCCAAAAACGGGTTCTCAAGCGAGCCGGCGAACTCGGCGTGCCCGTGATCGTGGCCTCCCAGTTTCTGACCTCGATGCTCACGAAACCGTTGCCCTTCATGGCGGAGGTGTCCGACATCGCCAACGCCGTTCTGGACGGAGCGAGCGTTCTCATGCTCTCCGAGGAGACCGCCATCGGCGACTACCCCGAGGAATGCATCGCCACGATGAGGCGGGTTGCCCAGTGCGTCGAGAACCACTGCGAACGGAGTCACGACGCGGTCATCCTGGCCGCCGGCCCCTCCACGGGATTCGGTTCCCTCACCACGAACAAGCACAAGTGCATGCTCGACGTAGGCGGCACGACGATTGTTCAACATCAGCTCGAGAACCTCATGTTGTCCGGGGTGCCGACGGCGGACGTCGCGATCGTGACGGGTCACAACGCCCACCAGATCGAGCACTATCTGAAGTCCGAGGGCTTCCGCGGGGAATTCGTCTACAACCCCTGGTTTCAGACCACGAATATGGCCACGTCACTGTGGCTGGCGCGCCGACACGACCGCAATCTGATCCTCCTCTACGGCGATATCGTTTTCGAGTCCAGCATCCTCGATGACCTCATGGCCGCCGAAGGCGACATCGTCCTCGCGGTGGACCAACGCCACGACCTCGACGCCGAGGACGAGAAGGTCATCCTCGAGGACGGCTTGGTGGTGCGCACGACCAAGGAACTCGATTCGACCGAGGCCACGGGCGAGTTCATCGGCATGGCAAAACTCACGCCAAAAGGGTCGGCACTGCTCTTCGACGAACTCTCGAAGACCGTACGGGAAGGCCAAATGATGCTGTTTCTCAGCGACGTCTTCGACCGCATGGCCAAAGCCGGTATCCCGATTCACGCGACCATGACGCGAGGCCGTGCTTGGGCCGACAACGACAATCTGACCGACCTCAGTCGCACCCGCGAGGAGGTCTATCCCCGCATTCGGGCGGCCCGATCCGTCGCCTCGCCCCAGGAGACCTCGAAATCATGAACGACCCCATGGGCGGCGTCCTCGTGAACCGCACGGTGAGCGAGGACAGACGCGCCGCACGTCTGGAGGAGGCTCTCTCCCTCCCCCGTATCGTCGCCGACCGCAACCTCATCCTCGAGGTCGAAAAGATCGCCAACGGCACGTTCAGTCCCCTGACCGGTTTCATGGGCCAAGAGGACGTTCGAAGCGTCCTCGAGACCTCGAGAACGGCGGAGGGCACGACGTGGACGATTCCCATCGTCTGTCACGCCCCCAGGGAGACCACGGACACCTTCGGCGTGGGCGACGAGGTCACGATCTGGAGCGCTTCCGACGACCAGCCGTCGGCCATCCTCACCGTCACGGAAATCTTCCCCATCGACAAGGAGGCCTTCGCCTCCTCCGTCTTCGGCACGACCGACGGCGAGCACCCGGGGGTGGGCCAACTCCACGGCTGGGGCGAGATGGCCGTCGCCGGCGACATCGAGTTCTTGCAGACCGCCAAGAGTCTCATCCCCGCGGCGTATGACCTCTCCCCAGCCGAGGTGCGGGCGGCCATCGCCGAGCGAGGCTGGAAAACGATCGTGGGCTTCCAGACCCGCAACCTCGGACACCGCGCTCACGAATACCTGCAAAAATGCGGACTCGAACACGTGGAAGGCCTGCTCATCCATCCCTTGATCGGCTGGAAGAAGAAGGGCGACATGCTCCCCGAGGTCATCCTCGACGGCTATGAGATCCTCATCGACAACTATTTCGTCCGCGATCGGGTGATGCTCTCGGGCCTCACCACCGCCATGCGCTACGCCGGGCCGAAGGAGGCCGTCTTCCACGCGATCATCCGAAAGAATTTCGGCTGCACCCACTTCATCGTCGGGCGGGATCACGCGGGGGTCGGCGGCTACTACGAGAAGTACGCGGCCCACGCGATCTTCGACACGCTGGAGGGCGATCTGGGCATCGAAATCATGCGTCTCCACGGTCCGTGTTGGTGCGAGAAGTGCCAGAGCATCGTGACGGAACACACCTGTCCCCACACGGAGGACTGGGTGCAGATCAGCGGCACCCAGGTGCGGGCGATGCTGTCGCGAGGGGAAAGGCCGCCCCGCTCTTTCATGCGGCCGGAGATCGGCGACTTCCTCGTGCAGCGCGCCCAGGAGGGCCGCGCCTTCTTCTGATCGCTCGGCGGTTCAGCGGGTCTTCGGAACCGTGCGGTTGGTGTAGGTCAAACCGACGATGCGCAAACCTTCCGGCGTCCGGATGAGTTGAAACACGTCCGTCCCCTGGGCCGTCGTCTCGCCCGCGACAACCGTGAAGGGCGCCCAAACGGTGACGATCGCACCGTCGACGAGAACGCGGGGCTCGGCGGAGATCCATTCCTTGATGCTCTGCCCCCTCTCCTCGACGGCCTTCGCGACCCGTTTCAAGAAGTCCTCGGCGGGAACGACTTCCTGCCGACCGTCCCCATAGGACGCGGCGATGAGGGCGCCCGGCTGAAAGGCCGCCCGAACCCGATCCCAGCGCCCCTCCGAGTAGTGGTTCAAGACCTCCTTGCAGAAGGCGACGGCTTCCCGGGCGGTGGCTCCGCCCCGGCGATCCACCACGAGTCGCCCGTTCTTCCAGACCGCCGCGGGACGACGGAGAGCTGTCATGTCTTCGAGGGGGTCGCCCGCCACGAGGATCATGTCGGCGCGGGCCTGGGGGCGGATGACACCCAGGTCGTCGCGACCGAGGACCTGCGCCGCCACGGTCGTCGCGGCGGCGAGGGTTTCGGCCCCGGAGAGTCCGTATTCTCGGAGGAGCTCCAGCTCACGAGCGTTCTCGCCATGGGTGAAGACGCCGGCATCGCTGCCGCACGCGATGGCGACGTGGACGGCGAGGGCCCTCGCAATGAGGCGACGACCCGCGACGAGGCGTGGGGGTTCCTTCTCCCCCGGCTTCCACCCGGAATAACGCACGAGAGCTTCGCCCGCCGCCAGGGTCGGCACGAGATAGACTCCCGAGTCCCGCATGGCCAACAAGGTCGGCGTCGAGGCTCCCGTCCCGTGTTCGATCGTGCGCACGCCGGCCCGCACGGCCCGTCGGATGGCCTCGTCGGTGACGGCGTGCACGGCGACGGAAAGGCCGGCGCTTTTCGCCTCGTCGACGGCGGCGGCGAGTTCGGCTTGCGAGAAGGTCGGCGTGGACGGGTCACCCGGACGCCTGCGATAGTCGCCGTAGAGTTTGATCCAGTCCGCGCCGGCGGCGATCTGCCGCCGCACGGCCCGCCGGACGCCGTCCGCGCCGTCCGCCTCCTCGGCGCCCTTGGGCAGGCGCCACCGAGGGTCGAATCCGGACGGTCCATAACACCCGGTGGCGACGATGGCGCGGGTCGCCGTGAAGACACGGGGACCTGGGATCAACCTCTGGCGAATCGCCCGCCGCAGCGCCACGTCGGCGAAAGCGGCCCCTTCGGTTCCCAACTCCCGGATGGACGTGAAACCCGCCTCGAGGGTGGCTCGGGCCGCCGGCGCCGCACGAAGAACGCGAAACTCGAGGGAGTCCCGCAACACCTGATCGTTCCAGGAGACCCGATCGTAGGGGTGGAGCAACAGATGGGTGTGGAGATCGATGAGCCCCGGGATGAGGTAGAGCCCCGAACCCTCGACCACGACGGCATCCGCGGGAACGGCCACCTCCTTCGTGGGCCCCACGGCCGCGATGCGGGAGTCCTGAATGAGCACGGCCTGACCCTCCAGCCACGACGTGCCCGACGGATTGAGAATCCTCGCCCCCACGATGAGCTGGGGCGCTCGATCCTGAGCTCGAAGCCCGAGGGCGAGAAAGAGGACGATGAGGATACGTGTCGACATGGCGCTTCTCCTGGTCCCATTCTCACCCAGGCCGGGCGCGGGGTCATCCCCTGCGGGAGAATCGCCGAGAAAGAAGGACGACCAGAAGCGCGCAGAGGCCGGCGGACGCGAACAGAGGGGGCCTGGGGCCCACCCTTTCCAGAAGCGCCCCGAAGATCTGGTTCGAGAAGACGGCCCCCAAGCCCGTCCCCACGGTGGCCAGATAGGCCTGAGCCGATGAACGGAGATGGGGAGGAACCCGATTCTCGAGGAGAAGCGGCATACCCAGGAAGATCCCTGCGATTCCCACGCCGTGAAGTCCCTGGATCATCTCCACGGACAAGAGCCCCGGCGCCCAAGCGGTGACGCTCCAGCGGACGGCTTCCGCAGCCAAGCCGAGCCGCACGAGGCC
>CAZLGG010000172.1:0-5236 GCA_964559135.1 uncultured Planctomycetia bacterium
TACAACATGGGGTTTCTCTACCGGTTGCCTCGACTGGGAACGAAGCTCCAGAGTCTCCAGGCCGCCGGGTGTCGCATACTCTCCCGGAACCCTTGGATGAGAAAGGTCACGTTTCTGGGCATCGTCGGCTTCGTGATGTTCCCGCTTTCGGGGACAGGGGCTATCGGTGGGGCCTTCTTCGGGCGTCTTCTCGGGCTATCCAGGCGTCGCACCATGATCGGGATCGGGATCGGATCGCTCCTGGGAGGAGCCGGCATGGCCTTTCTCGCCGGAGTGTCGGGGGACGCATTGAAAAACCTCCAGGGCAACCCCGTGTTGCTCGGTGGCGGCGCCGCTGCCGTGGGCGGAATCCTCTATTGGCTCATACGCAGGGCGAAGGCTCTCCCCACCGAGGACTGACGGACGACACCAAAAAGATCTTCCATGTCTCGATTCGCCCGCGGCGATGGCCGATAGGAGATGGGGGGACTCGCCCAGTCGGCGCGACGCCGTGCCGACACAGACCTCGAGCGGAGCCCGGATTGCATGGATACCCAGTTGCGAAGAAAGATGGCCGGCTTCACGTTGATGGAGTTGCTGATCGTCATCAGCATCATCGCCATCGTAGCCGCTGTCGCCGTCCCGAACCTTCTCAGCGCAAAGATCAGCGCCAATGAGAGCGCGGCGATCTCGCTGCTGAGAAACCTGGCCAGTGTGCAGGTGCAGATCGGGAATCGCCAGTTCATCGACATCGACACCGACGGGCACGGTGAGTTCGGCTTCTTCGGAGAACTCTCAGGAGGCGTGCCGCCTCGGAACAACGGCGCCAACGCGCTGCTCCCGCCCCTGTTGGCCGGCTCGTTCCAACAGGTCAACAACGGCGTCATCACCCGGCAAGGGTATCACTTCGTGATCTACCTTCCGGGGCCGAATGGGGTGGGACTGCTCGAGAACGCGGCCAACTACGCCGCCGTCGACACCGATCTCGCCGAGACCGTTTGGTGCGCCTACGCGTGGCCGTCCGATTTTACGACCAGCGGTCGCAATGCCTATTTCATCAACCAAGTCGGTGAGATTCTGAGGACGGACAACCTGACCCAGGGCTACAACGGGCCGGGCAACATCCCTGCTCCCGACGCCGTCTTCCTGAACCCGGGTTCGATTGCCGGCATCTACAATCCGGGTCAGGCCGCCGTCGACGGGGGCGTCTGGACCGTACTCGACTGAACGATCACTTCCCGCTGTCGGTTTCGAGTAGGGATTCCTTGCCAGCCCTCTCCTCCGCCTGAAGGCGTTCCAGTTCGGCTTTTTCCTTGACCTCCAGACGTCTGTAGACCGGCATGAGGCGTCGGACGTCGGCAGCATGTTCGGGCTGCTTCTTCCAAGCGCTCAAGAGTATGCGTAGAGCCGTGATGTCCTGATCATTGAGGTCCCACGCTTTTTCGGCATAGAGCGTGGCTTCGTCCATTTTCTGCATGGAAGCCAGAGCCATCGCCGCGAGCGACCAACCCGCGCTCTCGTCCGGTGCGACATCGATGAGCTTTCGGGCTTCGAAGTAGGCGTCCTGGAAGTTCTTTTCCACCAGGAGCAAAGCCGCCATTTTCTTCAAGCCTTCCGGGTTGTACGGGTCGACGTTGAGCAACCCTCGTACTTCACGAACGGCATCTTTGACGTGGTGGAATTTCTCATGGATCCGAAGAGCCTCCAGGCGCGCTTGGATGTCCTTGGGATTCTTGCGGATTCTCTTCGAGAGGATGCGCAGCTGTTCTTCCTGCTCCTGCGCGAGTTGCCGGACCTTGTTGTAGCGTTTGCCCCAAAACTTGGCTTCTTCAGGGTGACCGAGTTTCTTGAGGACGCTCTGCATGGAGTGCATCGACTCGTGAGAAAGCGGGTTCAAGCGGATGGCCTCCTCCAGCGCACTCAACGCCTCGACGAGGTTTTCGTTTCCTCCGAGGCGCTCGTAGCACCTCCCCATGTGCATGCACGCCAGCCACTGGGTCTTGTCTCGCCGGATCGCTTCCCGATAGTGCGAGATGGCGCGCTTCAGGTCTCCTGATTTGTCGTAGGCTCGCGCGAGATTGAAATGGGCGTGGGGGTAGTTCGGGTCGATCTCCAGCAATCTTTTGAACGCTTCGATGGCCAGCTTGAACTTGCCGCTCTCGAGGTAGGCCCCGCCGAGGCTGGATTGGAATCGGGCGCTGTCGGGCTGAAGACGGACGGCTTTCTCCAAGCACGCGATCGCTTCGGGGATCAGATCTGTTTCCTGAGCCGCGAGCCCCCGCATGAACCAGATCTCCGAGATGTTCTTGGACAGGTGGGCGTCGGCCCGAGCTTCCGCATCGATGAAGTTCATATCGCTCAGAAACTCGAGGCAGCGGCCGTAGTCTCCCGCGCGGTAGGCGGTGAGGCTCCCGTTGATCATGGACTTCAGATGTCGCGGATGGCGCTCGAGAACCTTCGCGTAGTAGTCCATGGAGTCCTGGTAGCGGCGGATTTCGAGCCCCATGTCCGCGGCGTATTCGGCGGCTTTGGCGTTGTTGGGGTCCAGGATCGATGCGTCATGGAACTCCTGCCACGCTGCGACCTTTTGGCCGACGAAGGCCAAATCCTTGCCATGCTTGACTTTTCGGGCCGCCTCCTTGGCGGCGGCCTCATCGACGATCACGATGTCGAGGCCTCGCTGCGCCTCCAGGTTGTCGGGGTCGAGTTTCGCCGCCTGCGCGAACCTCGCCTTTGCGGCCTTGTAGGCGTATTTCGCCTCCAATTCTCGTGCCTCGGCCACGAGTCGAGCGGCGCGGTCCTTATCTTGGCTCGATGCGCCGGTTCCCTCTTCGGCGGCGTCGGAAGACGGCGGCTTGCCCCCCGGGTCGCCTCTTGGGGCATCCTTGGAACAGCCGAAATCGAGCAGCAGAAAGGCAACGAGCGTGGGAATGACAAGGGTTTTGGGTCGGATCATGAGAATCTCTCGGGTCTGCCGCCTCCCTGTGGTGGAAACTCCCGGATGTCGTCGAGATGTTTTCCAATGGGACGGCCGGGTTATGATGACCGGATCTCGGGTCGGAGTCCACTCGGTTCGATCCGGATTCCCAGAGCCCAGATGTGAGAGACGCGATCCGTGACGACCGATGCTCCCGAGCGCCTCGGGCCCTATGAGCTCCTGAGAGAAATCGGCCGCGGCGCCATGGGCGTCGTCCACGAGGTCGTCCACGAGGAGACGGGGGGCCGGTTCGCCCTCAAGCTCCTTCGGGGCGACCTGGGCGTCGAAAGGGATCATCTCTCCCGATTCTCGCGAGAGATCGCCGCGGTCCAACGGTTGGATCACCCAAGTCTTCTCGGCGTGCGGGATGCCGGAGAAAGCGACCGCGGCCCGTGGTTCGTGATGGACCTCGTGGACGGCCCCAATTTGCAGGACCTGATTTTCGAGAGGATTCAAGGCCCTGGCGATCCCAGTCGAGGGCTGCGGCGTATCCTGGGACGTTCGGACCTGGGACGATGGGCCGCCCGGGACGAAACCGCCGCCCTGGAACGAGCCTTTTGCCTGGTCTTCGCCGAGGTGGCCGAGGGGCTGCAATCCGCGCACGCTGCCGGCTTGGTCCATCGAGACATCAAGCCCAGCAACCTGCTGTTGACGCGAAGTGGAAGACTGCGTCTGGGCGACTTCGGTCTCGTTCGCGACGAGGGCAGGGAGACGTTGACGCGGACCGGAGAGGTCGTGGGGACTCCTCTCTACATGGCGCCGGAGCAGGTGGCGGGTGAGCGGGTTGGGCCGCCCGCGGATATTTACGCCCTGGCGGCAAGTCTCTATGAGTCCATCACGCTGCGGCCGCCCCACGACAAGTCCAGCCTGCCCGCGCTCGTGCGAGCCCATGACAAGGACGAGATCGTTCCTCCCAGCCGGCTTCGACCTGGTTTGCCGCCGTCTCTCGATCGCGTCCTCCTCAAGGCGCTCGATCGTGATCCTCATCGCCGCTACCGATCCGCCGCCGAGTTCGCTGCGGATCTGCGTCGCGTTGCGGCGGGTGAGGCGCCCCGCGCGCGCTCCGTGGGGATGGGAGTCCGCATCGTTCGCAGCGCGCAGAAAGAACCCCTCAAGGCTGCCGTCGCCGCAATCTTGGCGGTGCTCCTCGTGGACCGCGGCCTCGAACTCTGGCGGGTGATCGGTGCGGAGGGTCAGGCGCGCAGCCGTCAGATCGAGACGCTCTTGCGCGACACCCGAGAATTCCTTCGGCGGGGAGATCTGGTGCTGGCCTGGGAGGGCCGGCGCCGCGCTCTTCGCGCCGGGCTTCGCGGTGAGGAGAGACGCCGCCTGGATCGAGAGCTTGGGGAGCGGGTCGAGAGACTCCTTCCGCGCGCCGCCGCCGAGGGAGACGTGGTTCGATTCTGGCGGCTTCAAGCGTGGGCGCGAGAACTCGCGGGGGTGCGGCCGCTGGGGCAGGGCCGCGCAAGAGAGCTTCTCGAGACGGCGATGGGGCGGGCCATGGCGTCGTTTCGGTTCCGAAAGGCCCGCGACATCGCGACGGCGTTGGCCAGGCTCGAACCGCAGAAGACCCCCTCCTTGGCCCCCCTTTCCGGAGGGTACGCGGAACTTGAGAGACTCGGCGCCGCCGCGTCCCACACCGAGCCTGGTCGTCGTCGCGACGCCTATCGTGACCTTTCGGATCCCGATCGATTCGTCCGCCTGCCCTACAGAGAAACCCTCGATCTCATGTCCGATCGGATGGCCGCGGAGACGGACACTCAAGCCGCTCGACTTCTGGTCGCGCTGCCCCGAAAACTGCACATCCTCGAACCCTTTCCCAATCTCTTCGTTCTGGCCAGGCGTCATCCGGATCTGATGGACGAGGTCCTCCTCTCCTTGGCGCAGGCACCTTGCGCGGAAGCCGAGCCCCTTCTGATCGAGGCGCTCTCCGCGTCGCAGCCCGCCGAAAGGCGCGCCCGTGCCTTGGTCGCGCTACCCCCCGTTCTTTCCCCCGCCCTGGCGGACTTGGTGGGTCGCATCGCTGTTGGACCCGGAGGCGGGGATCTGGCCTGGCTTGCCTCCCGCAGGGCCGGGGATCCCAAGCTCCTGCTCGCTCGCGCGTTGTCGGCAGATCGCTCCGGCCGCCGCTGGTTCCTGGATGCGCTCTTGCGAAGGAGTGACGTTCGCTTGCCCTGGCGGGACTTGATCCCGTTGACCCGGAGTGGAGATGCCTTCGACGAGTTGGCGGCGCTGGCTCTTGCGGCCGGCGTCGCGACGGTGCTCTCCCTCTTCGCCCCG
>CAZLGG010000173.1:0-5136 GCA_964559135.1 uncultured Planctomycetia bacterium
TTTCAGCATTTTCTCGCAGGGGGATTCGGTGCGAGATGCGCACGGCGCCGTTGACCGGCGCACCTGGACGTCGTTTGCAGATCGGTGGGCCCGGCGAAGGCCCATCGCGATTCCCCTGGCCCCGGGGCTCATCTGTTCATTCCCTCGGCACGGCCCGAGGACGATGGGCCTGGGTCCACCGATGTGTCCATCCAAGCGGGTGAGGTCCGAAGGGCAGTCGTTATTTCACCTCGGAGTAGGCGATCGCTCGTATGTCACGGCCACCCAGCGACCCGTTCGTTCCAATCCAGGTGCGCTTCCCAGAGTCGAAAAGCATTTGAATCGCATCCATGCCTTCCGGAAAGCGGAGTGCTTCGATCGTGAAGGGTGTCAAGCGCGCTCGGGTCAGGACATGCCCATCACGGAGTATCTCGACCACCCCGCGAGCGCTACTCAGAAGCTGGCAGCCGTGTTGAAGTTTCTCGCCGACGAAGTCATCGAAGAACAGCGTGGCGCTCGTGCCCGCGGATCCGAGCAACTCCGCTGACAAAGATGGCCAAGGGAAGGGAACCCTTGTCTCAGCCGGGACGGAAGCGATGAGTGGAGAGCTGTGATGGACATCACTCATCGTCCCCGGGGGCGCGTCGTTGATCGCGACAAGGGTGTGGTCATCCTCTGCTGGCCGGCCAAAAGCTCGGATGGCCACGTCTCCTGCGAAAAAGCTCAAGATAGGCTTCAGAATCCAGGCTGAACCGTTTAGTGGAACGAACTGTCGCATCCACCCAACCGCCCCTGTGAAGGAACCCGAAAGTCCCAATTCCAAACGACCGTACGCAAGTTTCCCATTCGGTTTGCTGCACTCAAGAAGAAGACGTGCCGAGTCATCCCCAAAGACCCATTTCGCAAGAAGTCCATCTTTCAATAATTCGCCGCCGAATGCATCAGTTGAAGAATCTTGGAGCTTCACTGACAGACAATTATCATCATTGATTGAGCGGAATTGAACCCTTGCTGGACCAGAATTGCATAGAACTGCCGCGACGATGCCAAAGAGGAGGAAGATGGCGAAGGCCGTGAAGAACGACCAAGTTATCACTCTCTCGGTGCGCTTGGATCTCAAAATGGTGGCTCCCACGGTCGACGGTATCCGCCCGGAACCGTCATCCTCTCCTGGTCCACTCGATCGACCATTTGCAAATAGCTCTCTCTTCCAAAGAAGTCAAAATCAGGGTCCGCAGGCACGAAATCGGCCCCAATTGCGCCGGGCGGGAACGCCATGGAGATTCCACAATGCTCCAGAGCCCTCTTGACAAAGGTGTTGGAGTTGGGTCCGGTGAGAAAATAGAAGCTTCTTGCAGCATAGCGGCTCATTTCTAAGCTATTGAGACATCTGCACGGCTCAGGCTCCTGGCACCAAGTCCAAAGTTTCGGACAGGGAAGAACGATTGGAAGCCCAATCAGCCGCGGTGCTGTGAGATGCCCCCTTGCCTGACCGGGTTGACGTTGTGTCACGCCACCGCCAAGGGAAGAGTATCGCGGAATTGCCTGAGTCAGTACATGAGACGCACGCACCCCTGTTTGCCAGACATCGAATCGCTCCCATGACCCATCGCAATGATAGACTTCGATCCAGAGGTGAAGGACCCCATCGAAAATCGTGCCCTGGAGGAATTCCATGGTTGTGCTCTGCCATGGAGACGGCCAAGGATTGAAAATCGTGCCCTGCCAAACCTCGATTCTACATTCTCGGCTGATCCAACCTGGCGTGGTCGGTTCTCTTCCGCATCGCGTGGCTCTTTCGTTTCGAACATGGCCATATTCTCCGCGTTCCAACCGGCCAGCCCTCTCCATTTGCAGAGGGGGCGTCGCGCCATGACTGCAACGAGGTTTCTCGTGTCGATAGTCGCCGGGAGGAAGTTGCCTCATGCGGCTGTCGAAGCCGGGACCTCGGGTTGTCGTTGCCCCATCTATCGCGGGTTCCTCAATCGAACACTGGCGATGTCCGCTGAAGTATCGCCCTTTCATTCCTGGTATTATCCATTTCAGAGTCATTGTGCTCTCGGCTTTCTGGGAGTTGAGTCAACGTGCTCGCGGGACGCTGCGAAGACAAGGCTGGCGCGTCGCCGGGCAAGGGCGTGTGATGGCGTCGAAGTCCATTGGGCGAAGTCCTCGCTACGCGCATTCGCGAGGTGGTCGCTATGCTTGAACCGCATCGTACCACACGGGGTCGAGCATGCGGAAGAGAACCCAATCGCCGGCGTCCATGGTGCTGAGGTCGAACTGATAGCGGACGAGTTCGTTGACCTTGCCCGCCCAGATGGCGGAGTCGGTGCCCGTAGCCTGAAGGGAGAGGGACAGGGTCGCATCGGCGCATTGGTCCCGTTCCCGGTGGTCTCGCTGCTTTTCGTAATGACGTGGACCTTGAAATCGCCCGCGGTTCTTTTGATGTCGATCACCTCGACGCTGGGCTTGAAGTCGTCGCTCTGGCTTGGGCACGAGGGGATGTCGATCCCGGACCCCGACGGCGAGGCTCTTCAACAGCCGCCGCGGATGCGCCTTGCTTTGACGATTGCTGAGCTGAGAAGCCGCTGAATGGGTGCCCCATGCGGAGAGTCGTACCGCGAGTCACTTTGATTCGAGGTCGCCATGTAAGCTTGGTCTTCCATCACCACGTGGTTTCGGTGGACCTTCGCCTAGAAGGAGCGGAAAATCGAGAGACGTCATGTCGTAGTAAGGGAACCGTACGGCAAGTTCTCGTGCCACGGCCCAAGCCGCGTCTTCACGCGTTGTCGGGGCCCGCAGGTCGGTAATGAGTTCGTAGAAGGCGAGGTTCGTAAGGCCGCACTTTCGGATTCGTTCTTCAGAGATCCGAGCCAGCTCACCTGATCTCCCTGCTCTCCACAAGGAGGAACGACGAAGTGAATAGGACGTTTCACACCAACCGAACTTCTCCACGAGCTCCTTGGAAAGCGCCAGCTTCTCGTTCAGATCTTTGCTCCGGCCCCACCGACGGATCAGCATTTTGCACCTATCGACGGCAGTGGCCTGCTCGTCGAGTTCGCCGATTGGCGTCGCGATCAGAGATTCCGATGCTGCACATTTGTCAAGGAGGACGAGCAGTCGGAACCGTGAGGTGGGCGCGCTTTCGTTCATCAGTCGGTGCTGCAACAGGCGGCTCGCTTCCTTGGTGTTGTCCAACGCTATCAAGACCAGGGCCTTCAGGGTGTCGTCCTTGGTCGTGTCGTCCCACGCGATCACTTCCAAAGCGGTAGCGACCTTGTCGTGACGCCAACGGTGGTAAAAAAGGCTCCTTATCCAAGTTGAGCTAGACGTCATGATCGCGTCGAGGTAGGATTCGAGGGCTCCTCGATAATCTTGGCGGACCATCTTGATATCCCCGTCTAGGAGGAAGCAAGAAGGGGCTCCGAGGGGAGAGTGCCCGACCCGAGGGAGCACGACCGGTTCATCCTCCGGAGTTGCGCAGCCGGGAAGAAACCCACCCGCGGCGGCGGCGAGGAAGACGAGAGCCAGCACTCGGTGAACGCGCGTCGCCGTACCTCGGACCGAGGCCGGCTTCCTACTTGACACTGACGTCATGTCCGCTCCGATGAGCACCATCGTCCGTCCCTCCCCTGTCGCGGAAGCCATCGCCGAGCACGCGGCTGGTCAACGGCTGGCCGTGAAATCGATCCAGACCCAGCGATCATCCACGAGGTACCATCCGCCGCCAAACGGCCCAGGCGGATCGGGATGGGGTCTCCCACCCCCGTCGTAGCCCGTCGGCCGTCCAGGCCGACGTGTCCAAGTGATCGGAATGAGGGGACGAGATCCCCCACGAGTGACGCCTCCGGGAGGACTCCCGGGTGGCGAGCCGACACCGGGGGCCGCTCCTCCCGGTGTGGTGCCTCCGGGCGAAGCCGTTCTCGGCGGATAGGTCGTCCCCCCAAACGAGATCACGGTATCATCCTTTCTCCCGAGAAAGTCGCCTCCGTCGCAGCAATTGGAGCCGTGGCAGATCCCAATCGAACCCAGGATGTGGCATGATGCGAGGGGTGTGAGGCCGAGTGTCTTCAATCCGTTATTCTGTTGCATGGGGGTCATCATGTCATCAATGCTTCGGGCATGTGCCGAGTCATTCCGGCCTCCACTGGCTGGATAGTTCCCGAGTCCTCCATCTGTGATTTGAGCGGGCGCTCCAGGAAACCCTCCTCCAATGTGACCAACTGAGTGGGCCATCTCGTGGGCCATCGTCATGATGTTTCTGGCGATCTGGTGAGTAAGGTCGCCAGGTCGTGTGCCGAGACGCCCCGTTGCACCCGCTGACGGAACGACCACTGCTCCATCCCGCCGACGGTTGACACCTGCCCGAGGTAAGCCTTGCTGGTCATTGCCGAGGAGACCCTCGCGGCCACGCTCATCACAGTAGAACGCAACTCTTGAGGTTTGCGGCGGTGTGTCCTGGGAGGAGCCAATCGACCACTCGGCGTAGAATGTCGCCGAGCAGGTTGGGAAGTCCATCGGAAGACATGGGCAACTGACTTTCGCAAACAGTTTCGAGAAGAGCGACAGGAACAAGCGAACGGAATCCATGAATCCCTGAGTCGAGCAGCGGCCGCCCCACCGACTCGTGCTCTCGGCGATGTCGAAGAAGAACCTCTTTACTACGACGAGGTTGCATGCCGACCCGTAATACGTCATCGAGTCGAGAATCCCCGTTGGAGGCTCGATGGGGTCAGCTCCCGAAGCCCGCTGGGTGTTGCTGCCCAGAGTGATCGCGAGAACATCACTGGGCGGCGGCTTCAATGGGATGCAAGTCTTCCGCTCCATGCCGTAGCCTGGCCGTCGACGAATGTTGCCGGTCCCACAAGAGCAGGATCGTGATGGTGCAGAGCGTGCGGACTCCGAAATCCCTGGAATTGTGCAGCATTGGCATGGTGGCTCTCTTCTTCTCAATGTGTGGGTGCGCTCCAAGGATGTGCGACGATGAAGCGGCGCACAGGCACATGGGCGAGTCCCAGCACCCGGTCGATCGTATGTGCCAGGGATTTGGAATCGGTCAACATTGATGGCCTTGGCCTCCCGGCCCGGAAGTTCATGCGGTGACCGCATCGTACCACACGGGGTCGAGCATTCGGAAAAGAACCCAATCGCCGGAGC
>CAZLGG010000174.1:0-4757 GCA_964559135.1 uncultured Planctomycetia bacterium
GACTCTCTTCCAGCTCCTCGGCGTGGAAGAGCGCACGGGGATCCACCTGACGGATCATTTTTCGATGTCGCCCGCCGCTTCGGTTTCCGGTTACATCTTCGCTCACGAGGAGGCCCGGTACTTTGGAATCGGAATGGTCGGCGACGATCAGTTGCGCGACTACGCCCAGCGAAAGGGAAGGAGTCTCGAGGAGGTCGAGCGCCTCCTCGTGAGTCATCGATCCTGAACAGCGGATTCCCGTTCGAGTCGTGGGTTGCGAATCGTGACCGGGAGGGGACCGTAGATACCGATTTCGAACCCGTCGAGGACGTCGAGGTCCTCGGGCAGCCGATACTGGACGTCCACGGGGCCCGGGGGAGCCTTCTCGGTCAAGACCCCCTCTCGGTGTCCTCGTGCATCGGTCCCTGCGTAGCGGAGACTCAGCTCCATGGGCAACGCCGGCGCGAGGCGATCGGCGTGGAATCGAATGACGACGCGCGTGCCGCGGATGCGGGGACGGATCAGGCGAACGCGGACGGCGCGCCACGGATGACGAGTCTTCGGATCTGACTCGAGAACGAGATCCCCGCCGTCGTCTTGGGGGAGGAGTCCCGCCGACTGCACCATGACTTCCTCGTGGGTCAGACGGCGGACCTGCCCGAGAGGCCAGGCCGAAGGCGTCGACTCGGCCGCGGACCGACCCCGCATCCCTCCGATGACCAGCCCGGCGATGACGATCATCGCCATGACGATGCTCCCGGCAGATCCGACCAGATATGAGTTCACGAAGGCCTCGACGCCGAACGGAAGGAGTATCACGACCAAGGGAAACACGCAGGGGAGGTAGCTCGCGGCCGTGGGGATCCAGACCGTCTGTGTGAATGCGATGACCAGCGTGCGAGCGATCAGGAATACGAGTGCCAGACCCGCGAATGACACGGCCGGCGTGAGACGAAAGCCCTGGCGCCGTTTCCAGAGCAGGAATCCGCCCAGCGCCGCGACGAGGAGCAGCCAGGGCTGAAGGGCAGCGACGAAGTCCATCGTTCCCCTGACAAGGGCGCCTCTTCGAGGCCATGGGGCCAGGTCCTGGCGGATGTCCTCTCGCGCCACGTCGGCCATCATGCGGATGTCGGTTTCGGAACCCATCCGAATGGGGAAGCCCGGACCGGCGCCTCCGGGGCGGAGCCGGGCTCGAGCCACGTCGAAAGCGGTGCCACCGATCCGGCGCAAGAACGGTCCCAGGTCCTCCGGTCGAAACGTCGGTAGAAGAGAATCGCAGCGAGGGCGGCACGGGACCGCGCCTCGGGCGCACGCTCCGTGAATCTCTCGCGCGAGTCTGCGGTAAAAGGCCCGCGCCTTTGTGGCGCTCTGATGGTATCCCTTGCGGGCCGCGGCGTTCCGGATCGCCCAGGCGAGCATGTTCGAATAGCGATCGCCGTTTTCGTCAACGGCCCAATCTCGGCGGTAGGCAGGACCCTCGATGCCCTCTTGAAGCTCTCGCAAGGCCGGGCTGACCTCGAAGAGGCGAGACAGCGTTTCGGATCGCACCAGGCCCATGGGGAGAGGTTTTTCTTCGGCCCGAAGAATCGCTCCGATGGCGGAACGGAAGGCCGGATCGTCGAGTTCATGAACGAGCGCAACCCCAAAGAAGCGTTCGTTCAGCGTTCGCACCGCCTGAACCCCGAGAGGAATGGGTGCGAGGAGGAGGACCGCGCAGACGACGACCGAGGAGATCCGCTCGCCCCTCCTTCGACGCAGGGCCGCCATGGAGGCGACGACCCAAAGGAGGGCCGGGATCATCCAGGGGGATTCCTCGCGTAACAGCCAAAGCCATGCGACGAGAAGTCCCATGAGGAGCGAGACGGTCCACCGCTCCTTGTTCCCGCGAGCGGTGACGCGAAGTCCCCAGAGACCCACGAAAAGGAGCAGACCCTGGCCGTGGACGCTCTCGCGGACGAGTCGCGTCGCCTCGACCGGAAGACTTCCCGGGTGCCACAAGAGAAGGGCTGCCGTGCCGAGCGTCGTCCATCGTCCCACGTTCATACGAGGCAGGGCCAGGGCGACGGCGAAGGCAGCGGCCAGCCAAAGGACTTCGCGTGCCCACCGAAAGGGAACCCCCAGGACCTTGCAGCCGGCGAGGAAGAGGGGGAAACCCGGCGACTTCACGAGCGTGAACTCGTCGTAGGGCCCCAACCAGTTCCCTTCGGCCATCGCCGCCGCGGATCGGGCGTAGAGGAGGTCGTCGGCGGCAAAGTCCTGAAGCGCCGTGGGAAAGCTCAGGACCGCGACGAGTCGACTTGCGGCGAGGAGAAGCAGGGCTCCGAACAAGAGCATTCCCGGAGTCGAAGGACGAGATGGAGGTTTCAACATGAATCTCGATCGGGAGCTTGGGTGTTTGCGTGCGAAGGGTCAAGACCCGGAGCGTGGTTCGGGCCTTGGATGTCGGGATGAGACGACCGATCTCGTTTGCTAACGTGGCTCTCCTCTTTGTGACATGGGAACAATCGACATGAAACGCTGGATACTCCTCTTCGTGGTGCTCTTCGGAGCGATTCCATTCCTTCACCATCCCGCCGTCGATGCCGACGAGGGGATGTGGCTCCCGACGAGCATCGGACACGATCTGCCCATCGAAACCCTTCGCGAGATGGGATGCGAACTCGGCCCCGAAGATTTCTGGTCCACCGACGGAACCGGGTTGAATGGCGCCGTACTTCAGGTGTGCCAATTCTTCCCCGATCGACCGCCTTTCGGCTTCGGCAGCGCGACCTTCGTTTCCTCGAAAGGGTTGATCCTGACCAATCATCACGTGGCCTATGACGCCACGGCAGCCGCTTCGACGCCCGAACACAACTACGTCGAAAACGGTTTTCAAGCGGCGACGTTCGCCGACGAGATCCCCATCGAGGGACAGGGCGTCAGGCTGACCACCCGTTTCGAAGACGTGACGAAGATCATTCTCGAGGGGGTTGCGGAGGACACGACGTTCGATGAGCGTCGCAAGATCGTCGCCCGCAATATCCAGGCCCTCGTGGACAAGGTCGAGAAGGAGGTCCACGACTTCGTCGAGGTCAAGGAGATGTACTCGGGACGCGCCTACTATCTCTGCGCGTACGACACGTTCAAGGACATTCGTATCGTGAACGTGCCGCCGCGTTCCATCGGGGAATACGGCGGAGACATCGACAACTGGATCTGGCCGCGGCATACCGGCGACTACAGCTATCTGCGCGCTTACGTCGCTCCCGACGGAAGCCGAGCCGAGTATTCCAAGGACAACGTGCCTTTCGAGCCGAAACGATGGGCCAAGCTGTCGATCGCGGGATGGAAACCCGGCTCTTTCTGCTTCATCATGGGTTATCCGGGACGGACGTTCCGATTCCGCACTTCGTACTCCCTCGACTACCGTCAGCGGGAGTATTACCCGAGTCAGATCAAGGCCTTGAAGCAGGCCATCGCCCGACTCGAAGAGCAAGGTGAGAACGACGAGGCGGTTCGTCTGAAGAACGCGTCCGAAATCAAGTCTCTCGCGAACACGCTCAAGAATTTCGAAGGGATGCGCGACGGGTTGAAGGCCACTCATCTCGTCGAGCGCAAACGGGAGATGGAAGCGCGCTTCCAAGAGTGGGTGGACGCCGACCCTGAGCGGAAAGCGAAATGGGGACACATTCTTTCCGACATAGCGGCATCGTACTCCGCCCCCAACCGTCAGGCCATTCTGGCGCGCCTGTTTCAGGGGCCCGTCCCTCTTCTCGCGGCCTATACGCTTCCCATGGGGAACCCGAGTCCACAACAGACCGAAGGGGCGATTGCGGCCATCTCCAACATCGTGGGACAGCTCGATCTGAACGGACAGCGTGACATCTTGGCGACTGCCGTTCGGTCGAATCTGGCTCTGCCCCGGGATCAGCGCTTGGGCGCCTTCGAGGGAATCACCGCCGACAACCTGGATGAGAAAATCGCCGAGTTGCTTCCCGCTCCCCTCGACAGAGCGCACATCGCTGAGATCGCGAAGATGTCGCGAGACGAGTTGTCGTCGTCGGAGAAGCCCCTCGACAAACTGGCGTGGCGTCTGCTGGAAGCCATTCCACAAGTCAATCGAGCCTACTCGGAGTTCGGCGCGCGCATCGGCGCGCTGCGCCTCGAACTCTCGGAGGCCATGGCGGCATTTCGGAATCAACCGGAGTACCCGGACGCCAACTCGACGCTGCGACTGACCTACGGTACGGTGAAAGGATATAGCCCCCGTGATGCCGTGGAGTACATCCACTACACCAGTCCCCGCGGTGTGTTGGAAAAGAACACGGGCAAAAAACCGTTCGACGCACCGGAGAAGCAGCTCGAACTCTTCCGTGCGAAGGATTGGGGGCGCTGGGGAGATCCTGATCTGAACACGCTGCCGCTGGACTTCCTTTCCGACACCGACATCACGGGCGGGAACTCGGGAAGCTCCATCATGAACGCCAAGGGAGAGATGATCGGGCTCGCCTTTGACGGCAACTACGAGGCGATGACCAGCGACTATCAGTTCATGCCGGAGATCACCCGGACCATCAACGTGGACATTCGTTACGTCCTATGGAGTACCGAGAAGATCGACGGGATGCGCCGGCTCATCGAGGAGATGGACATCGTGAACGACTGATGAGCCGCGGCGGCTCGAGGCCCCGATGCTCCCGCTACGGGAGAACGAGGGCCTCGAGCCTCCTTGCCGGTCCTTTTCCTCTCACAGAGGCACGGAGCGGCGGGGAAGAACGTTGCGGATCGCTGGTCGCCCG
>CAZLGG010000175.1:0-4440 GCA_964559135.1 uncultured Planctomycetia bacterium
GCGCCCGCCGGGGCGGCAGGCACCCTCGCGGCCCGCCTGGCATCGTTGAACCCGGGCCGCCTCGAGCTCTGGAGGATGCTGAAAGATGGCCGTTTCATTGACAGATTCCGCTCTTGCGTGGTACACAATCAACGTATGTCATACCCCATGAGGGGCGGGGAGTTCGTATGAGCAACACCATTCTTCTCGCCGACGACAGCCTGACCATTCAGAAGGTCGTCGAGCTCACGTTTGCCGATACCGAATATGAAGTCGTGACGACGTCTTCCGGGGACGAGCTCCTTGAAAAGCTCCCATCCGTTCAGCCTGATGTCATCATTTGTGATGTCATCATGCCTGGAACGGACGGGTACAGCGTCTGCCAGGCGATCAAGTCTGATGCATCGACGTTGCACATCCCCGTCATTCTCTTGACCGGCACCTTCGAGCCGTTCGACAAGGAGCGGGCCCTCGCCGCCGGATGCGATGAGATCATCACGAAACCGTTCGAGGCCCGCAACCTCGTTGCGACGGTCGAAAAACTCGTCAGCGGAGAGAGCGGCACGACCTCTCCTCCAGCACCTCCATCGGAATTCGAGGGAACCGTGCGGAACGTTCCGGCCGAGCCACACGCCGGCCAGGCCGTGGAGCCGTCAACCCAACCGGCTTTCGAAGAGGAACCGGTCACGACGGCACCGGCCGCGGTTGCGGAGGAACCACCGGCCGCTGCCGTAGCACCCCCGTTCGACGAGGTTGCTCCCGAGGTTCCAGAGGACGGGATGGACTTCACGACGACCGGCTTCGCCGAGATGGAAGCTGCCGGCCAACGGCCACGGACCGATTACGAGCAGGTTCCGGACGAGGGCCTCGAATTCAAGATCGAAGATGTCGAGTCCCCAGGAGAGATCGATGCCACGATCCCCGAACGGGGAGCCGAGCCCGACGTGTTCACTTCTGAACCGCCCGTGATGCCGACGGCTGGCCCGGGCGAGGCGGGGATAGAGGACATGTTCGAAGCTCCGGGAGACGACCATCCGTTCGAAGAGCCGGCGCCGGCCGCTGAACCACCCTCCACCGGGCACCGTGCCGTGACGGCGCCGATCCCCGTTCCGGCAAGGCCTGAGACGCCGCCGGTCGCCGACTCGACGCCGCCACCCGCTCCCGGCCTCGACTCCGAGGCTGCCGACCTGTTCAGCACGGAACCGGGGGACGAGCCGTTGGATGATGCATCGACACAGCTGTTCACTCAGTCGCCACTCACCCAACCTCCCGCACCGGAGGCCACGGCGACGTCGGAATCCGTTCAGCCCGAACCTGTGGAAGAGATGCCGGCCCAGCCCGAACCGGCTCCCGAACCGGCTCCCGAACCCGTGGTGCCTCCTTCCGAGCCCGCTGCCACCACGGCCCTCTCGGACGGGGATATCGAGCGTATCGCCCGTCGGGTCGTCGAACTGGCCTCAGACACGATTGAGCGCATTGCTTGGGACGTCATCCCCGACATGGCAGAGCTTGTCGTTCGCCAGAGGATCCGGGAGATCGAGGAGGAGGCCGAGCACGCCGGCGATGCGTGAGATCCCGGCTGGCGCGCGATCCGGCCGCGCTCGCGCCGTGCCTCGATCCGGAACCCGCCGAGGGTGATCGTGATCTCCGCCCTGCCCCGGGCGGCACACCACCAGGTTCGTTGTGGGCGAATCCTCGTCAGGACCGACCCGTCTCACGGCGCCCCGTAACGAACCCGGCTTCGAGCAGGGACCGGAGGAGACGCCGTGGAACCGGAACACCGATCCGGTCGAGCAGGTTCGCCGGTGGGACGATCAACGGTGCAACACGTCCGATCATTCGGATCGCCAGTCGCGCCCGTGGCGGTGGCATGACATCGTCGGCGGCGATCTCTGGATGGAGATCGAGCAGCGTTGCGAGACTCCGTCCAACGGCAATCTGCCGGCGGTACAGTGACGTGAAATCCATCGCATGGTGGTGCACGGCTCGGGCGGAGGCGGCATAGACGATTCGTAACCCCGCCAAGCTCAAACGGTAGCCAAGCTCGACGTCTTCCCACCCATAGACCCGGAACGCGGGATCGAACGGCTGCGCGCCCAAAACGTCGCGGGGAACCGAGATGTTCGAGGTGTAGAAACACGTGTACGGAACGTCCTCGCCATCGTGCATGAAGGCGTAGCCGAATTGATGGCCCTCACGGTTCACGAGCTCCATGGCCCGGGTAACGCGCAGCGTATTCCGATCCCAATCGGTGAGGCCGACGACGGCACAGGGGTCTCCAGCGTCCAGGTGCCGGTGCACATGTTCGTCGACGAACGATGGTTCTGGGATGATGTCGTCCCCCGCAAAGATCACCAGCTCCCCATGCGCTTCTTCGAGCCCCCGGTTCCTCGCGCTGCCCTGGCCCGAATTACTCTGATGGATGATGCGCGCTTGAAGCCGGTGCCCAAGCCGGCCGCGCCACGACTCCAGAGCCCGCCACGTTCCATCGTCCGAGCCATCATCGACGACGATCAGCTCGAGCCGCTCCCAGTTTTGCCGCTCCCAGGCGGCAAGCGCCCGTTCGAGGATCGCGCGGCGGTTGAAGGTCGTGACGATCACAGACACCATCGGGTTGAGTTGCTGGACCGACGGATGGTCGGGCACGAAGCGGATGCTCTCGACGGCTACGCCGAGACTGCGAAAGTCCCAGTTCTCCGAGAGATGGTGAGGAACCCACGGCTCGGTGGCCAGTTCGATACGCAGTAGTCCCCGCGCGTTTGCGACGACCCAGAAACGGATTTCCTGCCACAGTGAGCCATCGAGCGTTTCATGAACCTCGACCCCGTTGCAGCGTACGGTGAGCCCACGTCCAGCAGCCTCCGGTGGCACGTGCACGCGCAGCAGAAGGGCGCCAGAGGATTCCGGTTGCGTCTTGAGCCAACACGACGCCATCGCGCACGTGACCCGTGCCAAGCCATTGCCAATCCGTTCGGGACAGTACCAGCCCGGGCCCAGACGTCCCAGCGCCGACGCCTGGCCCGGTAGCAGAACGTGGGACACGATCCACCGCTCCGCATCCTGTTCTCCCCGGCCCCGTGGCACCTCGGGGGCCGGCGCGGGGTACGGACCGATACTGATCAGCCCGCGTTCGAACAGCTCGCGATCGCTGATCTTCCTGTCTCGCTGAACTCCGCGCCGCCTCGCGATGGTCGAGGGCAGGTGCTCGAGATTCCAGGCCAGGACGTGAAGGCCCACGCCGAGCGTATGCTGCTGACGCCACAACCGGACCAGCCCCTTGACCGCCTTGAGGATGGTGAGAGGCTGAGCACAGACGAGGATCGATCGAAAGCTATGCCGTGCCCCGAGT
Source organism: uncultured Planctomycetia bacterium (assembly GCA_964559135.1). Classification (GTDB taxonomy): domain Bacteria; phylum Planctomycetota; family DRQF01; genus DRQF01. The sequence goes on from CAZLGG010000175.1 coordinate 3,329, forward strand.
TTCTCACGCCAGGTCAGTGATCGTTCCCTTCGGGTGGTCCCGCCGAACAGGTGCAACACTTCCGACGCTTCAACCAGGAGGACTTTCTGCCCGGAAAGCCAGATCCTCCACCCGAGGTCGACATCCTCGTGATACATGAAGAACGCCGGGTCGAAGCCACCAAGGCGCTCGAAGTCACGCCGCCGCATCAACATCGCCGCCGCTGTTGGAAAGAGAACCTCGCGCGTCGCCGTTGCGGGGCGGTAGGGCACTCCAAAATCGTGATCGAAACCAAAGCCGAGCTTCGACATGCCGCCACCGTGCGCATTGAGAATCTCCGGCCGGTTCAACAGCCTCAAGGTGCTGCACGCTGCCCCCGCATCGGGATCTCGCATCAACGTTTCGAGCAAGGGAAGGAGCCACTCCGGATCGACGACGGTATCGGTGTTGAGGAACGCGACGAAGGCGGACGTGGCCGCCCGCACGCCGGCGGCGTTGGCCGCGCCAAAACCGATGTTGTCCTTCTGTTCGATCACCGTGACGTCTGGGAAGGCCTGACGCAGCCATGTGACCGAGTCATCGATCGAGGCGTTGTCGACGACGATCACCTCGATCGGAACGCGCCTGGTCTGGTGGAGGGCCGGGAGACACCGTTCGAGATGTTCGCGACCGTTATAGTTGACGAGGATGACGGACACCTGCGGAACCGTCGTGTCGATGGAAGGCTCGATCGCCAGGCCGCGAACCCGTTCGCGTTCGAGCGTCTCGAGCCGGGTTCGCAGAACACTCATCCCTTCCTCTGCAGCCACGAGCTGGTTCTTGAGGAAACGGGCGTGTTCCTCCAAGCGCCGGTACGCTTCACCCCCGAGACGGGTGGCTTCCTCCGGTATGAGCCGGGTCTTGACCAGCTCCTGGCACCTGGACAGGGCCGCAGGCGTCAAACGGGAGCGGTGCTTGCCATAGATCTGTTCGCGCCCCCGGCGCTGCCGCTCCTGCCCTCCTTCGCCCGTCAGGAAACCCCCTCCAAAAATCCGGTACTCGGCCACTTCTTCGGGGACGAACCGGAAGCGTACGACATCACCGAGCCGCATGAAGAGGTCCCAATCCTCGAAGCACTCGAGCGACTCGTCCAA
>CAZLGG010000176.1:0-4394 GCA_964559135.1 uncultured Planctomycetia bacterium
TTTCCCCCATGAGGGCGCGGGACCCTTCAACCGCGTCACCCACCTTTCCAACTACAGCCCCGGCAATGCCCCCGAGGGCAAGCGGTCGATTCTGGCCGAAGTGACCTATCGGGGCGCGCCGAGAGATCTCGATGCTCTGCAAAAAGAGGTCGTCGAGGCCCTTCACGAGGACGGGTTGTTGGAGAAGGATCGCGTGCTTTTCACGCGGGCGTTCACGAACAAGTACGCCTACATCCTCTACACCCACCGGCTGGAAGAATGTCTCGGCGTCGTCCGGCGATTCCTTCAGGACCGGGGCATCGACATCCTGGGTCGCTTCGGCAACTACCAGTACTTCAATTCCGATCAGTGCATCCGATCGGCCCTGGATTTCGAGTAGTTCTTCTCAATCCGTGTTCTTCACCCGGCTGGGGTCGAGGCCCTTTTTGATCATGGCCATGCGTTCTTGATGCCGGTGGTGGGACTTGATGATGGTGGTCATGGCGCTGGAGAGAATCGCGACCACGACGACCCAGCCGTACCAGGGCATCCGAGAAAGAGCGTCTGCAAGCCATTCCATGGGGGCACTCCGATTTCGTTGAACACGGCGGATTCGAGGACGGACGACAACTATTCTCGATCGAGGCCCTCTGCCGAGCAAGAGCCGCGTCAAGGCCCCTCGGGTTTCCTGACCGTGAGGACCACGATACGTCGTGGCGAGGTCGCGCCGATCAAGCGATCGTGTGCATCGTGGCTCTCGATGCGCCAAAGAAGTGGAATCATGTGGGGCTGGGGTTGCTTGATGACGTTTTCCCACAGATTCGGAAGTGTGGGGTCCACCGCATCCCCCTCGGCGGGCGTCCAGTGGAGGCGCCCCAGCTCGTCCCGGTGGAGATTCTTGCCTTCCTCGAGGTGAACGAGGAGGGGGCCCGGCAAATCGGGGGCATCGAAGCGAAGAACGAACCGTCTGACCGGCCCCTTGGGGACGAAGACGAAGTCCGGCTCTGGATGTGCCGGATCGTTCGACGTGAAGAATCCGTCCTCCGGGAGAACGAGTTCCGCCGGATAGGCCCCCGCCGCCGAAGGGAGCGGGCCGAACACCGGCCTCACCCCCGGCGGTTCTCGCACGGCTTCGAGGTAGATCGCCCGAGACGGCGGGGCATGGCGCTTGGCGAGTTCCGAGGCGAGTCTCTTCGGCCAGTCACCCGTGCCGTCGAGTATGTCCAGAAGAGGGATGCAATCGACGCCCGGAGACGGCGCCAGGGGCGGTTTCAGGGCCAGAGCGAGAGAGTATTCGAGGGTGGGCACCCCTTTCACCTGGGACGGCGTATCGAGCACGACGAGGAGAGGGTTCTCGATCCCCGACTTTCTTTCGGCCTCGGCGACGATGAGGGCGGCCTTCTGGACGCCTCGGACCTGATCCGCGGCTTCCTCGAAGGCGAGGAGTCCCCCGTCGAGGCTGACCCCCAGCGCGAGCAAAACAACCGCGGCCGCGAGTTTTCCGGCCGTGTTCCTGGAAGGGACGGCATCTTTGTCGTCCTCGTCTCTGGGCAGCCAGAGTGCCGCTCCCACGATCAGAGCCAGAGCGATCGACGGCTCGTAGAAGAAGCGGGCGTTGAAGAGGCGGTCATCCACCCAGAAGATCGGGAGTGTCGGCAGGAACGTCAAAGGGAAGAGGACGCCGGCAATCACAACCGTCCTTCGAAGACCGCGACTCTTTCTCCAAAGAATCAGCCCTCGAACGACGGCCACCGCGAAGCCCAGCAACATCGCTCCCCTGAGGACCTGCCTGAGCGGGTCGTCGAACACCCCGGCGTTCACGGGCAAAAGACAGTTGAGCAGGGAACGGGGGAGGAGTTCGAAGACCCGATTGTGCCGGGCATACTCCATGGGCTCGAGGCCCGCGTACTGGAGATCGAAGCGCCCCCACATGGCGTAGCGACATCCCAGGTAGACGGCGAGGAGGATCGCCGCCGGGATCGCCTGCATGACGGCTTTGCGGAAACGGACGCCTCCCTGGAGGTTGGGGGGCGCGTAGAGCCAATCGATGAGGAAGAAGACGCCGGGGAGCGTCGCCGCCACTTCCTTGGAAAGCAGCGCAAAGCCGAGAAGGATCAGACTCCAGACCCGCCAGACGCGCCGACCGCTTTCCGCGCCCTTCAGTCGGCAGAGCAGCGCCGCCAAGCTGAAGGCCGCGCACATGAGCACCATCCGCTGCAGCACCCAGATCACCGCTTCGCCCTCGATGGGGTTCAGCATGACCAGCAGGGCGGCGAGGAAGCCCACCGACGGCCGCCGAAAGTTCGTGAGCCGGTTGGCGAAAAAGTAGACGAGGATGCCGACCAGAGCATGCAGGAGCATGTTGGTGATGTGGTACCCGGCGGGATTCGGACCCCAGGCCTTCCATTCGAAGTAGCCGGGAATGAGGGGGATCGGCCGCCAGAACTGCTCCCGGTCCATGTGGCTCGGCCAGAAGAACGGACGCAACCGTTCCCAGGTGATCTGCGCTCCGTCCGTGAAGATGCCGAGCCCGAGATCATCCTTGATCCAGTAATTGTCCACGGTCCGGGCATAGAAGACCACGGTGACGAGGACGATGAACACGAGGTGGAGGGGGCGAGGTGAGAACCGTCGAGGATTCATGGCCCGATCAGCACTGGTGCCAACTCTCGGGGGAAATGATGCAGCGCGAGATCTCTCTCGGGCTGTCGATGACGCTGCCCGGCAGAATCACCGAGTCGCTGATGACGACCGGAGCCGTGATACGGACGTCGTCACCGACGACGCAGTGTTCGAGGACCGCATCCTCGTGGACCTGCGCGGAATCGGAGATCACCGACTCGAGTCCCATCGCCTTCAGGTACTTGAGATTCCCGTTCAACAGATCCTTGGCGAAGGTGATGTTGTAGTCCCATTCCACGACCTCGGCCACGCTGACGGGAAAACCGTCGTCGATGAGGATCTGGAGGCTCGTGGTGATCTCGTACTCGTCGCGAAGAGCGGTGCGGGGAGTTTTGCGGACAGCATCGAAAATTTCCGGGCCGAAAAGGTAGATCCCGCATCCCTTGAGGTCGTTGGGCGGATTGCGGGGCTTCTCGATGACCTTCCGGACGAGACCGTCGGAACTCAATTCGACGGAGAAGTTCTTCTTCAAAGCCTCCCGGTCGGGCTCGCGCATGACCGCGAGGCAGGCCCCGCCGCCCTGGGCGCGAAAGCGGTCGACCATGCTGGGGAGGTCGCGCGGGACGTAGAAGATGTCGCCGAGGACGAGGAGGAGATCCCCTTCCACGCGGTCCGCCAACTGCCCCACCGCGTGGGCGATGCCCAGCGTCGAGCGTTGCTCGACGTACTCGATGTTCACGCCTTGGTCGCCGCCGCGTCCGAAGTGATTGATGATGCGGTCCATGAGATGCCCCACGACGATCTTCACCTCGGAGATCCCCAGGGTGCGGAAGATCTCGATGTGGTGCCCCATGATGGGACGATTGGCGATGGGCAGAAGCGGCTTCGGGTAGTGTGTGTTGAAGGGGTCGATGCGACTGCCTTTTCCGGCAGAGAGGATCACCCCGGTCAATTGGTTTTCGCTCACGTCGACAAGCCTACGGAGCGGGCCGAACCGCGCAAGTTCAGGGCGCCAGAATCTTGAAGGGCACCGACTCGCTCACCGAACCCACGTTGAGGGCCGCATCGTAGGAGACGAACGCCATCCACACCTCGAACCCCTCGATGGGACCGAAGTTGGGAATGAAGACCCACCCGTGCTCGTGGCCCGCGCCGTCCAGCGTGCCGGGCAAGGGGAAGATGTTCATGATGTTGCCGGGGGTCACGGAGTAGTTGAAAAGCGGGCTCGTCGTGTCCAGCCAGAGGATTTCACCGTTGGGCAGGGGATATCCCGGCGTCTGAGCGTTGGCGAGCATGAACCAGAAGTACTGCCCTGGCCAGTCCGGCGCCTCGATGTCGATATCCAAAAGCTTTCCCAGCCGAGGTTGGCCCGTCACCCGGATGCGCGCCGTATCCTCCGGGAGAATGCGTTGAATCGTCTTCGTCCCGAAATCGGCGACGAAGAGGTCTCCGGTCGGTGAGAAGGCGGCCGCGATGGCGTTTTGGAATCCGCCCGCGATCCCGTGGAACCATCCCTCCACCTCCCCCGTCGTGGGGTGTTTGAAGAGTGTCACCCGAATCACGCTGCCGGCGCCGGCCGCGACCAAGGGGACGTAGAGTTCGTGGTCGAAACCGTTCCATGCATGGTCCTTGTCGAAGGCGGGAGCGCAGGGGGCCGAGTGGGCGGGCAGGAGCACGGCGGGCGCCGCGCTGGGGTCCCCGGCCGGTGGCGTCCCGAAGACGTTGGGATAGCCGTAGTCGAGGCCCTGCTGGACGAAGTTGATCTCGTCGGCGGGGTTCAGATTCGGGATGTA
>CAZLGG010000177.1:0-4373 GCA_964559135.1 uncultured Planctomycetia bacterium
GGCCGAATCCCGGGATGTAGTCCATCCCGTAGACGTTGCGCAGTCCCGTCGCCCAGACCTGGAGATTCGAGCCGTCGTCGTCGGCCTGAAGGATCGTGGCGGCGAAGGGGTCGGACTCCGGTCCGTGATCCGTCGTCGAGCCCTGTGCGATGTACATCTTGTTGTTCTCGTCGAAGACGATGCCGTTGGCTTGGTGGTCGAGACCGAAGGGCAGGCCCGTGATGATATTCACGACGGTGTCGCCGATCATGTCGCCGTCCGTGTCCTCGACGGTGGAGACGCTTCCTCGATGAGAGATGTAAACCTTGCCCGCGTGCAGGGCGAGCCCCGTCACCGGAAGATTGAAGACGCTGGAGCCGTCGAAAAACGGCGTGACCGTCTCCGCGATCCCGTCTTGATCGACGTCCTCGACGATGAGGACCTGCCCCCCGTAGGTGGAGAGGTAGACCTTTCCGTTCGCGTCGACCGCGAGGGCCGTCGGGTTGTCAGCGAGCCCCGAGAACCAGGTCGATACCGTGTACCCGGGTGCTCCGAAAGGCGTGGCTTGTGCCGCGGCCGGCACGGACGAGAAAAACAGGCCGACGCAGGCGGCGAGTCCTAAAACGATGCGTGTGGATGTCATAGCGGCTCGTTTCCATCACGGGGGTACGGAGGCGCATTATAGATGAAGCGCGCGGGTTCCCCCCGAACTTCATGGATGCGTCTTGTCGCTCCCGCGCAACTCGTTATCTGCAAAGATCTTGTCGTGCCCCTCGGGGAGCCCGTGAGGCCCGATCTTCCGAGGAGATCTGCTCAGTCGCTTTCGAAAGATGCAGCGGAACATCTTGAGCGCGGTTCGAACGACGCTCCAGGCGGAGCCGCTATGGGCGGATTCTCCGGCGCATCGGGCATGGTAGCTCACCGGGACTTCGATGACGCGGATGCCGTGGCGAAGACACTCGCAGATCATCTCGGGAGAAAACCCGGGGCCTTTCTCGGTGAGTCCGTCTCTGATCGCTTCGAACGTCGTCTTCCAGAGCGCTCGATAGGTGCAGCCCACGTCCGTGAGCCGCGGTTCGTGCGGCACGTACCAGAGGAGCTCCAGAATCTTGGCGGCGGCCACGTTACCCCATCGCAGAACGAAGCCCATGTTCGCCCCCTGTTCCACCATCTGCCGCGTCGTCCGCGTGCCGAGAATCATGCCGGCGTCGGGACAGTAGGCGAGAAGTTTGCCCAAGTCTCTGGCCTTGAAGCTGCCGTCCGCCTCCGTCAGGACGAGAATGTCGCCCTGCGCCGCGTTCATCCCGGCGCGAAGAGCACAACCGTATCCGGCTTCCGTCTCCTCCACGACGCGCGCTCCCGCTTCGGCGGCCAGGCGCGCCGTGTCGTCACGGCAGTTGTTGTCGACGACGATCACCTCGGTGACGGCGGGGAGGCCCTTGAAGTCTTCCACGACCTGGGCGATGGTTCCCGCCTCGTTGTAGGCCGGAATGATGACGCTCACTGCGATGCCGTCGCTCATGGGTCTGAGCTCCGTTCTCGGCGCGGTGTTGCGAATCTCGGAATCAACGGGACGAGGAGGAGAAAACACAGGGAAATCCCGGAGATCAATCCTCCCCACTGAAAGCTCGTCGGTTCGTAGACCAACTCGACACGGGACGTTCCCGCCGGGACCGGGACGGCGATCAGGCAGTGATCGGCTTTCAGAACCGGCAGCTTCTTCCGGCGCTTCCCTTCTCGACGCGCAAAGGCCTTCCAGCCCGGGTCGAACTGGCAACTCACCACCATCAGCGCGTCGACGTCGGACACGACGTCGAAAACCGTCCTCGTGGGGTGGTCGATGGGCGACCCGGACTCGCCCTCGGCGATGGACACTGTTTGGGGAGCCTCCGGGCGGGGATATCGGCTGCGCATCCCCAGGCGGAGTTCCTCCAGCCAGACCTGATCGGCGAAGGGGCGCGACGTCGTCTCGGATCGCGCAATCTCGGTGAATTCCTCCAACGTCGCCTCGGGCGGGAGGACATGGACGTCATGCACGAACCACGCGCGGGGGAGGATGTCCGCGTTCTCGTAGATGTACATGTCCGCGGGCCCCTCGAGGTCGGGGAGGGGGTAGACCTGACTCAGGGGGGAATTCGCGATGGGGGAGCGGGAGATGACGTGTTTGACGCGGAGAACGTCGAGCTGGGGGCTCGTCAGAGACTTGAGATTCTTCAAGTTGGGCAACCCGATCTCGGCCGGGTTGGGCTCCAACGTGCGAAGGAATTCCAGGTAACTGAGGGGGGTCAAAGAGCGGAACCCCTGGGCGTCGTTCAGCCCTACGGCAAGAGGGCTGTTGGGAAGAAAGAAGCCCGCCGACGACGCGGGATCCCAACGGATGAATCGCGTGTCCTTCTGGTGATTCCGCAGATAGTCGATGCCCGGGGCGGACGTGGCAAAGAGACCCTCGCGTTTCACGGGTCTGTTGTACTTCCAGTCGAAGGCGCCGAGGTCAGCCAGGAGGAGGGCGAAGAGGCCCGCCACGACCGCCGGTCTGGCGCCGCGGCGTTCCGCCAGGAGGATCAGCAAGACCCAGCTTGCGATGCTCAGGCAAAGGAGAATCGTGAGCTTCTTGCGGAGGCTTCGATCCGGCTGCCCGTCCTCCTCCGGCCCGATGAATTGGTTTCTGAAAATCCTCCTTCGCAACTCCACGGGCGTGTCGGTGACTCCCAGCTTCTCACTCACCCCCCATCGATCCAGACGATCCTGGACCTTCGTGGTCGTCCAGTCCGGCGCCACCCAAAGAGCAAGGACGGTGACGGCGAGCAAGAAGAGGGGAACCAGCAGCCCCCGGAGAGCCCATCTGGCCGACGTCAACCGCCTGACAGACGTCGTGTGAATCAGGGCGTCCAACCCCGCGGCCGCCATCACGGGAAAGCCGAGAGCCGCGATCTGGGTGAACCGCATGAGGCTTCCGAAGTTCCAGCCCGGAACGTGGATCACGATCGAGGTCAGCGGGCCGCCCAGGGCGATGGCGATTCCAAGCGCTGTCCCCCCCGCGAAGAAAAGGACGGCGCGCGTCCGCGCGATGAGCAAAGAGAGCAGAGCCAGGACGAGGACGACGATGCCGGGGTAGAAGGTTCGCTCGGAATAATTGTTGCTGATGCGACCGTTCGCTTGACCGTCGGCGAGGAGCCACCATGCGAAAAAGTTCTCCTGCTCCAAGGCGCCTTTTTGTTCGGCGGGGTTTCCGAAGAAGTCCGGCACCAGCAGGTGGATCAACGTCACGGGACGCAGGGCGTCGGCGCGCAGGTGTTCCACGGAAAGATTCTGGTGTCCGGTGGTCGTCGTGAATTCCAGGGTCGGCGCCAACTGGATCATCGCTATGAGAAGCCCGAGGGCGGCGAAACCCGTGATCGAGCCGGCGAGTCGAGCCGCGGGTTTCCAGCCTCGCCGCCGACCCGTGCGAATGAGACCGACGAGGGCATAGGCGGCGACGACGTAGGTGTTGATGACGGCCGTCTGCGGGAATGCGCCCAGCCACATGCACGCCACGGCGACGGAAAGGAGCATCAACGCCCATCGATGCCTGCGCCGGAGGAGCACCTCGATGCAGAAAAGGATCAGGGGCAGCCAGACCATGGCCTGGACGAAGTAGGCGTGATGGAGATGGACGCCGATCCAGCCGCAGAACGCGAACGCCATGCCTCCGAAAAGGGAGGCGAGGGGGCGGAGCCCCAGACTTCGCAGGAACATGTAGGCGAAGAGGGCGGCCAGGACGAGGTGCAGCGCCATGGACCATGCGAACCGGTCGAGGATGTCGCCGAAAGCAAAAAGCCCGGTGGGGGGGTAGAACACCCCGGTCAAGGGGTTGGCTTCGTGGGGGAGTCCGGCGAAGTTGCGGGGATTCCAAAGAGGGATGTGACCTTCGTCGAACTCGTGCCGCGTGAAGGTGAGGTCCGGGTAAATGATCGTGTGCTTGTCGCCCGCGTTGAAGTTGTGCGGCTCGTCGCGTGTCCAGTCGGGAGACCGGGTGTCCCAAGGCGACACGACCCCCGTGTGGAAGGGGTAGAAGGCCTTCTCTCCTCGGATGAAGGGCAGGATGAGCAGAGCGCCCAGTCCCAGAATGACCAGAACCGCCAGCGTGTCCCAGCGCTTCACGCCTCGTCTCCGGTTTTCTTGGCGAGGACGATGAGGGAATGTCCGGCAGGCGCGCTCATGTAACGCAGGACGTGGCGCTCCGAAGAGAAGATCCAGGCGAAGAACTTGTTCAAGGCGCCGGGCATGGCCACGTCCGTGTTGAACCTCGTTTCGGAGTCGGAGGGAGGGGACACCGCTTCCCTCAGCTTCTTGATCATGAGCGCCGCGAGGATCAAAGGGAAGAGGAAGAAGTTCACGTAGCTCGATTTCACGAC
>CAZLGG010000178.1:0-4342 GCA_964559135.1 uncultured Planctomycetia bacterium
CGCCGTCCTCTTCCAGGCGAGCGGCGGCCTCGAGGGCCTCCGGCACGACAGCTCCCATGGCGAAGATTCCGACGACGTTGTCTCCGGGTTCGTAGTCCGCGGCACCGCTCCGATCGACGAGCCGATACCCTCCTGCAAGAACGTCCTCGCGGATGCGACCGCGAATGGCCTCGTCGCTCCAGCCCGCGAGATCGGGCCGCTTCCGCAGGCAGCCGAGGAACAGCCCTTGATCGATCGTGCGCGTCACGCAGCGAAGGAGGACGCCTCGCCGTCCCTTGTCCCGCCCTCCGAACCGTCGAGCCAGCGTGTCCGCGAGGATCCACTCGACTTCCTCGCAAAAGGCCGGTTCCCATGTGACCAACCCGGGCAGCTGGAGATCGGATTTCCACGAGTGCTGCGCACCTTCGAAGGACAGGGTCACCCCGGACGGCGTACCCACGATCAGAAATGCCGCGTTCCAATAGAGGCCGTAGAACAGTTGGTCCAACGCGCGTTTGATGAAAAAGTCATAGATCGTGAGCATGGGCATGAGCGGAGATCCCATGAGTTCTTCCGTCCGTCCGAAAGCGCCCATGGCCGACATGGCGGCACCTTCCGCGATGTCGAATCGCAGATGGAATCCCTTCCCGTCGTGGCGGGGAGTCAGATCCGGGCGTCGGGGAACGGAATTCGGCGTCGAAGTTTCAATCCCCGGGACTCCGAAGACCCGACCATTCATGGCGAAGCCCGTATTCGTGCTTGTCCCCACATCCGGGCTGAGACTCACGCATCGTTTGGCCACCTGAAACCATGGCCGCTCCCCCTCGGAGACGTCTCCGGGATCGGCGAGAGCCAAACGGGCCAGCTTGGAGACGACCTGTCCCCACATCCATTGGGTGTGGGCCCGAGAATGGAGGGTGAGGTCGATGCCGAAGTCATGCGGCCACGCGGCCGGGAGTTCATCACGGATGTGCTTGGCGATCGCGTTCGACTTCGCCTCGAGAGACTCCAAGCCCGTGCGAAGCTCACATCCTCGCTCCTCCAGCAGAACGGCCTCCAGGCTGCCTTGGGGAAAAGTCTCATAGGGATTCTCGCGGTGCAGCCCCCTCGCTCCCAGAAGCTCGGACAGCTGCTCTTCTTTGAGGAGGAGAGAGTGATTGCCGGGATCCGCTGCGATAGGCAGGCCCCACCCCTTCAGTGTATGAGCGATGATGAGTGTCGGCCGTGCAGCGTCCCGTCCGGCCTCGCGGAGCGCGGCGGCGACGAGGGCGAGATCATGTCCACCCAGATCCCGCACGAATTCAAGGATCGTTTCATCGGACAACGCGGAGAGGAGGGCTTCGCCGGCCGGGTGACACGCGACCAGCCATGCCCTGGCTTCGGCCCCGGAAGAACACCGCAAGAGGTGTTGCAACCCCCCGTCACCCAATTCTCTTTCCATGAATCGGCGAAGAGCCCTGCCACCCTTCTTGTTGAAGACCCGCCGTCGCAACGATCCATGGCGCAGGTCGATGACATTCCAACCCTGAGCGGCCACCATCCGGGCCATGCGTCGAGCGTCGTCACCGTCGAAGACCTCGGGAGCCGGAAATCGGTCGCCGTCCAGACTCTGTCGGTTGTAGTCGACGATCCAGGTCACGCGACCGAGTCGCCTCTCGGCCGCTTCGGGGAGAACTTCGAGAAGTGAGCCCTCACGAAACTCGGCATCGCCGATCAGCGCGAAGCAGCGACCTTTCGACGGAATCCCCAGATCATGGGACTCGAGCCAGTCTTCGGCCAAAGTGAGATAGAGTCCAGCGGGACCGGGCAATCCGACGGAGCCCGACGGCAACATGCGCGCGTGGTCGGGATCCGACGCTGCGTGATAGCTTTGGAGAACCGGCTTGCCGTCCTCGGAGAACGCCCTCAATCGGTTCAGGACGTCGGCCGACTGATCGAGGGTCATCCACCCCCCCGAAGAGTCCCGAAAAAGACCCAGGTGATGCTGAAGAACGTGATCCATGGGGGCCGCATGGGGTTTGCCGGCAATCCAGTCCGCGGGCTGTCGGACGAGCAGGTGAAGAGCCCCGAGAATGTGGGCGGCACTGGTACACGCGGCGGGATGCCCGCCTGCTTTGGGGTCAAGGGGCCGGGCATCGGGCTGATGGTTCGCACGATGAATCATCCATGCGACCTGTGCAACGGCGCGGTCGATGATGCGCGCGGCCAGGAAGAGGTCGGAATCTTGGCTCAACCTACTCGTCGTCCGGGGGCTCGCAGTACTGACGGATCGTCTGCAACACCAACATGGATTCCGTCCTCTCGACGGCAGGGAGGGAGAGGATCTCGCGGGTGAGGAATCGTTCGAGCGACTCCACATCTTCGGTGGCGATGTGGGCCACGAAATCGACTCCTCCCATTACCTTGTAGCAAGAGATGACACGATCGATGTGGCGGATACCTTCGAGGAATTCGTCATACTCACGATTCGTGTGCGTCTTGAGGCGAATCGTCACGATGGCGTGGAGGTTCTGACCCAGGGCGGCCGGATCGATCCGGGTGCAGTACCCCCGGATGACCTTGTCTTTTTCGAGCCGGCGGACGCGCTCCAAAGTGGCGGATTCCGAGAGGCCGACGATCTTGGCGAGGGCTGCGTTGGAGAGCCTGGCACGGTAGGCCAGCGTATCGAGGATCAATTGATCGGTCGCATCCAGCGTTCGTCCGGCTTGTTTTGTGCGCGCCACGGCTCGCCTCCGATTCGGTTTTCTCAGAGACCAACGCAGAAACTTCTGTTTGCTTTCACCTCGATGGCGAGTTCCGAGGATTTTGTTTGCCGATCTCCCGATCAGCGTGGATTATTCGAGATTCCTTGGGCCGAGGGAGGCGGGTGGACCCGACGCGGCGTCGGGACGTCCTGTCGGCGTCGTGCCCCGAACAGCTCAGCGATTCCGCGGTCGGTTGTCTTTCTTCGCGGGCGGCGGGACGGGGCTGGCTTGACGGAGTCCCTCGGAGAAGGTGGTCAAACCCGTGAGCAAAGCTTCCTTGGCGGCTGGATTGGGGCCGGCAGCGAGGAAGCCCTTCTTCTTGGCGTCTTCGATCTGTTTCTCGAGGCTTCGTGTCAGTCCCACCATGCGCTCGAAGAAAACGGCCTGCTTCGCCAGCATCGCCTTGTGGTTCTGCACCTGGGTCTCGAGCTGCTCGTGGGAGGCCTCCAGTTCCTTCACCCTCTTTTCCAGGAGCACGACCCGAGCCTCCAGATCCTGAACGGAGAAGCCCTTCGGCGACGCCTGGACCGTGGAGAGGGCCAACACACCGACGATGGAGCCGATGATGAGACATTGAATGCGAGTCATGATTCTCGACCTCCGTGACAGAGCCTCTTCTGGTGCTTCATCGGGATTTCAGCGTCGAAACTGAATCTTTTCCCAGACGGAAACGGCTGAACTCGGACGTGACTGGATACGATCCTCACGGCCGCGGCGCCAGGTCCATTTGGAATGCGATGGGATGGTCGGGATCAGCGACCTCGCGACGTTGCGGGGGCGATGCGAGGTCGGTGGGGCGGCGGATTCACGGGGGTGCCCCCGGTGTGACCCAATTCCATCGCTCGGCGTCGCGCCGCTCGCCGCTCGGCCACGCGGCGCTCCGCGTGATCCGGGAGCCCCATGGCATGGCGGCGCTTCGCGCGCCGCTCCTCGGGCGTCAAGATGGGTTGGTTCAGCCCGGTGGCCTGGATGTTGGGATTCGAAAAATCGAAAAAGAGGATTTCTGCGGGAATGGCCAACGCCGCGTCCAGCATGCCCGCCACAGCCGTGTCGACATTCGCTTCGGTCTGGTCCTTGGCTTGCTTCAAGGTGCCCACCAGGGGGGTCGTTTCCGCCGAAAGGTTCAGATTCTCACTGATACCTCCTGGGGACGCGCAACTCGTGAAGAGTGCGGCGAAAAGGGCCGAGACGATCCAGCGCATGGGTTTCCCTTCGTTCATCACGGGGCATCCTACGCGTCTCCCGGTGCGCGGTCAACGGAGCCCTCTTCCCCCACGCCGCAGGAGCCTCGGCGGTTTCAGCTTCCGAAGAGCCGACTGTAGAGCCCACGGGCCCGGCCCGGATCGTCCGTTCCCCGGACCAGGGCTCGGCCGTCGGGAAAAAGAGTCATCGTGAGCCCGTCGATTTCGAGATGGAGGACCCCTTCCATGGTCCTCACCCGCCCCAGGCTCTCCAGGCGAGGTGCCAGCTCGGCGAGAGAACGACCGAGCGGTTCGCGGGGAATGATCTGGACGACGTTACGGCCGCACAGTTTCGCGCTCCGGGACTTGGCGCTTCCGTTGAGAAACCGCAATTCACCATCTTGGCACGCGGGACAGTCCGGGGAGGGGCGAGCCGAC
>CAZLGG010000179.1:0-4291 GCA_964559135.1 uncultured Planctomycetia bacterium
CGGGGTTCCCGGAGCCTCCCTCTTCGCGGCTCAGACCGGTGACGAAGCGTGTGCCCTCGGCCACGTTCCGCAGGTCCTCGATGCGACAGTTGACGTCTTCCGCCGTGATGTAGCGGCCCTCCAGGGAGTCGATGAGCCGCCCCATCGCTTGCAGGGTCTCCGGCCTGCGCACCGTGACCGGGTCGCCCACGATCACCGCCTTGCCGCCTCCCAGGCCCGTTTTCGCGATGGCCGACTTGTACGTCATCCCCTCGGCCAGCCGAAGAACGTCTTCCAGGGCCGCGGTCTCGTCCGCGTAGGGCCAGATACGCAGGCCTCCGAGGGCCGGTCCGAGTGTCGTGTCGTGAATGGCGATGAAGGCATTGAGGCCCGTTGCCTCGTCGGTGCCGTGGCGGACACACTCGAAGCCGGGGCAATCCAGATCGTGGATCTTCATGGGCGTCTCGATTTGATGTTCTGGGAAGATGATCTGTCGTAAATCGTTGTGGCGGCTTATTCTATGGCAGAGTTGGCAAGTTTTCAAGGTCCGCGATCTTGGGGCGATCTCGGCCGATCTCCGGAATTCTTGGAACAAGTTCGGCCCCTGAGTCGTTGAGTTAGTGTATCCTAATCAGGGCAGACCTGAGGCCGGATTGGGACACAGGCTGGCGCCCCAGGGGAATGTGGGCATCGATGCAAGTCGCCTTGGAAGAATGACTTAGAAGAAAACTTCCCGATTTGTCGCCCGTTGGCCCCTTTCTTGCGAGATGGAAATCGCACGGCACCGTGCGCCGGGCCGAGCGGGCCTCTTCCACGGGGAGGCGAGCGAGCATCGAATCACCGGACGGGAGAGCCGGGACATGAGGGATGAAGTCATGGTCGAATCGAAGAAGCCGGAAAGCCTGAGCCCCGAAGCCGGGGTGGCGACGCATCCGGAAAAGACCGCGCGGCGACAGCGAAGCCGGGAAGAGATCGAGGCCGAGCGTCGCTGCATCCGGCGCGTCCAGGCGGGAGACCAGGACGCTTTTGAAGAACTCGTGAAGGCTTACGAGAAGAGGATCTTCTGGGTGGCCTACAACTTCGTGGGCCATGTCGAGGACGCCAGGGACATAGCCCAGGAGGCGTTCTTGAGGGTGTACAAGGCCATCGATCGCTTCGACCTTCGTTTCAACTTCTACACGTGGCTGTACCGCATCGTCATGAACCTCTCGATCGATCGTCTTCGCAAGCGCGGAAAGCGCAACATGGTGAGCATCGAGGAGTTTCCCAGTGATCCCGAAATCGACGCTGACCCGGAACGGCACTATCGTCAGACCGAAATGGGGGAGAAAATTCGGGAGGTCCTGGAAAGCATGCCGGAGAAGTACCGCACGGTGATCATCCTGAGGGACGTGGAGCAGCTCTCCGGTGAGGAGATCAGCGAGATCATCGGGTGCACCAACGCGACCACCCGTTGGCGGCTGCACAAAGCTCGGGAGATCTTTCGCGAGAAGTGGAGCCGCGTCGAAGTCTGACCGGCGGGCAAGACTCTTCCCCTCACCGGGGCAAGATTCGTGGGGCGTGAGTGGCTTGACACCTCGAGGTTGATGCCGCTCCGCGCCACCGTGAGAGGACGAGACATCGTTCGGCTTTCCCTGGCTCCGGCAGGTCCCCGTCCCGTCGAGCATCGTCGGGGCATCGTTCTTGACGAGGCGTCGAGGTTCGCGCCTGGCCCCTCTCCCTGGAGCCGGGCCGCCCCTCGCCTCGGCCGCTCGCGAATTTTCTCAAAAAAAAGAAAACGACATGGAATCGGACGCGTCATCTGGGAATAGGAGAGGTGAGTGGTCGCACGTGGAATCGGAGCGCCACCGTCCCTATCGATTCTCGCAGTGATACCACACGGAGCCCACCCATGACGAGGTCCCCCCATATGCGTCGCATCGGCATTATCCTTTCCATTCTCGGGCTTCTCGCCTTCGCTCCGTTGTCCGCCCAGATCAAGCGACTGAGCAAATTCGCGGACAAGACCGAAGGTTTCGAACTCCAGGTGCCCGCCGACTGGGACCAGATCCCCACCCAGCCCGATGAAGTCGACATCCTCGTGAAATGGGCCCGGGACACGATGGCTCGGGGAACCGGCGAACTCTGGGAACTCCAGGTCCTCCGATTCGAGCCCAAGGCGATGACCACCCCCGGCGGCAAGGAAGAGATGCCGGTCGGAGCCCCGGAAGGCCTGGGGGACATGAGCAAGAAGGATCTGCGCAAGCTCATGAGAGAGCGGATGCGGCCCCATTCCTTCAAGGAGTGGTTCAAGTCCAACATCTGGGGGGCCGGCGATCTTCCCAAGGCCCAAAAGGGCAAGTTCAAGATGAACAAGGGAAAGGCAAGGCTCTACGCCGTGCCCGAACTGGGATCGTTCAAGGGCTTGGCGGCCATCGTGGGAGTGCACAACGACGGCACTTCCGAATGGGCGGTCATGTACCTGGTGCCTCTCAAGCAGGTCATGAAGAAAAAGAGCGGGCGCTGGCGGTTGAAGAACAGTTCCTTGCTCTCGAAGCTTCTGAAGTCGTTGCAGTCGTTTCGGGTGACCGAGAAGGAACGCGTGAACACGGACGTGCGTCCGGAAGACATGACCGAGATGGATCGCAAGATTTGGGAGGTGAAAAAGCGCCTTCCGAAGGGGTGGAAGGTGATTCCCACGCCCAGCAAACGCTACGTCATCGTCCATCACATCTCGCAGAAGAAGACCTCATTGATCACCTTCGTCAAGAAGATCGTGGCCTACCTCGACCACGCGCGGGACAAGTACGAGGTCCTCTTTCCTCCCCGCAAACCCATCACCGCGGTCAGCGTGGTGCGCGTCTGCGAAGACCGGGAGGAGTACCACCAATACGGCGGCCCGGGCGGCAGCGCCGGCTACTGGAACTCGGCGGACGAAGAACTCGTCATCTACAATGCCTCGAAGGAGGGGGGAAAGAAGGACTCCTATTCCACCCTCTTCCACGAGGCGTTCCACCAATACATCTACTATGCCGTGGGCGAGATCTCGCCCCACTCCTGGTACAACGAGGGCTTCGGCGACTATTTCGCCGGAATGAATCCCAAGAAGGGTTTCAAGATCGAGACGTTCAAGTGGCGGACCGGTGTCGTTCGCAATGCCGTTGCCGGCAAGAAGAACGTTCCCCTGAAGGACCTCATCCACTACACCCAGGGGCAGTACTACTCCAACCCCAGCGTTTGCTACGCCCAGGGATGGGCTCTGATTTACTTCCTCAATTCCAAAGTCGCGAAGAAGAACCCTCGCTGGGCGAAGATCCTGGACATCTATTTCGACACGCTGGTCGAGACCGGTGACAAGGACGGAGCGGTGACGAAGGCTTTCGACGGGGTCGACGTCGATGCTTTGGACGAGGCCTATCAACAATTCATCACCCGCGGCTTCAAATGATCCGCGACTCTCATGGGCGCTCGTGCGGGCCCGCCGTAAGACGGCGCGTCAGCCCACGTCGTCGATGGAGTCGAGGCTGCGGGAGCCGAAATAAACCTCCTCGGGACTGGGTCCCCGCTTGACGAAGATCAGGACCAAGGCCAGGAATCCATAGAGGACAGCGACCCCCGCGAGGGGCACCCAATCATCCATCCGCTCCAGCTCGGCATCGATCACTCGGAACACGAACGCCCAAGCGCCGAGCAACACGGCGAAGAGCGGGAGGTAGTTGTTGACGAGTCTCGCTTTCAGGGCCATCAGGAACGTGATCTTGAAGTTGGGGTTGAGAAGGTCCTCCGCCACGTAGAATCCCCAATTCTCCACCATGCTGGTGAGATCGCGGCGAAGGATCGGGACGTAGAAGTTCTCCTCGATGCGGCGAACTCGGTTGCGCCACGCGTCGTAGAACCGGAAGCGCCTGGCTTCGAAGACCAACATCGTGAAAATCATGTACATCCCGAGGACGAGGACGACGTGAGGCATGGCGCCTCCGTCGTGGATCTTCGTGAAGGCGAAGGAGAGGAGGGCTCCGATCGAGAGCACGGCCCAGTTCGTCGTGACGTCGAGACGGGTACGCCAGACCTGGGCGCGGTATTGCTCGCCGCGATACAGATGCACCATGGCGGCGATATACTCTGACCTGGTCAAGGGATAGCTTTCGAAACGATCCTCCTGGTCTGTATTCATGACGGCGGCTCCCCGAATCCGACCTGGAACGATGGACGAAAAAAGGCCCTCGCACGATAGCGTGCGAGGGCCTTTTGCGCATGGGAGTGGAGACGATGGGATTCGAACCCACGACCTTCGCATTGCGAACGCGACGCTCTCCCAACTGAGCTACGTCCC
>CAZLGG010000180.1:0-4286 GCA_964559135.1 uncultured Planctomycetia bacterium
GTCTCGAGATCTTCCTCGAAACGGGTGGGAGCGGTCATACCGCGGACGCGGCCGTATATGATTTTCTCGACGGAGGCCACCGAGAAGGGCTCGCCTCCCATCTTCTTTTGCAGAGCCTCCAAGGCGGCGATGGCCTTGGGCCCGGCCTCGGGCGTCACGACGGCCTGAACGTACCGGGAAAGCGCCCGTTTGAACTTGCCGATGCGTTCGTAGTATTCGCCGAGCAACAGGTTGACCTTGGCGCGATCCGGCGCCCCCACGGCGTCGCTCAGACCGAACGCCGCGGAAAGCAGATGCTCCCACGCCACCCGATTCTCGTTGCGCGCCAGCTCGATCTCGCCCACGGCGACGTGCAACCGGTAAACGGACTCGGGGTAGCGATCCGACCGGCCGTCGGCGATGCCCTTGTCCGCCGCGTAGACGGCGGCTTGCGGACACTGAGCGATGCGCAGGGCCGCGACGGTCTTCAAGGCCTCCGTCGCGCGCAAGTCCTTGCGGCGCGTCCGATGGACCCAGTCGATCGCGGTCCTCATGTCCGCGGCGTCGGCGCCCTCGTCCATCTGCATGGTCAAGAGCAGCTCCGCGGCCTCCCGCCCGAGTCGCGTTTCGCCGTGCTCATTCAGCCACTCCAGGAGAGGTTCCGGCTCTTCCTCGGCCCGCGCCGCGAAGAATTCGCGATCCACGATGGGGAAAGGCCGCTCGACCATGCGCGTGAAACCCACCCAGTTGTTGACCGGGTCCAATTCAACGCGGAAGGATTCCAAGAAGCCCACGCCGAGGGTGGCGAGCGCGCCACCGGGATGAATCCAGTTGAATTCCTCCGGACGCCACGCCACGACCTCGCTCAAGTCGAGATCCGGACGCAAGAGGATGGGGCCCACGTTGCCGTCGAGAGCATCCAGCTCATCGCAGAACTCCTCGTCGATGATGCTGTCGTAGGCGTGCCCGCCCACGGACATCATCCGGGTCTCTCCCCCCGGGATCGTCACGGGAAACCACACCATGTCTCCCGCCACGGAACTCGGCACGTAGAACGACTCGGGTCCTTCCGGGACGGCCCCCGAAGTCTCTTCGCTCGGCGTGCGAAGGATGATCATGCCTTGGGGCAAATCGAAGGTGACCACGTACTTCGCGAGAATCTTGGCGCCGATCGTCCCCACGCAAGCCACTTCGTCCATCTCGGGTGCATAGAGTCGCGTGAAGCTCTCCATGTCGTCCTCGTCGCCGTGTTCGCGCTGAGCCACTTCGATGTCCATACCCGGAAACTCGAGGGTGATGGGATCGAATCGGCCGTCCTCGTGCTCCACGCCGAGGGGATTTGTCACCTTGTTGTGGAGTTCCAATCCGCAGGCGCGGTCGTAGGCGATGAACAGGTTGACGGGGATCGTCCTCCTCGGCGAAGACACGCGGCAGTGAGCAACGATCCGCCCGCCGAGAACGCGAATGGGGATGCGGGCCTCCCCACGTTGCGCCGCCAAGGACGCACCGAGGAGAAGGACGACGAAGAGGGGGGCGATCAACGAAACGGGACGGTTTTGAGCTGAGATCATTGGATTTCGCGGAGGGCGCCCAACAAGGAGCGCAGCGAGACGCGGCCCCGTCGATTTCAGGGGGCCGCGATGGTCAGGATGCGTCGACTGCGTTCAGTTCGAGGCAGGACGGGGTTGCCCCACGACTTCTCCGAAGGCCCAGTTGTCGAAATGCATGCGAAGAGTCAGTTCCTTTTCGGATTGCGGTACGCTCACGGCGACCGGGACCATGCCGCGGCCTCAGCAACTTCCTGGAAAATAGGCCTCGGCGATCTCACGGCCGGATTTGGAAACGACGGAGATCTTGGGGGACTTCCCCAGCGGCGCCCAGTCGTAGTATTCCTCGCCGGCGCGACCATAGAACCAGATGTTGTCCGGGGAGAAATTCAACGTGTCGCCGTTGCGGGTGTAGGCGAACTCCGCGTTCACCGGGCCACCGAGTTCGAACGTGGTTTCACCGCCCGCCTTCACCGTGATGGTGCGACTGCGGCCCGTCCTCGCGTTGACCCTGTTCCCACCCAAGGAGAGCACGGCGGAGTGGAAGCGGTATTCTCCCGCCGGCAGGCTCAGCGCGACCTCGGGGCGGGAAAAGGCCACCGAAACGTCGCCGTCGACACTCTTCAAGACGGCGGTCAAGACCTTGCCCTTGGTGCCGAGCTTCAAGGTGAGCTGCCCGCGCGGGCCGGTGTAGGGGCTGTAATCCAAGGTCGCACCGTCCGGCGCAACCGCGATGTTGACGAGATGCCCTTGGCCCAGATCAACGACACGCGAGAGGAAGGCGGCGGCCTTGCCGCGCCCCACGACGATGGCGTCCTCGCCGATGTCATCGAAACGACCGTTCAAGTTCTGGTCGATGAGTTGGACCTTCACGCCGTCGATTTCACCGTTCATGGTCGTACCGGGCGTGAAACTCCACCGAGGGGCCGCGGCCAGCCGCAGACCGTAGCGATGATCTTTGTGACGCAGCACGACGAATCCGCCTTCGCCTTCGATGGACGTCTCGAGGACTCCATCTCCATCCGCGTCCAGCTTCAGCGCCTCGCCATCGACGGCCGCCTTGAAGTCGACGCCGAGACCGTCCTTGAAGGCGAGCAGAGTCCCCACCTCCTTCGTGGCCGGCGCGGGCAACCGAATCTTCCACTTGCGATGGATCTTGGCTTTCAGGTGGATCTGGCCTCCCTCCCCCATCATCCGGGAGGAATCCTGGGCCCAGGCCCCCAACGACAAGGTCAAGGCCGCAACGGCCACGGCCACGGTTCTGTGGATCTTCATCTCGGTCATCTCCTGGCGGTTTCGCGGCGGAGTCCTGGTCGGGGAGGGAACATTCTGTCTCCCCTGCTATTCTCGCACAGACAAGGACACCTGTGTGAGAAAGAAGTCAAAAGAGTTTGCACTCCTTCGAGGGAATTGAACGCGCCGGACCGCCGCTTCTTCCCCGCAATCCGAAAGGACGGAGGAGTGCCGACTCATCCGCCCGACCCATCGCAGAATCCCCCCTCCGCAGGGCCGAAAACAGCGCTTCCTGCGACGCTGCGTCGAGGACGAGGACCCGCCGATGTTTGACGGGACGGGGACCTGCCCATCCCATGGGAGACGACATCTCACGGAGACGCCAAGACACGGAGACTCATCTGCGGGACGACCACGATCCACCACATCCCTCTCTGCGGCTCCGTGCCTCCGTGAGAGAAAAATGACGACGTCCAAGAAGCTCCAGGCGAGGAGGCTTCCATGATGTGGAGAGAAGAGCTTGCTCTTCATGCCGCCTCGGCGAGGATGAGACATCAACGACGCTCGACGGGACGGGACGTCCCGCCTTGGTCACCGCAAACGTGCTTCTGCATGTCCAAGTGTCACCGCGTTGGTGATGGCGAAGTTGCCGGGAAAGGGGACGGCCGACGGTATCGGCGTCCGCCGGAAGACCGCCCCATCAGATCCTCTGGGTGTGGCCGGAATTCCGACCGATGGGGAGGATTCTGAGTCTCGCGCCAACCTCGTCCACGGTGATGAGCGCACCAGCCTCGAGGTCGCGTGCGTGGGCCTTCAAGACGCGGACGACCGTCGCACGAATCGCCTGAGGCATGACATCTTGAGCGCGAATCTGGACCACACTCGGACCTGAGGATCGAGTGAGTGCAAGGATTGCTCCAAAATCCAGGTCGTGGGTGAGGACAATATACCCATGATTCCGCGCCCACTCCGCGATCTCACGATCTCTGGCGCCAACGGGTCCGATGGCGGACCAGTGAAGGGCATCGATGTTATCTTCAGCTAGAAATTCGACCCACCGAGGAGAAAGGCAGACGTCGACAATCACCTTCACGACACGTTGAGCGGAAGCTCGACTTCTTCAGCGCGCCATGCCGCATAGGACAGCGCCGCCTGGACATCCTCTTTCTCCAGATACGGGTAGGCATCGAGGATGTCGTCGACCGAGTGATTCGCCGCCAACAAGCCCAAGACAGTGCCGACGGTGATGCGCATTCCACGAATGCACGGCCGCCCTCCCATGACCTCGGGATCATGCGTGATGCGCTCGAGAAGATCCATCGGCTTGCCTCCAATCGACTACAGACCCGTCACGATACGGCTCTTCTCGCCATACCGCAACCAATGGGACGACTCACTCTATGTGCCGCGTAGCGGTCGTGAACCGGATCCGTCCCGCCTTCGTCACGGCAAACGTGCTACTGCACGTCCAGGATCACCGCGTTGGTGATGGCCAGGTTGCCCGGGGGAGCACCTGGGATGTGTTCG
>CAZLGG010000181.1:0-4279 GCA_964559135.1 uncultured Planctomycetia bacterium
ACGTCGTGGATGACGGCCGGCAAGCCGGTTAGGATGCCACTGAATCCACAAGGTCATCGATGAGAGGAGAAAGAGCCGTGGTCGAAGTCTCCATTCAGGACATCAGGAGCCTCTATGAGCGGTCGCGAAGCGTCCATGAAGCCGCCCGCAAGAAGTTGGGTCGGCCGCTCACGTTGGCCGAGAAGATTCTCACGGCTCACATGGTGAATCTGGACGACGAATCCTGCGAAAGGGGTGAGAGCTACGCGCAGCTCAACCCGGATCGCGTCGCCATGCAGGATGCCACCGCCCAGATGGCCCTGCTCCAGTTCATGCGGGCCGGCAAGGCCAAGGTCGCCGTGCCCACGACCGTACACTGCGATCACCTCATTCGCGCTCACAGCGGCGCCGACGAGGACCTGGATGTCGCCGAACACGAAAACAACGAGGTCTACGCCTTCCTGAAGAGCGTTTCGAAGCGCTACGGGATCGGGTTTTGGAAACCCGGCGCCGGGATCATTCATCAGGTCGTGCTCGAGAACTACGCTTTCCCCGGCGGACTCATGATCGGGACGGACTCCCATACGCCCAACGCCGGAGGCCTCGGCATGTTGGCGGTCGGCGTGGGGGGAGCCGATGCCGTGGACGTCATGGCGGGCATGCCCTGGGAGGTCAAGTATCCCAAGCTGATCGGCGTCCACCTCAAGGGCAGACTCGGCGGCTGGACCGCGCCGAAAGACGTGATCCTCCGCTTGCTTGGCATCCTCACCGTCAAGGGAGGCACGGACCATATCGTCGAATACTTTGGCGAGGGGGCCGATAGCATCTCCTGCACGGGCAAGGCGACGTGCACCAACATGGGCGCCGAATTGGGCGCCACGTGCTCCGTGTTCCCGTTCGACGACAACATGGCGGACTACTTGGCCGCCACGGATCGCGCGCAACAAGCCGAGTTGGCCCGAGAGTTCGCCGACGTCTTGCGTCCGGATCCGGAGGTGCTCGAGAACCCTTCCGCCTACTACGACAAGGTGGTCGAGATCGACCTCTCCACCCTGGAGCCCCACGTGGTGGGGCCTCACACGCCGGACCTTGCCCGCCCGATTTCGAAGCTGAAGGAGGAAGCGGAGAAGGAGGGGTACCCCCTCAACCTCACCTCCGCGCTCATTGGGAGTTGCACGAATTCCTCCTATGAGGACATCGGACGTTCCGTCGACGTGGTCCGGCAAGCGAAGTCGCAAGGTCTCGAGGTCAAGACGCCCTTCTGGGTGACGCCAGGCTCGGTCCAGATTCATGAGACGATGGCTCGGGACGGGCAGCTCGAGGCCCTGGAGGGTGTCGGCGCCCGCGTGTTGGCGAACGCGTGCGGGCCGTGCATCGGTCAGTGGCAGCGGGACGACATCAACAAGGGCGAGAAGAACTCCATCATCACCTCCTTCAACCGCAACTTTCGCGGCCGCAACGATGCCAACCCGGAAACACTTTCGTTCATCGCCAGCCCCGAGATCGTGACCGCGTTCGCCTTCGCGGGCGATCTGGGTTTCAACCCGCTGGCGGACAGTCTCGAGACTCCAGGCGGCGGGAGGTTCCGATTCGAGGCGCCCAAGTCCGACCCGCTTCCCTCCAACGGTTTCGCCGACCCCGAGGACAAGGGGTTCATCCCGCCCGCGGAGGACGGTTCGGCCGTGGAAGTGGTCGTGTCACCCGACAGCGACCGCTTGCAGATCCTGACCCCCTTCGAGCCTTGGGACGGGAACGATTTCCGCGGCCTCCTGATCCTTCTCAAGGCCAAGGGTAAGTGCACCACGGACCATATCTCTCCCGCCGGCCCGTGGCTGAAGTATCGAGGACACCTGGACCGCATCTCGGACAACATGTTCACGGGTGCCATCAATGCATTCTCCGGCGAGACCGGCGCCGGTAAGGACCAGTTGTCGGGGGAGACGGGTGTGCCTTTCCCCAAGATCGCTCGCCACTACAAGGCGGAGGGCAAGGGTTGGGTCGCCGTCGGCGATGCGAACTATGGCGAGGGCTCGAGCCGCGAGCACGCGGCCATGTCGCCGCGGCATTTGGGTTGCAAGGCCGTTCTCGTGCGCTCGTTCGCCCGTATTCACGAGACGAACCTGAAGAAGCAGGGGGTCTTGCCCCTCACCTTCGCGGACCCCGCCGACTACGACAAGGTGCGGGAGGACGACCGCGTCAACATTCTCGGATTGGCCGACCTCGCCCCCGGGCGCCCCGTGCAGGTGGAACTCGAGCACGCGGACGGGACGAAAGACGCCTTCGCAGCCGACCACACGATGAACGACGAGCAAATCGCGTGGTTCCGGGCGGGAAGCGCCCTCAACCTCATCGCTCAGCAGGCCGCCGGTTGAGGTGATATGCTGACAGGTCGACCCCATGAACATCGGAGGCATCGCAGTCGTGAGTGAGATCATCCAGGTTGTCGCGGAACCCACCCCGAATCCCAATACGCTGCGTTTTTCCTGGGGGAAGCCCGTTCTCGATGAGGGAGGGCCCTACGACTTCGCCAGCCAGGCGGCGGCGGACAAGGGTTCACCCCTGGCCGCAACCCTCTTTCGCATCAACGGCGTCACCGGTGTTTTCATCGCGAAGGGCTTCGTGGCCGTGACCAAGCACCCGGGCGTCGGTTGGGACGGCATCGAGGCCATCGCTTCCCAGGCCATTTCCGATCACCTTCGGTCCGGCGAGGCCATCATCACGGTCGACGACGTGGACGCGAAGCCCGTGGCGGCCGATCCCCAGGACATCGAGAGACGGGTGAAGGAGATCCTCGACAGGGATATTCGGCCGGCCGTCGCCATGGACGGCGGTGACATCGTTTTCGTCGGTTACAACGCCGGCGTCGTGATGCTCCAACTCAAGGGTGCATGTCATGGTTGCCCGAGCAGCATGGCGACTTTGAAGATGGGCGTGGAGAATCGCTTACGGCGCGAGATCGAGGAGATCACCGAAGTCGTCGCGGTGATGTGACTCCCGTGATCGAAAACGTGATCTTCGACTGGTCGGGAACCCTGGCGGACGACGTGGATCTCACGTTTCACGCCACCAACGGGACGTTGACCCAACTGGGTGGCGAGCCCGTCGACCGTGAGACCTACCGGCGGGACTTCAAGATCCCGGTGATGGAATTCTATGGCAGCCGCCTTCCCGGTCGCTCTCTCGACGAGATCGACGGGGTCTTCTTCGACGAATACGAGGGGCGGTTGGATGACGTCGTCCTCTTCGACGGAGCCGCGTCCCTCCTGCGCTGCTTGCGGGCGCGCGGGCTGCGTCTGTTCATTCTCAGCACCGTGCCGAACCGCTATCTCGACCGGCTCCTCACCCGACATGGATTGACGGACCTCTTCGAGGAAGTCGTGGGGGGCGCATTCGACAAGTCGAGGTACTTGGCCGACCTCTTGCGGCGCAGGGATCTCGCCCACGATCGGACCCTTTTCGTCGGGGACACGGCCCACGACATCGAGGTCGGAAGAGGAGCAGGAGTTCGTACCGCGGCCGCCCTTTGGGGGTACGCATCGCGGCAGATGCTGGAAGCCGAGACCCCCGATGACCTCTTGGAGTCCATGGCGGATCTGCAGGCGATGCTCGATCGCGACCATCTCCTCGAAACCGTTCCTCTCGTGATTCCCACGGTCGGAGGCGTCCTCGAGGATGATGCCGGGAGGATCCTTCTCGTTCGGACCTTGAAGTGGTCGGGGACGTGGGGCATCCCGGGCGGGAAAATCCAGTATGGCGAGACGATGGAGGACGCCTACGAGCGGGAGATCAAGGAAGAGACGGGCTTGGACGTCGAGAACACCCGGTTTGTCATGATTCAGGACTGCATCGAGTCGACCGAGTTCGTGAAGCCCAGGCACTTCCTCCTCATCAACTACGTGTCTCGCGCCCGCGAGACCGAACGACTGACCTGGAACTACGAGATCGAAGAGGCGCGTTGGGTCACTCTCGACGAAGCGCGCGCACTGCGGCTCAACGAACCGACGAGGATCGTGCTCGACGAGATCGAGCGACTCGGACTCTGGGAGAGATCATGAAGGGAACCATCCTTTTGGAAGGTCTCGAGATCGAATGCATCGTGGGCATCCACCCCCATGAGCGATCCGAGCCCCAGAAGCTGCTCGTCGACGTGGAACTCGACTGCGATTTCGACGCCGCGCAGGCCACCGAGGATGTGGAGCACACGGTCGACTACGTGGA
Source organism: uncultured Planctomycetia bacterium (assembly GCA_964559135.1). GTDB lineage: Bacteria > Planctomycetota > DRQF01 > DRQF01. Next base: position 4,198 of record CAZLGG010000181.1, read on the forward strand.
CCTGGCACACGCCCTGACGGACTTGGCGGTGCGGGGGCGGTTCAGGCTCATTGAAACCTTCGCCGAACGCGCCGCCGAGATG
>CAZLGG010000182.1:0-4224 GCA_964559135.1 uncultured Planctomycetia bacterium
GATGCGGACGCGACCGCCGGCACGGCACTCGGCGCCCGCGGCCGGCTCCGGGACTGTCCCGGCGCCGCAGGGATCCGTCACGTCGAGAAGGAAGCCCTCGAAGTTCTCCAGCTGGCAGCCCGTCCGGGCGACGAGGCCCGCGCCGGGGATGGCCTGGATGGTCATCGGCATGCTGGTCGCCGTGTTACCGACTTCGTCGACCATGCTGAGCACCGTGTCTTGGGTCGCCATGAAGGAATGGAACGCATGGTAATCGGTGCTGGTCTGGGTGCCGGGGTTGGCGTTGTCGAAGTCCCACATCACCATCGTGGCGCCCGCGCCCGAACGGGGATCCATCTCATGCTCTGCGATCGAGATGTTCGTGAGCTGCACGGGCAGGGGGGCCGGGCCGCACGTCGTGTCCGCTTTGAAGGCCGCGGTCGGCAGAGCCCCCGTCGTCCCGGCAAGGGGCGTTTGCCCAGGATTGTAGGCGCCGGGTGTGATGGACCCATTGTCATTCGTCCAGTCCAGGGCGTCGTCATGATCGATACGGGAATGACGGTAGGTCTGAGCGTCGTTGGCTCCGCCTTGGACGCCACCCACTCCGCCGAAGATGGGCACGCCGCCCCCCATGGCCGGATTGGTCCCGGCCGGGTGTCCGATCCAGTCGGTGGGGGTGGTGGCGGCTCCGTTGCCCGCGTCCATCAGGCCGGCGTCGAAGGCGTTGACGTTCGAAATGGCCACGTAGTCCACGCCGTCTCCGTTGGCGTCATAAAGGGCGACGGAGTAGGGGATACCGGCGAAGAGCCCTCCCAGATTCGCCACGGCGAATTGGAAGAACAGGCTTCCCGCGGGAACGGCCGGTCCGGTTCCGATGGTGGAGACCACGCAAAAACCTTCGCCGGGAACCAAGGGGTTGTCCGGCAGGAGAATCGTATTCCCCAAAGCGAAAGGCGTCGCCGAATTGCCCGGGAAGGTGTGGGTGGCGTCCGGCGCTCCGTCCGCGGGGTTGTCATGGTAAACCTCGAGTTTCCATCCGGAGATGTCGATAGGAGCTCCCGAATAGTTGGCGATTTCGACCCACTGCGACGCGGCGGCATTGACCTCGTTGATCAAGACGCCGGGATTGGTGGAGACCTGTCCCGCCGAAGCTCCCACGAGAGCCAAGACGAGGCATGTCGTGAGTATGGTGGTACGCATGTCGGTTCATCCTTTTTGTTGAAGGCCTATGTTGCTGACACGAAACGTGCCCCCCGGAAGGTTGTCGTGCAGTGACAACTGATAAGGGACTCCGAGGGATCTCAAGCCTAGTCATCACTGACCGGGTGTCCAGCCCTCGCGCGTTCGCAGTCTTTTTTCCTCAGGGGTTTCAGCGGTGGGAACGGGGTGGGTGGGGCGACTTGCGGCTCCACGTCTCCAGAAGATTCTTCGCCTTGGTGCGAAGGTCGGACGACAAGTGCTTCTTCCCGATCAACTTCTGGAGGGCGCCGCGCGCTCGGAATCGCAGCGTGGGCCCCTGTTCCTTCACGAGGGTCAGGGCCTTTTTCAGAGCCTTCTCATCCGAGCTCGTCCCCAGAAGAACGATCGCCGCTTGGATTTCCTGGGCGCTCGCGAAGTGCAGTCTCGCACATAACTTCTCCGCGGCCAGGGCCACCTCCTTGCTGGGGTGCGCTCGCGCGGCGAGAAGAGGCTGCACCGCAGGTAGGATGACGGAGCGAGGGAAAGCGGAGAGTTGGCGAATGGCCTCCAGCTTCTTCGCAACCGTTCCCTTCTCGAGTTTCTTGACGAGGAATTGGACGAGAGGGCCTCGCGAGGCGCCGGGCTCGAGGGGGACGTCATCCAGAAGGAGCGCCTTGATCGGGTTTTTCAGGGCCGAGAGATCTCTGAGAGGATAGGCGAATTCCTTGCCGGCCGACCGGGCGAAGAGGAGGACGTGAGGAAGGGTGTCGTTGTCGAAGGCGTACTTGTGTTTCTTGAAGTAGGCCAGCCACTTCGGACCGATGTGCTCGACGGGATGGCAGATACCGAGTTCCAGGTCGGCTTCGGCCAACCACCGATACTCGGTCCAACGGTTGCCGTCGCTCTTCACCTTCATCTCGCCCTGGTAGAAAAGCTTGCGCGCCGGGATGCCCAAGAAATCGCCGAAGACCTCCTCCTCCACGCGCTCGCCCATGAGGCGCATCTGGAACTGACAGTAGGGGCGAATGCGGCGCTCGGCCCGCACCACCAGAAACATCTTTGCGAGACCGTTGTTGAGACCCGCGGTGATTGCGAGGGGCGGACCTTCCCATGCGGGGATTCGCGTGATTTTCCGTTTCTGGGCCGGAGCGACCCCAAGGCATGCGAGGAGAAGGAGCAGCGATACGAGTCTTGGTGAACGTGTCATGAGATGAGCAGTCTAACCGGACTCGACCCTCTCGCCAGTGTCTCGATGGTCGCGCTCGCCTTCACCGGGATGCGGTGCCGTCCGTCCTCGCTTGGAGCCTCTTTGACGTTCAGGTTTTCCTCTCACGGAGCCGTGGAGAAGGCGGTGGGGAATCGCAGGCTGAGTGGCTGATGAGTCTCCGCGCCTCTGCGCCTCCGTGAGCTATCCCTTCTTCTTGGGGCGCCGAGGCTTGGATGGGGATGGGTCGTGTCTTGCCGGGCGTCGAGTGGTCCCCTCCGCGTAACGGGGAAAGGAAAGCCTGAAAGGCGCCGAGCGTCTCGGCGCCTTTCAGTCCCCGTCACCGGGGTTTCAGGAGACGGACCCTACCGTGGATTCTGAGGACTCCTCGGTCTCCTCGTCCGAGGACTCGATCTTGCGAGGCTTCACCTCGAGCTGAAGAGTCCCGTCCTTCAGCCCCACTTCGATCAAGGACCCATCCGGAACGTCTCCGGCGATGATGGCCCGGCCGATGCGGGTCTCCAACTCCCGCTGGAGGAACCGCTTCAGCGGTCTCGCCCCGTAGACCGGGTCGAATCCTTCCCGGGCGACGAAAGTCCGGGCCTCCGGCGTCAACGCGAGATCGATGTTGCGATCCGCGAGCCGTCGCCGCAGCTCTTGCACGAGCAGGTCGACGATCCTCTCGATCTCGGGCAACGTCAGCGGCTTGAAGAGAATGATCTCGTCCACGCGATTCAGGAACTCCGGCCGGAACGAACTTCTCAGCTCACCCATCACGCGATCTCGGGTCGCCTCTTCGATCCCGCCGCCGGCAGTGATGCCCTCCAGCAGATACGCAGCGCCCACGTTGCTCGTCATGATGATGACCGTGTTTTTGAAGTTGACCAGGTGCCCCTGGCTGTCCGTGATCCGGCCGTCATCGAGGATCTGCAGGAGAATGTTGAAGACGTCCGGGTGCGCCTTTTCGATCTCATCGAAAAGGACGACCGAGTAGGGTTTCCTGCGAACGGCTTCGGTGAGCTGGCCGCCTTCCTCGTAGCCCACGTATCCCGGGGGTGCGCCCACGAGCCGAGAGACGGTGTGCTTCTCCATGTATTCCGACATGTCGATGCGCACCATGTTCTCCTCGGAGTCGAAGAGGGCTTCGGCGAGCGTCTTCGCGAGTTCCGTCTTACCCACGCCGGTCGGGCCGAGGAAAATGAACGAACCGATGGGCCGTCTGGGGTCCTTGATGCCGGCTCGCGCGCGGATGACGGCGTCGGAAACCAACTGGACGGCTTCGTCCTGACCGATGACGCGCTCATGCAGAATGGTGTCCAGCTTGAGGAGCTTTTGCCTCTCGCCTTCCACCAGGCGGGTGACGGGGATGCCGGTCCACCGGGAGACGATCTGGGCGATCTCCTCCTCGGTGACCTCCTCCCGGAGGAGGCGGTCGCCGCCGCCCTCCCGCAGCTTGGCTTCGGCCCTGGCCAACTCCGCTTCGGCTTCGGGAAGCTCGCCGTGGCGGAGGCGAGCCGCCGCGTTCAGATCGTACTCGCGCTCCGCCTTTTCGATCTCTCGGCGGATGTGCTCGATCTTCTCGCGGAGATGTTGGACCTCCAGGATGGCCTTTTTCTCGACTTCGTAGCGGGCTCGCATCTCGTCGGCTTTTTCGCGAGCCTCGGAGAGTTCCTTGCGGAGAGCCTTCAGGCGGTCTTTGCTGGCCCGATCCTTCTCCTTTTTGAGAGCCGCCTCCTCGATCTCCAACCGCATGACGCGCCGCGTCACTTGGTCGAGCTCGGCGGGGAGAGAATCGATCTCGGTGCGGATCATCGCGCAGGCTTCATCGATGAGGTCGATGGCCTTGTCGGGCAGGAAGCGAT
>CAZLGG010000183.1:0-4199 GCA_964559135.1 uncultured Planctomycetia bacterium
GCATCTGGTTGAAGTCGCAATCGTAGAGTTTCCCGTCCCAGGACACGCTCACGAGGCCGCGACACATGACGGCATCGAGATTGGCTGCGCGATGGGCGCGAAGAAGACGATCCATGTACAGTTCCAAGAGTCCCTGACGCGCCAAGCTGTCTCGGAATCGGGCGATGGGCATGTTGGTGATGGTGAGGAGGCGGTCGAAGCGAATCCCGTAGCGCTGGTCAAGGGCTTCCTTGTAGGCTGTCTCCAGACTTGCCTGAGGAGGAGGCAGGTCGGCGCCCTGAGGATTGAAGACAAGATCGAGAGCGAGCGCACCGGTTCCGAAACCGGCCGCGTTGAGTCGACGGAGAGCTTCGATGCTCTCCTCGAAGACACCGCTTCCCCGCTGGGCGTCCACGTTTTCTTCCAGGTAGCAAGGCAGAGAGGCCACGACGGCCACGCCTTGCTCGGCGAAAAACTCGATCGTGTCCTGCTGGTCGGGAAGTAACAGCACAGTGAGGTTGGAACGCACGAGGACGGAGCGTCCCAGCTCTCTCAAGCCGCGGACGATGCGCCGGAACTCGGGATTCATCTCAGGAGCGCCGCCCGTGAGGTCGACCGTCGTCACGTCCGGCGACGCTTCAACGAGTTGAAGGATTCGGGTCGCCGTCGTGGCTGTCATGATCTCGGTGCGCTGGGGTCCCGCCTCGACGTGACAGTGCTTGCAGACCTGATTGCAGAGCTTCCCCAGATTGACCTGCACGGTGCGCAGAGTTTCGCGTTGGAGTGCTGGAAACGAAGCCGTCACGAGTTTCTCCCGGCCCATTCGATGAATCCTCCGGTCGTTGACCGATGATCGAGCCCCCATGGTATCGCCGTCTTTCATTGGAAGGAATACACCAAAGCCGCCAACCCCGCAGCCAAAGGGAGAGTCAGGACCCAGGCCAAGAGGATGCGCCGGATCGAAGACCAATGGGCCCTCCGACTGACGGCGCCAATCCCGAAGAGCGCCCGGATTCATCCCAATCTCAGGAATTCTCGAGAAATGACCTGAGGATCACCTGGGCCGCCACCATGTCGATCTTGGTCCTGCGCTTTCGCCAGTCCTTGTGGGCCTGGCGCAGAAGTTCGTCCGCCTCTAGACTCGTATAGGTCTCGTCGACCCAATGGAGCGGCAACGGACAGCGCTCCACGAGTCTTGCCGCGAACCGCCGGACGCGTTCAACCATGGGCCCGGCCGAGCCGTCCGTGTTCCGGGGCTCGCCCATCACGAGCTCGACGACTTCCTCCTCGCGGATGATCTCGGCCAGAACGTCCAAGTCGGCTTCCAGTTCCGTCCTGTGGATGACGCGAAAAGGGGTCGCGATGATGCGCATGGGGTCGGTGAGAGCCAGCCCGATCCGCTTGTCACCGTAATCGATGCCCAGAACGCGCCCTTTCAAAGGTAGCGGTCCTTCCCCCGCTCCTTCAGACGCTGGACCAGATCTTTCACCTGCTGTTCCTGGTCACGACGGGCCACCAGGACGGCATCATCCACCCGGACGACGAGCAGATCCTTGACGCCCAGCAACGCCACGAGGCCCTCGGCGTGGTTGTCCACCAAACACCCCTCGGCATTCAACCACTCGGCCTCGCCGAAGACGACGTTGCCGTCATCGTCGACGTCACCCTGCCGAACGAGGGACTCGAAGCTGCCCAGATCATCCCAGTCGAAAGACGCCGCAAGGCACACGATGCGATCGCTTTTCTGCAGGATGCCCCGATCGATGCTGACGGGCTCGAGGGTCGGATAGACGCGTGCCAATTCTTCGGAAACGCGCGGCGTATCGAGGCGGTCCTCGATGCTCCCGATCGCACTCGTCAGCTCCGGCAGGAATTCGGCGATCTCTTCCCGGATGACCGAACTCCTCCAGACGAAGATCCCGCTGTTCCAGAGAAAACCTCCGGAGCGGAGGAACCGCCGCGCCGTCATCTCGTCGGGCTTTTCTCTGAAACTCTCGACGGGAAACAGGCCGTCCACGCGACGCTGCGCCAGTTCGATCCATCCGTAACCCGTGGCCGGATGATCGGGACGGATGCCGAAGGTCAGTAGACTGTCTTCATCCTCCGCCGTGCGGAACGCCCTTTCCAGGTCAGTGCGAAATGCGTCCACGTCCTCAATGAGGTGGTCGGCGGGTAGAACGACCATGGCCGCATCCGGACAACGCTTCTCGACGATCGCCGCCGCGAGTGCCACGCAAGGCGCCGTGTCTCGTCCCATGGGCTCGCGCACGACGTTCTCGGGGCTGAGCCCGGTGTGAGCGACGAGGGACTCCGCTTGCTCCACGTTGGTGACGGCGATGACGCGCTCCCGTGGAAGCCAGTCCGGAAGCCGGTCCAGCGTCTCTTGAATGAGCGTCCGTCCCGGTCGAATCTCGAGCAACTGCTTCGGACGGGACTTTCGACTCCTGGGCCAAAAGCGCGTCCCCGCCCCCCCCGCCATGATCACCGCAAAACGGTCCGTCACTGATGTTTCCCTTTCTGACTGCCCTTCAGGGGCTTCAATTTCATCCGCCTCCCCGAATCGTTGTCGTCGGAGAGGATCTCGGTGATGTAGTTTCCGACGCTGGCATCCAGCTGTTCTATAGGACCGCGCACGTGGATGACGCTGACGATCATGCCGCTTCCCAGGGAAAAGAGCTGGCCGATGAGCGGAATCCCGTCGATCCACTTGATGAGGCTGGGGCGGAAGTCCAGTTTGCAGATGCCGTCGAATCCGATCACGCCGTCTCCATCCAACTCGACGCCGGGACCGCGAAATGTAGCGTTGTCGATGTGGACCGCCATGTCGCGGATCTTGGCGCGCACGGTGCCCTTCTGAACGGCCCTGTCCCCCATCGTCAAGAAGTCGAAGTTGATGATGGAAAGCGCCACGGCGAAGAATGGCAGCTCGTAGAGCCTACGGCCCACGAGTTCGAAAGACGCCCCTCCCACCCAACTGGACAAGTCGTCGATGCGGCCCTTCAGGCGGGCCAGGCCCGAGGCCCGGCCAACCAGCTTTCTCGGATTCCCTCCCAACTCCTCGACGAGACGCGAAAGGTCGAGCGATGACACGGAAAGCTCCGTGTCGAAGGACCAGTCATCCGTGGAGATATCCAGCTTGAAATGAGATTCCTTCCTGTTCACGCGCCCGCCGAGGAGCAAGGCCTGGATTTTCGTCACCTTCAAGGCATCGGGCTTCAACTCCAACTCGGCATTGAAGTCCTCGAATTCGAAGTCGTGGAGCGCCAAGGAAGCATTGCGCACGGTTCCTTTGACCTGGATTCCGCGGTCATCCCAAACGAGCTCCGAAAGGCGAACGACGCCCCCCAACATCCCGAGTCGCAAGCGGCCATCCTTCAAAACGGAGGTGGGCCTCAATTCTCCCTTGAGGATCACCCGCCCTTTCTTCCAGAAGAGATGCGTCACGTTGATGTCGAGGCGACCTCGGAAACCGGCCTCGCGGAATCCGCGGGCCAGATCCGGCGGGAGCTGGGCGAAAAACGGCTCGGCAAGCTGAAGATTCTCCACCTGGAGGCCATCTACGGTCAGTCGGGGCGAAGTCTTGTGAGCACGGAAGACCGCTTTGCGGAACGAAAGGGACGCCTTGGCCCCTGCGCCGAGCGGCGACGAGGCCGTCCAGGTCTTGAAGGTCAAGACGTCCCCGTCGACATCCAAGCTGCCCCAGATATCCTCGGCGAAGAACGGAATCTCACGCCCTCGGAGGGCAAGCCCCTTCAAGTTGAGGAAGGCCTTTTGGATGACTCCGTACTCATTCTCATGAAACTCCAGTCGGAGTCCGAGCGTGCCGGCGACATCCGCGACTTCGATCAGGTCGGCGACGAAAGGGCTCAGCATCGAGGCGGTTTGCAGCGCCTCCGCGTTCAGCCCGAACTCCTCGGCTTTGATCGTGATCTCATGGTAACCGTCTCCTGAAAGATCGAGCCATCCGTCCAGGGAGAGCAAGTTTCCGCAACACAGGGCGGTCGCCCGGGCGACGTTCATCACGTCGTTCGCGATCACGACGTGCCCTTGCAGGTGAGAGAACTCCATCCAGGGGCGATCGACGTGCCGAAGGCTCAGGCCGAGCAAGTCGATGTCGAGGGTGTCCGGTTCGCCCTCGTCCTTGGCCGAGACATGCCCCTGCAGGTTGATGGGACCGCGAAGCCCGAAGGTGCGAATCTTCGAAGAGACTTCCGGGAACT
>CAZLGG010000184.1:0-4181 GCA_964559135.1 uncultured Planctomycetia bacterium
AAAGGCGCGGACGGCGTCGTCGATCGAGATCCACGACATGAATTGGCGGCCCGTGCCCATGCGGCCCCCCAGACCGAGACGGAAGGGGAGCAACATCTTGCGGAGTGCGCCCCCCTTCTCGCTCAAGACCGCGCCCAATCTCATGAAGACGACTCGTAGACCGGCTTTCTCCGCAGCGCGGGTGGCCTCCTCCCACTCTCGGACGACGTCGGCGAGAAATCCTTGTCCGGGGGGACTCTCCTCGGTGAGGCATGCTCCCGCGCGATCGCCGTAGTACCCCACGGCCGAGGCCATGACGAGGACATGGGGAGGTTCAACCATCCTCGAGAGGGCTTCGCAGAGTGTGCGCGTCCCCTGAACCCGGCTCTCGCGAATCTTCCGCTTCTTCGCCTTGGTCCACCGCCCGGTCGCGATGTTCTCGCCGGCCAAGTGCACGACCGCATCGATACCCTCGATCGTTCGCACGTCGGAAAACCCCTCCGTCGGCGACCAAAAAACGCCCCCGGATCTGGCGTTCTCCACGGTGCGAACCGCGGGGACGACTTCATATCCGTGGGCTTCCAGGACGGACGTCAGAGCGCGACCGATCAGACCACTTCGACCTGTCATGAGGACTCTCACGGTTTGGCTCCCCCGTCGGCCGAAGGCCTCGACGTCCGAACAACCACGGATCCGAGAGACGGGTGCGAATGGAGAGCGACGCCGAGGACGCGTTCCATGAAGGCGAAGAGTGACTCCGGGTTCCGCAGCTCGATCTCGTCGATCAGTGGGAGTCTGGGGTGGGCTTTTTGAAGGAGGGTCGTGAAGAGGCCGGGGAGGAATCCCGCGGGGCGTCCCTCGAGATCGAGGACCCTGGCGTCGTCGAGGGCGCAGGATGGGGATTTCGACTTGAGGATGCAACCGCAAAGATCGAGGCATCGGAGCGCCTCGATCTTGACCGACGCCCACTGCTTCATCTGTTGCGTGTAGTCCTTCCGGCTCTTCTCCATGACGAGGCGAGGGCCGGTTTTCCCTTCCACGAGGTCGAGGGTGTCGCGGGGACTGCCGAGTCCCAGCTCCATCTCGGGGCAGAAAGGCACCAGGTGAACGAATCGCCCGAGCACGTCGGTGATCAAGGGGTCGCGCTTGTGACCGCCGTCATAGCGCACCCGTTCGCCGACCAGACACGCGCTCACGCCGATGCGGATGACCTTCTCGATAGGTTTTGTCATGGACGAAGCATTTCTCGAACCCTCGCCAAGAATCGTCTTCAACCTTCGAAGGCGTTCCGCTACAATGGACGTTGGCCGACGAGATCGAGCGCTTCCCAACAGCTGCTCTCAGGAACCGAAGGAAAGGAGAACGATTATGTGTGAACGTCAAGTTCTGGCAATCATCGTCCTGGTGGGACTCTCCGGCAGCCTCCTCGGACAGGTCTCGGGAGTTGGGAGCGTGTCGGAAACCGGGAGCGCATCGGGAACCGGGAGTGTGTCGGGGACTTCGCTGGCGCCGCCGGGTTGACCGCCGTCGATGGATGTGGGGAGTCTCCCCGCACCGACGCCGTCACCTGTTCCGTCTCCCGTTCCCGGGGGCACGCCACGGCCCGGAGGCTCCCCCGGCGGAACGACTGGAGTCCCCGTCAGTGGAGGTTCGACCCTTCCAGTTCGCCGGAAAGCCGCCGGGGGGGCAGGTCGATTCCTCACGCCCTGGGGGCGCCGTTTGCGCAGTCCAAGTGTTTGCCGGATTCTCGACCTGCGTTGGCTTGAATCCGAGTGGCCGAAGGCGCGCGTCGATGGTTACGCGAAGTCGCTGGCGCCGCTTTCTCACATTCTGACGACGAAGTGCTTCGACCCGTATTGTGTCGACCTGCATTGCAAGCATCTGCATTGCAAGAACCCCGGCTGCGCGGTGGGTCGTAGGCCGGCCATCGTCTACATCTATGACCCTGCCGAGCGTCGCGAGACCAAACTCGAGCGTGAACGTAAGCTTTTTGGCGACGATGACATCGTCGCCTCGACCAACTTCTTTCACCTCTTCTCGATCCCGGCGACCGAGGCGGACAAGGTCGCGTACAGGAATGAGTTTGGCAAGACGTTGCCCGCTCTCATCTTCCTTGCTCCCGACGGCCATACCGTCACGGTTCTCGAGGGGCGCCTCGATCGGCGGCGCCTTGTCCGGGCCTTGGATCAGGCCTTCAAGGAGTGCCTCGGATGGAAACGGTCGGCGCTCGTGCGCCACTATGGCCGTCTTCTGAAGGAGATCGAGCGCTACGAGGACAAGGTTGCCGCCATCGGACTCAGGTTCAAGGTTCTCGACGCCCGGGTGCGCAGCCACCCCAAGGATCAGCGGGCGAAGGACCAAAAAGAGCGAGTTCAGCGCAAACTGAAAGAAGCCCAGGCGAAGCTGGCCGTCGTCGAGCGGAAGAGAGTCTCACTCTTGCGGCCCGACCTGTTGCACGGAATGGATTCGGAAACCACGAAGTGACTCTTCGAATCCTCCATCGGGGCGGCGTCGCGGCCGCAGTGCTCCTCCTGGTCGCGGCGCTCCCCGGTCAATTCATCATGCGAGGGAAGGACCCCGTCGACATCCTGCCCCTGGCGCCCTGGTCGAAATCCGAGATTCCTCGCCTGGAGTGGTCGAAGCCTCCTCATGCCCACATCGTGAATCCGAGTTTCTTCTGCACGTCATGCGCCAAGGAAAAGCGCATCCCGTTTCGGAAGCGTTCGGAGATGGAAGACATCCTCGCGGCGGGTTTTCCGATTCGCCCCCCAAAAATCCGCCAGAAGAGTGCCTTTCGGTTGATGGGGGAGCCGGGCACCTACGTGCTCCGCTACCTCTTCGATGAGATGGAACCCGAACATCCCGTCTATATCGAAGACAATCTCTTCCGGCTATTTTGCGATCTGGGAGCGGGTGACATCGCACGTGTGAACAAGGAAAGGACAGCTTTGGAATTGGAGACCCTCCGGCAGGTTTTTCCAAAACTCTCCGCGTCCACCCGACGTCTCACGTCGCACCAACGGGCTCACCTCTACCTGATTCGCGCCCATCGCGTCCTTCGTGACGTCCTGCACCTCGTCGACTTCAAAGAGCAGGACCCCTACTTCCGGCGACACGCCCCCTATCTGGGAAATCGTCAGAAGTTCGAGATCTACCTGTTCGAGCGCCAGTCGACATTGCGGCGATTCGTCCTCGCATACCGGGGCAATTACGATGATCTGTACGGGTTCGACTATTACATCAAGAAGGACGGGGCCAATGTGATCGCGGCGTGTCCACCCAAGCCGCGGGATGTTCTCCTGAATGCCACCTTCACGCACAGAATGGCCGTGAACCTCCTCGCGGGCTATCGGGGCCGGCACCAGATTCTTCCGGCTTGGGTCTTTTTGGCGTTCGGGCACCTCTTCGAGAGACGGGAGAGCGGTCAGCTCGCGACTCTCGTTCTGGGGGACCAACCGGCGCGGTCTGGGTTCGACCTTCGCAGCTTCCGCGAGGACGTCGTGCGCCGTGTGAAGGAGAACGAGTACCCCCCCTTCGCGAGCCTCTGCAAAAAGACGCTTCTGCAGGACGTGTCCCCGCGGCTTCGCCCCGTCGTTTGGAGTCAGCTGAGATACCTTCTTTCCCTCGGCAGGCCGGAATTCTCCCGTTTCATTGATCGAATGAAGCGCATCACCAATGGCAAGCCGGTCATCGACGCTCAGCTGCAGGCGTTCAAGGATATCTATCATCTGACGCCGGAGGAATTCGAAAAGGCGTGGCGCGCGTGGGTCCTCGAGGGGATGCCCGGTGTCCCCCGCCCTCGATAATCCGGAGGCTGGCGAATGATTCGGTGAGACCCCATCGAGCCTGAACGATGTCCGGCAGCCCTTTCGAAAACCCATGTGCGCATCGCGTCGTTGCCCTCTTGGAGACGGCCTTCGAAGGCATTCGGGAGGAAGTTCGACACCTCTCCGTTGCTGATTTCGTGGATTGGCCGGAGGCTCTCACGACGGTTCGAGACGGCTACGACGAGTCGGGATGGAAATTCTTCGGCCTCTACAGCACGCACGACGCCAACGTGGACGCTCTCTACGATCTGAACGAGAATCGCCGACGATGCCCGTACACTTCGGAGATTTGCGCCCAGGTCCCCGGGATGACGGATGCGGGCTTCTCGGCCTTTCTGCCGGGCACACACTTGTGGCCGCATCACGGCGAGAATC
>CAZLGG010000185.1:0-4127 GCA_964559135.1 uncultured Planctomycetia bacterium
ACCAACTCGGGCCGAAACGCGCCTTCGATCGCGCCCGCGCGGCCTCGGCGAAGGCTTTTCGCGCCGACTACCTGGACCGCGATCTCGAATACTGGCGTATTCCCAACTATGCGCCGAGCGCCGGGTTCTTCCTGCACTTTCTGCGCTACGCGCCTCGTGTTTCGGGTCGGCTGGATTGGTCCCCCTACCGCAAGTTCTTTCGCACCTATCGCCGCTCGCCCATGAAGGACGGCCGAGAGCCCTACATCATCCGCGCTCTCGGTTTTCACCTCGCCCAGGCGTTCGGTCCCGATGTCTGGAAAGACTTGCGGGCGTTCCGGTTTCCGCTCACGGAGTCCTCGCCACAGATCATCGCAGAGGAGATGAAGTCCTGGCGCCTCGGGGAGTTTTCCGGTTTCGAGGACGAGGACGCATTCGGGCGCGACGCCACGAGCCCCCTGCCGCGAGGACTCGTCTTCGCCGACCTTTTGGAGGACATGAAACGCAGAGGCGTCGGGGATGCCGAGATCCGCGAGAGGTCGTTCGCAGACGCCGGACTCCTCCATGCCTGGCATGTGATCGGCCCGTTCAAGGTCAAGGGCGCCGACCCATGGAAGGTCGTGTTCCCGCCGGAGAGAGACCCGGACTTCGGGAAGTCGTACCTCGGCGAGGGCAACCGCATGCGATGGACCGTCCCGAACCCGGACCGACCGCCCGTGCAGATCGACCCCTTGGGGCGCATCCTGTTCCAATACCCTTACCAGGACGACAGCGCCCTCTACGCTCTGACTCACATCACCTTGCCGAAGTCCACCGAGGTGGCTTTCCACGTCCGGGCGGACGACCACGTCAGCCTCTTCGTCGACGACGTGCTCCTGGGGCAGTATCGCAACCGAGGGCGAGCGGGCGGGCAACCCCGTTGGTGGCAAGCAGACCGGGCCTTTGCACCCGACGCCATGGTGTGGACGGCCAAGCTCGCAGCAGGCCGTCACCGCGTCCTCGTCAAGGTTCGAAACGACCGGGGCAAGGCGGGCCTCGTCGTGGCGGCGACCCACCTCGACGGTCGGCCCATTCCGGGACTTGCGGAAGACGACGGTCCCGCGGACACGCCCTATGCCCGCGTCACCGTGAAGCATTGGAAGAGGTTCTTCCTGCACACGTTCTCGTCGAAGAGCTTCTCTTCGAAGTTCGACGTGAAGGTGGGAAAGTTTCGAGTCCGAAGGAAGGCGCTGCAGGGCGAGGAGAAGGCCAAAAAGGTGGCATGGAGGAAGTACACGGTCCGACCCGGATTCCCCAAGGACTCCCCCTCGAATCTGATCTGGTTGGCGAAGAAGGTCACGAAGAAGCTGAAGGACTTCCGCCTTACGATGGATCTGGAGTCCCAGGGACGCCCCAAGATCGGCATCACCTTTCAAGGTGAAGGCAAGAACGACGGACTCTCCGGCTGGACGGTCATCCTCCATCCTGCCGGGAAGGGACTGGGCGCCCGCCTCGAACGCTACGACCGTCTCGTCTACCAGGCGCCCTCTCTGGACGTCCAGGCTGACGACGGCGTCTACAAGCTGGAACTCGAAGTCGCGGGAGGCCAGTGCACCCTCAAGGTCAACGGAACTCTCCTCCTCGATGCGTGCTCCATCCGCACCATCCCTCGCAGCCGATTGGGGTTCATGACTTGGGGCCCGTCGTTGCGCATTTCGAGGGTGGAGATCGCCCGGCCCCGCTGAGGCCGCCGAGAAGGCGGCGCGAAGCCCCGAACCTCTCCTCAGAGCTGCTTCAGTTCCGCGAGGAGTTGCAAGGCTTCGAGGGGCGTCAAGGTGTTGACATCGATGGCGCGCACCCGTTCGCGGATGGGGTCTTCGACAGACTCGGGCGCAAAGAGTTCGAGTTGACTCTCGCGGGGCCTTTCCACGGCGCCCTCACCGGCCTCCAAACGCACCAGGATACGGCGCGCCGATTCGATGACACTCCGAGGAAGACCGGCCAAGCGCGCCACGTGAATGCCGTAGCTCTTGTCGGTGGCCCCCTCGACGATGCGGTGCATGAATCGGATCTCCTCCCCTGATTCGCGAACGGCGACGTTGTAGTTGACGACGCTGGAGTGAACCGCGGCGATCTCCACCAACTCGTGATAGTGGGTCGCGAAGAGAGTCTTTGCGCCCAGAGTCGTGAGGTGCTCCGTGATGGCCCAGGCCAAACTCAATCCGTCCCAGGTGCTCGTCCCACGTCCCACCTCGTCAAGAATGACGAGGGATCGGTCGGTCGCGTTGTTGAGGATGTTGGCGACCTCGAGCATTTCCACCATGAATGTGGAACTCCCGCGAGCGAGATCATCGCTCGCCCCGACTCGCGTGAACACCTGATCGACGACGCCGATGTCGGCGCGAGCCGCGGGGACCCACGAACCGATCTGCGCCATCAAGGTGATGAGTGCGACCTGTCGGATGTACGTGCTTTTCCCCGCCATGTTCGGACCGGTGATGAGCATCGTCCGACGCCCGTCGTCCAGGTGCAGGTCGTTGGGCACGAAGGGTTCTTCGGTCCCGGTGGCGATGAGAACGGGGTGCCTCCCCTCTTCGATGACGAGTTGACTCCCCGACGTGATCTCCGGCCGACAGTAGCCCCCTTCACGAGCCAGTTCGGCCAGCGACTGAATGACGTCGAGGAGAGCGAGGCGCCGCGCCGCCTCCTGGAGGTCGTCGATACGAGCCTCGACCTTCGCACGCAAGGCGAGAAACATGGAGTGTTCCAAGTCCCGCGCCCGTTCATCGGCGTGGAGGATTTTGTCCTCGTACTCCTTCAGCTCCGGAGTGATGTAGCGCTCGGCGTTCTTGAGTGTCTGCTTGCGGATGTAGGTCGGCGGGACCTTCTCCTTGTGAGCATTGGTGACCTCGATGTAGTAGCCGAAAACCCGGTTGTAGCCGATCTTCAGGCTGGGGATCCCGCTGGTCTCGATCTCCCTCGCCTGGAAGTTCGCGATGAACGTCTTCCCCTCGCGGCGAAGGCTTCGCAACTCGTCGAGTTCCGCGCAATGCCCATCGCGAAAAATCCCGCCCTCCGTGAGCAGAAGAGGCGGGGCGTCGTCGAGGGCCTCATCGAGGGCGGAAACGAGGGCGTCCAGATCGGGAAAACCGTCAGCGAGTTCGCCGACCCAGGTGGACTTGGAGTCGGCGACGGCGGCTTGCAGGGCGGGCCAGCGCCCCAGCGAGCGCGCCAAGGCTTTCAGATCCCTTGGACTCGCACGACCCGATCCGACGCGCGCCGCAAGGCGCTCCACATCGAGGACGTCCCCCAGAGCGTCTCTGAGGGCCACCAACCGGGAGGGAGTCTCCACCAAGTCGGTGACGGCATCCTGGCGTTCCTGAATCTCGTCGGCACTCACCAGGGGATTCAAGATCCAGGACTTGAGGCATCGCGCTCCCATCGCCGTAACGGTGCGGTCCATCACATCCAGCAGAGAACCGGATCGACCGCCGTCTCTTTGATTCCGCACCAACTCCAGAGCGTTTCTCGTCGCTCTGTCCAGCGGGACGTGGCGTTCCAGATGCACCGGACGCAATGTGCGAATCTGTCCTATCGCTCCCCGCTGAGTCTCCTGGATGTAGTCGAAGACGGCCCCCGCAGCGCCGAGAGGGAATTCATCCTGATCGATGCCGAAGCCCTGCAGCCGTCTCGTACCGAAATGCGTGTTGAGGGCGCGCACCGCGGACTCGTGATCAAAGCAGAAATCCGGCCGATAGGTGATCGGCGCTTCCAGTTGGGCCTTGACGTCCTCCATGGCGGCCCCGCATTCCGCCAGAGACTCCGGCAAGAGCCACTCGGCCACCTCGATCGACTGAAGCGCTCGGGGCAAGGAGGCATCCTCGACGAAACGCGTCCGGAATTCGCCCGTGGAAATGTCCACCCAGGAAAGACTCCAACCGGAACGCGCCGGACACAGAGCCGCCAGGAAGTTGTTGTCCTTGTCGTCGAGCGATTCTTCGTCCCACTGCGTCCCCGGGGTGATGATCCGAGTGACATCCCGTTCGACCAATCCCTTCGCCTGGGACGGGTCTTCGATCTGGTCGCAAATCACCACCTTTTTTCCCAGGTCGACGAGTTTCTTGACGTAGGAGTCGAGTTGCCGCACGGGAACGCCGGCCATCGGAATC
>CAZLGG010000186.1:0-1388 GCA_964559135.1 uncultured Planctomycetia bacterium
CCGCAATCGAGGGTCCGAATCGGAAGCTGTTCGGGATGTCGAGACATCCCCTTCCATCGGGGAACGGGTCCGGATCGGTGGAGTTGGCACGAGGCCCGTCGAAGATCGCCTGGTTGGGATCGCCAACTCGTTGCACGACAGTGTCGACCGAGGTGCGTGTGAAGACCGCGTGAAGGACGCCGGCCTGGAGCGCCGACGTGTCCTGCATCTCGTCAACGATGACCAGCGGGAAGCGACGCCGGAGCCAGGCCGCGACATCTGGACAGTCCGACAAGAGCGCGTTCGCCCAGATGAACATCTCGTCGTAGCAAAAGTACCCTGCACCAGCGGCGGTCTCGACCGCTCGTTTCGTGAGCTTGAACGTCTCCGCATTCGGCCCGGCGGGGAAGGGCTTCCCCTCGATCCCGAAGCGGAGTTCTCGATCGCGGACTTGGATCTTGCTGAAAGCGGTGTACTTCCGACCGAGGAAGTTCTCGATTTTCCAGTACTCTGAGTTGGTGAGCACGCCACGCCGGTACGCCGTGGTCACGCCATCATCGATGGTCGGAGAGGGGTAGCCGTTCGAGTTGAGCCACGGCAACGCCAGGAAGCGGTTCACAAACCCATGGATCGTGTCGATGAAGTGCGGGTAGCCGAGTAGCTGCTGGCCGACGACGGTGCCGCGCAGACGATGTTGGATCTCCTCGCGAGCGGCGTTCGTGTGGGACAGCACGCAGATGCCCCTCGTGCGGTGGGGCCATTTCCTCGCCATGATGGCGAGCTTGGCGACGATCAGGGTTGTCTTACCGCTCCCGGGGCAGGCCGAGACGTCGAGCGTCGTGCGGGCCTGGAGGAACTCCCTGCGGGGCTGGTCGAAGGCGCGGAGGTTCATGACGCCGCAGACCCAGTCGATGTCCTCGCCCGAGACCTCGGGGAGGAGGGGGGCTGGATCAGCCATCAGCATCGTCCCCAGACGGGGCCGTGCCCGACTGCGATGCCAGGACATCTACGTTGCCGCGCACGTGCGCGATCGCGTCGACGATGTAGCGAGGCAGCTTCTTCTCGAAAGCTGTTCGATCAAAGCCCTCCTTCTCGGCCTTCTTGGCGAGGGCGTTGGCGAGGTACTGCGCGGCGATCGCCTTCGACGCACCACCTGAGTGGAACAGCTGGTAGATCCCACTGCACAGCTTCGCTCGGTCCTCTCCGGCGGATTCTGCCATTTTCGTGAACTCCGTCCTGGCGGTCTTCTCCACGTCGACGACTGCCTTCTTCTCCTCGTTGATCGCAGTGTCGTTCTTGGCGAGACAGGCAGCGACATAGACCTCTTCGGCAAGGCCGCAGAACGCGAGATCGTATTCCAACGTCCAGTGGTCGGCGACGAAGGTTCGCACCGACTGCCCGTCGTTGAC
>CAZLGG010000186.1:1488-3949 GCA_964559135.1 uncultured Planctomycetia bacterium
ATTCCAACGTCCAGTGGTCGGCGACGAAGGTTCGCACCGACTGCCCGTCGTTGACGCGCGCCCTCGCACGCCACTCGTCCAGCGCCTGCTCTCGGGTCTTCTCCTCGTCGCCGAAGTCGCATTGCGCTTTCCAGCGGCGCTTGGGGCTCTTCCATTTTTCGTCGTCGTCGCCAGTGACCAGGCCGAGTATCGCCGGCGCGCGATTGGGCATTACATCCATGTCCGCCACGCAGGCCACAGGAACGGATAGAGGGGGTGCCTGGTCATCACGGCGCTGGAAGATCCTGCTGAAGCGGCGAAGTCCCGTCCCACCTACGTTGACGATGGAGACTCCGTGCTCCGTCAAGTCGGTGCCGATGAGCCGCGCGAGCGTGGGGATCAACAAGGCCTCGGCGTCTCCCTCGACGACGATGACACCATGGGCAAAGAAGAGGTTGGCCTTAGTTACGTCGAGAAAGCGTTGCAGGAACTTGTAGTCGCTCGTGTCGAGCTTCGTTTGGCCCTTGGCGAGCGGGAAGGCGCGCCCTCCCTCCAAGATGACGAGGTTCTCGAGCGGGATCGCCGATGCCAGGTTGGGGCTGTGCGTGGAGAGGATGACCTGCACGGATCGTGGCGACTCCTTGACCCTGCCCGCGGCCGCTTTCGTCAGGAAGTCCATCAGGCGGAGCTGTCGTTGCGGGTGAAGGTGCGCTTCTGGTTCTTCGATAAGGAGCAGCGGCAGCCCGTCCGGCTCCCGTCCCAGCAGCAGCAATTCGCACGCCATGTAGAGGATGTTGTTCGACCCGAGGCCATAGTGGCCGCGTGCGGTGCTTGTTGACTCTTCGAGTAGCAAGAGTTCGAGCCGTTCCAGGATCTTCCGAAGACGGGTCTCGTCAGTTCCGGCCTCGGTGAGATCGATCCGACCGCGCAGACTGTCACCCCTCAAGAATAGGGAGGAGAGGTACTGTGTGTTGATCGCCTCCTCGGCCCCGCTGACGCCGTCGTGGTTCTTCACGTTGTGGCGGAGATAGTCCGCGAGGCCCAAGAGGCTGAGCCGGGCCACAGCTGCGGCGTCGGTCGGCGGCGAGCCTTCGTCGAACGGGGCTCCCTCCTTGATCTTCGGAACCCTGGCCAGAATCTGCGAAAGGCGGGATCCGCGCCCGGGCGACATCTCACGTTGGGCGTCTCGGAGGGGTTTGAGGTAGGCGCTCGATAGTAGCTCGCGAACTGATGCTTCGAAGGTGGGCCCCGCGCCATCCACCCCGCTCCGCACCGAAACGTCAACCCACCGGCGAGCACTCGGTAAGTCGCTCCGTCTCCGGGCGGTCCAGTTCACGAAGAGCGTGACGTCGGTACCATCGTAGGAGAGGTACTCGGCAAAGGCTCCCTTGTCTTCGTCATCGAGGCCGCTCAGCTGGCACCGGATGAAGATGTCGCCGGCCTGCTTTCCGGACGCGTCGATGTGGAAGTCCTCCGGCTGGATCCGGATGTAGTTCTGGTCGCGCGTGAGCAGCGCGTATCGGATCGCATCGATGACCGCCGACTTCCCGCAGTCGTTTCGACCGACGAGGGCGGTCACGCCGCTGCTGAGGGCGATGTCGAGCTCGTGGTCTCCGTCGCCGAACTGACGGAAGTTGCGCAGGGTCAGACGGGACAGGTACATGTCGCCTCCTCTTCAATCTCTTTCGATGTTCGGGCGACGTGCATCAACCAGCCCCGTGTCCTGGTCGCCAAGCCCAGGCCTCGGCTTCCCAGACCTGGGTCGTCCGTGCCCGCTTGGAGCCGCAGATCGATGACCAACCCGCCTTTCAGAACCACCGCGTCCTCGAGCGCATGGAACAGGCGGGCGAGGACGCGATCGAAGACGAAGAGCTGGCGCCTACGCTCCAGGTCCATCTCGGAGGCGGCAGCCTCGTTGCGAAATCGCCGCTCGACGGCGGTCTTGAACGCGAGAGGAGTTGCGTGACTTCGATGCATCACGAATCCCCCACATCGAACGACCGCAGGTACTCCGAAGCCGGCTCGATCATCTCCGCCGTGAACAGCCCGCGGCGGCTGCCCTCGTCGATCGCCTGCTTCACGAGCACCGGGGACACCCCAGCCGCCGCGCAGTCGATCACTGTTCGCGCCGCGGTCGTGACCTGGACGGCACCCGCCCAGCCTCGGTCGACGTCAGCGAGATCGGAGAAGTGAAGCACGACGCCGGACGGTACTTGACGGCGCCTCGATTTCCACGATGTCGGAAGCGTCAGTTGCGCCGTTGCCGGTAGGGCATCCGAGAGCTGGTGCAGCACGAGTGCGGTCTCGTGGCTGAAGACGCCTGTGCGCTCGGACCACAGCCAGAGGACGACGAGGTCCTCGTGGTCTCCCGACGGAAAGTGGACCAGCCGATAGACCCCGCGGCGCACGCGGACGATCCGCCCATTGTTGAGGTACTTCGTGAGTAGCTGCGGGTAGTACCCCGCCTCCGCTGCCTGGGCGG
>CAZLGG010000187.1:0-3876 GCA_964559135.1 uncultured Planctomycetia bacterium
CGGTGAGGCCCGGAGGAGTGCCCGCGCTGCGTTCTGCGGGCCCCTGTTGCGCTCCCTCCGTCCCGAATCGCAACCCGCCTCGGTTTCGCCTGTTCGCCCCCTTCATCCCGCGACGACCGCTTTACGGGACTGGTTTCACGCCAGGTCGTGGACGTGATGATCGCCAACGCTGGCAGCTCTGCGCCAAAGGGCGTGGACTCGCTCGAATGCGATGCACCCTTTGACCTGGACAAGCTGCCGATCCTCGCGGTGACCAGGAACGGAATGCAGGGCGCCGCGATTCCGATACCGAGCTCCGAACAGCTCCGCGCCGGGCGACATCGTTCTGAGTCTCTTCGCAGATCAGACGTTCTGAGTTCCGGAGGGGTCAGAGCAAGTCCACGAATCCGCGAAACCTTGTGGCAGCCTCCAAGAGACCCTGGGCATGAAGTCGGTCCAACAACCCCGCTGGGGTGAAGGCCGGGGCCTTCAATCTGCTGCGAACGGTCTTGACCGCATGACAAACAGTTCCAGGGTCGAGATCGATGAGATGCGTGATGAACTCGTCGGGATGCTGGACCGTGGCGCCATACTGTTCGAGGACCTCGTCGCGGAAGTCCTCGAGTTTCGCCGGGTCGATGTCCGGCTTGTCCCTCAGCAGGCTACGCATCCATTCGTCATGGATCTCCATCGTCCACCGGGCGCGAAACATCCCGGTCGTCGCGAGCTGCAGAAGCATGTTCCGCAGAGTCGCCGGATAGAACACGCAAGCGTCGAAGACAACGGTCAATCGGCTGTGCATGATGTCTCAGTGCCTGGGTATCCCCTCCGACGCATCGAGCCCCAAGTCTTGATCGAGGTTGGCAAGCTCATCGAGCGCCTTCTGCCGGTCAGCGTCCATCCGCTTCTTGTAGGCCATGAGGTGCTGGAACAGAATTCGGCGGTGTGTCCCGACCCTCCGCGCGGGAAGTCGGTTTTCGGCGATCTCCTTCACCACGAACGGACGGGACACGCCCAGCAGATCGGCCGCTTGCTGGGGCGTCAGTTCGGCATGGCTGGGGATCCCCCGGCTGGCCATCGCCTCGAACGTTTCGGCGACGATGACAGTCGGGGCGGGGTGCGTGGGGAGGAACGCAGACGCGGTGTTTCATGCCCGAGTCAGGGCCTTCGCTGCGAGGGGGGATCGGTCCAGAAGGCGCCCTCCTCGTTGATTTGGGCTTCGAGTCGTTCCAGTCGGCGGAGCATCGCGGCGACACGACGGGGTTCTTCGGCGGCGCGATCGATGCGTTCGCCGAGGTCTTGTTCGACCTGGAAGAGAAGGGGCTTGTCGCGACTGGCCGTGAAGCCGTAGTTCGTCTTCAACTGAGAGCCGATGCGGATGTGGAGTTTCCAAGGGCCCACGCGGATGGCCGAGGGTCTGTTGTCGGAATACGAGAACAGGAACTCGAAGGGCGGGACGCCGGCGTCGGGAGCGAGGGACGGTGAGAGGTAGGGACGAATGTCGCGTCCGTCGATGGAGCGGTCTCGAGGGATGGGAACGCCGCAGAGAGAGAAGATCGTGGGCAAAACGTCGAGCGTGCTCGCGGGCCGAAACTCTCGGTGAGGAAGGATCGTTCCCGGCCAGTAGAAGATGCCCGGCACCCGATGCCCGCCTTCCCAGGTGGAACCTTTGCCGTCGCGGAACGGATAGGCGTAACCGACGTGCAGCCTGGCCTCGCCATACTTGGGATGGTTCTTCGTGTTGCGATAGCGGACCCACGGACCGTTGTCGGAGGAGAAGACGATGAGCGTGTCGTCCGCGATGTCGAGTTCCTCGAGCAAACGCATCACTCTTCCCACCGAATCGTCGACCTCGGCGAGCACGTCTCCCAGAAGGCCGCGTCGCGACGTTCCACGAAACCTGTCGGCCACGAAGAGGCCGAGGTGCGGCTGGTTGAAGGCGACGTAGGCGAAGAACGGTCGCTCGGCATTCCTACGGATGAAACGCAGGGCGGCATCGGTATAAAGGCCGGTGAGGGACTTCGAGGCCTCGGGGTTCGTGGGGAGGTCGCGCGCCAATTCCACGTAGCCGGCGACGGGGTTCTTCCCGTCGGGGTCGCTCTTCAAGAGTCGCGCGCCGTCGTAGTCATGGCTGACGTTGGTCCCGATCCACTCGTCGAAGCCATGGGCGAGAGGAAGACTTGTCGCGGCGAACCCGTTGTTCGCATTGGGCGTGCCCAGGTGCCACTTGCCGAACAGCCCGGTGGAATAGCCCGCCGACTTCAGCCCTTCGGCGAGGGTGATTTCCTTCGGGTGGATGTAACGGGCGCTTCCGGGGCCGATCACCCAGGATCCCAAGCCGGATCGTCCAGGATACCGCCCCGTCAAGAGCGAGTATCGAGACGCGCTGCAGGCCGCGGTCGCGACGTAGAACTGGGTGAAGAAGGCGCCGTTGTCCGCAAGACGATCGATGTGAGGGGTGTCGATCGTGGGGTTCCCGTTGTGGCCGTAGTCGCCCCAACCGCTGTCATCCACGAAGAACACGACCACGTTGGGGCGCATCCTCGTGGGGGACGGCTGCGACGGGGCGATATGCCCGCATCCGGAACCGAGGAGCCACAGGCATACGACGAACATCGGGGATCGCTTCATGCCCGAAGGTACGAAATGGCGGCCGGCCCGTATAGGACGGGATCTCCCGAGAGGCTCGGGGCTCTTGACGAACATGGTCCCCCCACCGTCTGATACGGACGGTCTCGGCGTGTGAGATCAACGTGACGCTTCGCGTTCACGACCGCAGGACCGTTCGCGATGACGATGGGACGAATTCACCATGAGAAGCGTCCTTCCAGTCCTCTGCCTTTGTCTCCTGTCGACTCGGCTCGTCTCCGGGCAGGAGGCTTCGTTGCACGAGGCGATCGCCGCCGACTACGCGGGGCATCTGGCGGCGCTCTTCGATCACTTCCACCGCAACCCGGAGCTTTCGACCGTCGAGTTCAAGACGGCGGCGCGGCTCGCGAAGGAGTTGCGCGGGGCGGGATTCGACGTCACCGAAGGCGTGGGAGGGACGGGCGTCGTCGCCATCATGAAGAACGGCCCCGGCCCCATGGTCATGATGCGGGCGGACATGGACGGCTTGCCCGTGAAGGAGAGGTCGGGGCTCGCCAACGCCTCCACGGCGACCCAGACGAGTCCGATCACGGGGCAGGATGTGCCCGTCATGCACGCATGCGGCCACGACGTTCACCTGACGTCCCTGGTGGGGACCGCTCGGCGCATGGCGGGCATGAAGAACAGGTGGTCCGGAACGCTGATGCTCATCGGTCAACCCGCGGAAGAGAGGGTCTTGGGCGCGCGGGCCATGATGAGGGACCACCTTTGGGAGAGGTTCGGCAAGCCGGATTACGCACTGGCGTTTCATGTCTGGTGCGGCGGCAAGGCGGGGAAGATCGCGGTCTCCGACGGCAGCCCCTATGCCGGCGCCGACACGGTGGACATCATCGTCCACGGGGTGGGAGCCCACGGCGCCTCGCCCCATCGGGGGAAGGACCCCGTCGTGCTGGGAGCGCAGATCGTCCTCGCCCTCCAGACCTTGGTGTCTCGCGAACTGCCTCCTCGCGATCCCGGCGTGATCACCGTCGGGTCGTTTCATGCAGGGACCAAGCACAACATCATCCCGGACCGCGCCGTCTTGCAGTTGACCGTGCGCAACACGAGTCAGGAGACCCGGAAACTCCTCCTCGACGGCATCAGGCGCATCGCCGTGAACCTCGGCCGGGCCGCGGGTCTCCCGGAGGACAAGCTGCCCGAAGTCAAGGTTCTGGAGGGATGTCCGCCCACGATCAACGATGCGAAGCTCGCCCGTCGGCTGAGGAAGCTCTGGTTGGAGAAGATGGGTCCGGACGCCCTCATGAAACG
>CAZLGG010000188.1:0-3858 GCA_964559135.1 uncultured Planctomycetia bacterium
GGGACGCGATGGTTTGTAAGACGGCGCCACTGGCTCCATCGTGGAGCGTGACCTGTCCCGCCGCTGCATTGAAACCCGCATCGCCCACGGCGAATTCGCTGGCCCCATCGCCGTTGAGATCGCCCAGTCCGCAGAAGGCTCCCGTTTCCGGCGTCGCAGCGCTGATCGTATAGATCGCCTGCCCAGTGGCTCCCGATCGCATGGTGATGTTGTAGGGGGAAACGCCGATCGGACTGCTCATCGACTCCTTGCTTGCCACGTCAGGCACACCGTCCTGATCGATGTCGCCGATCACTTCCAATACGAGGCCAACAGCTTGCGCGAGCACCGGATTGCTGTTGACGGTATAGATTGTCGCAAGGCTCGCTCCGGAGACAGCCCGGATCTCGCTCACGCCACCCTGATGGGTGGACACGAGAAAGTCGTCGGCGCCATCGCCGTCGAGATCACCGAGAACCGCTTGAGCAACACCGAGCAAGCCAGCTCCAATCGACGTGGAGCCATTGATCTGCGCGTAGACCGGTAATGGAGGTGGCAATTGCGCGGCGGACTTGGCCCAAAGCAGCAGCAGGACCGCCATCAAGATCCAAAGACTTCGTCCACCGTCGATCCGCCTGTGTTCAAAGCACCACATCGTTACACCCCAATCCCAAAACGATCCGTCTCGTTTGCGCCAGATTGCCCGGATCGATGCCGAACGTCCCCGGAGTCGGTCAGCGTGTCTGGTTGCACTGGACTCCCATTCTTCTTCAAGGCCATCGAGGACTCCCGGTCCTCGACGACGATGCGCTCGTTGGATGGATCTCTACGCCGATCTTCCTCTGTGTACACCAGGTCACTCCCCGCTGTCAACGAGAAAAAAGGGAATCGGGGAAGATTCCCGACGTTGGGGTGGCATGGGGAGAACCAGCCAAGGGTCCCCGGGCACACGGGGGTTCAGACGTCTCGACACCCAGCAAGGACGCTTCGATGTGCAGAGCCAAGCTCTGCGCCCCAGAAGATGATGCAACGACGACGTTCAACGGGACGGGGACGTCCCCGATCCAGGGAAGGAGGCTTCGATGACGTGGGGCCAAGAGTGTGACGCCGCGTGACCATGAGCCAAGCGGGTCCGTCGTCAGGGATAGATGCGGTAGATCGTTCTGGGGAAAGGAATGCACTCTCTCACGTGGTCCACACCGGCCAGCCATGAGACGGTTCTTTCCAATCCCAGCCCGAATCCCGCCGTCTGAACTCCACCGAAGCGCCGAAGGTCCAGATACCAATCGAACGCGGCCTTGGGCAGGTCGTGCTTGGCGATCTGTTCCTCCAGGTATTCGAGGCTGTGCGCGCGCTCTGCGCCCCCGATGATCTCGCCCTTGCCCTCCGGCGCGATGACGTCCATGGCCAGGACCAACCGATCATCCTCGGGGTCGGGCGCCATGTAGAAGGCCTTGATGTGCTTGGGCCAGCGATGGACGATCACGGGCGTGGGAGACCACGAACCGATCGCCGTCTCGTGCGGCGCGCCGAAGTCCTCGCCCCACTCGATACTCTGCCCCTCCTCCTTCAGCCTGGTGATCGCGTCGTCGTAGCTGATCTGGAGGAAGGGGGCGAGGACGGCCTCCAACGGCGCCGTATCACGCCCGAGGGTTTCCAACTCGCCGGCGCACCGATCGAGGACCTCACGCACGATGTGCTGAATGAATTCCTGCGCCAGCACCATCATGTCATCGAGCGAAGCGTAGGCCACCTCGGGTTCAACCATCCAAAACTCCGTGAGATGGCGGCGGGTCTTGCTCTTCTCGGCGCGAAACGTCGGACCGAAGCAAAAGACACGGCCATGCGCCTGGCAGGCCGCTTCCATGTAGAGCTGCCCCGACTGGGTGAGGTAGGCCTCACCATCGAAGTACTTCACCGGGAACAGAGTGGTGGTCCCCTCGCAGGCGGCGGGAGTGAAGATCGGCGCATCGACGTTGACGAAGTCATGGTCGTCGAAGAAATCACGGATGGCTTTGATGATCCTGTTCCGCACCCTCAAGATCGCATGCTGACGCTTCGACCTCAGCCACAGATGGCGTCGCTCGAGAAGGAAATCCGGACCGGGACCCGTCTGGTCGTGCGACTGCTTCGTGATGGGATAGTCATGGACGCTCTGAAGAACCTGGACGTCCTTCACATGCATCTCGTACCCACCGGGGGCGCGGTCGTCGGCGTTCACGAGGCCGGTGACGACGATGGCGGATTCTTGTCCCAGAGTGCTGCACGCCTCGAAAACCTCTTCCGAGACTTCTTTCTTGCTGACGATGGCCTGGGCGAAGCCGGAACCGTCGCGGAGGATCAAGAAGTGGAGTTTTCCCTTCGACCGGCGGTTGTGCAGCCACCCCTTGACCGTGACCTCCTCGCCCGCGTGCTTCTTGAAGTCCTGGATGTAGACCTGACTCATGTTCGCGCCTTTCGCTGGTCGAAAACGCGCGATTCTATCAGGGAGACTCCGGTGGACAAACGCGGTGCTATCATGACCCCGATCGATGGGAAGGCGGATTCTTGGGAGATCACGTCCTTGTTCCACTTCATCTGGCGTCTCGGCCTGGTCCTGGTGACGATTCTCTCGGCCTCGCGGGCACGGGCTCAGGAAACGCCGCCGGCGAACGTCCCGGCACTGCTCGCCCAACTCGTCGACACGCCTGGGCACTCAGAGCGACAGAGGCTCGCGAAGAAACTGGCGCGCCGCAAGGACATCGATCTCGCGGCCTGGAAAAGCGCGGCGGAGCGTTTCCGTCCCCTCCCCACCCGGCAGGCTCGAGGGACCCTCCGAACGACGGCGGTGGACCTCGAGTTTCCGGACGGAAGCCTCCACAAGGGAGACGTGGACATCTGGCTCCCCTCTCGGTACGACTCCGCGAAGCCTCACCCCCTCATTCTCGCGCTGCACGGCACGGGTGGAAAAGGACAGGGCATCCTCGGCGGATGGCGCGACACAGCGGAAACGGCGGGCGCCATCGTTCTCGCCCCCACCGAGCCCGGGCCCAACCGAGGTTTCGCCGCCACCGAGGCGGAAAGGCAAGCCGTCCTCGCCGCCTTGCGATGGGCGCGAAGACACTACAACGTGGATGAGGACCGCATTCTCATCACAGGCTTTTCACGGGGCGGTCATCTCTCCTGGGACGTTGCGTCTCGCCACCCCGATCTCTTCGCTGCCGTGGTGCCCATGGTGGGGGCTCCCCGGTTCGATCTTCGTCGCGGCGCCAACAATTTTCGCTATCTCGAAAACCTGGTCCACACCCCCATTCGGGACCTTCAGGGCGCCATGGACGATCCCGCGATGATCTGGAACCTGAAGGAAGCCGAGGCGCGCATGAAGAGCTGGGGCGCACGCGACTTCGAACTCCTCATCTTCCCCGATCGCGGCCACGGCGTGGACTGGAACGCCGTGGATTGGCCCGCCTTCATCGACCAGGTGCACCGCCGCCCGCTTGCCCCCGAAGTGATCCGGCGGTTCGCCTCCAAGGGCGAGGGGCGCGCCTTTTGGGTGGAGGGGTTGATCCCCTCCTCCAAGGTGAAAGTCGAGTTCCGCCCCCGCGTGAAAGCGGAGGCGTGGAACCGTCTCGACCAGGAGGGAAAGAAACGCTTTCTCATCGACGCGGCCTTGCGGCGGACGGCGCGCATCGCGGCCAAGCGGCTCCAAGACGGCAGTTTCAGGGTCGAGACCTATCGCGTGAAGAGACTCCGTCTTTTGCTCCCCGCCGCCTGGATTCCACCGAAGGGCCGCGTCACCGTCATCAAGGATGGTCGGCGCAAGACGCTCACGGCACGGTCTTCCAAGCTCGTCCTTCTCAGCGAGTTTGCGGAGCGCTTCGACCGCCGCTTCCTCCCCGT
>CAZLGG010000189.1:0-3701 GCA_964559135.1 uncultured Planctomycetia bacterium
CAACCCGCGACGATGAAGCTCCTCGTGGACATAGTCGAAGTCGCCCATGGAGACCCCGCCGGAGAGAATCACGACGTGGCCTCGAAGGGCGTCCTCGAGAGCCGCCCCCACGGCCGCGGGGTCGTCGGGAACGATGCCGCCGTGGCGAACGGGGATGCCCAGCCCGAGCGCCGCGACCTGGGCGGTCAGCATGACGCCGTTGCTCTCTCGAATCTGGCCGGGCCCCGGCGTCGGGCCGCCAGGGGGCACGAGTTCGTCGCCCGTGGCGAGCACGGTCACGCGCGGAAGGACGTGGACCGCCACGGGGTCCCTTCCGAGGGAGGCCAACATGCCCAGCTCCAGGGGCCTCAGGCGACGGCCGACACGGAGGACGGCGTCGCCCTCACGGTAGTCCTGACCCTGGGGGGCGATGTTCCGCCCGGAGGGGGCCCCCTCGAGAATCCGCACGCGACGCCCCTCGTCCAAGGCCTCGGTTTTCTCCACCATGACGACCACATCGGCGCCGGCAGGCACCGGAGCGCCCGTCATGATCTTGGCGCAGGCGCCGGGGCCGATCGTGCGGGAGGACATCTCCCCGGCGGCGATGACCTCGACGACGTCCAGCACGACCGGCGCCCCTTCGAGATCTGCGGCGCGACAGGCATACCCGTCCATCGCAGATCGGTGGAAGGGTGGCTGGTCACGATCCGCCACGCAATCCTCGGCGAGAACCCGTCCCAGGGCGGCGCCGAGGGGCACGGTCTCCACGCCGAGGGGGAACGGTCTGTGGGCCCGAAGAATGCGCAGCGCTTCGTCCTTGGTCATCATGAGGGCGAGGTCTCCCTCAGGGGCTCCGCATCGGGCAGGGAACGGATCACATCCATGAAAGCGGAGACCGAGAACACGGCATGCCCCCGCCCCGGACGACCGTATCCTCGTGGAGCCGGCAAGGTGTGGCGCTCGTGAGTGTCCCGCCAGAGACGCAGCAGGCCCACGTGGTAGCGAAGGCTGGCGGGCCGCGCCCCCTTGCGCCCCAGCCCGCTGAGAGGCTCGGGACACCACGTGGTGAAACGGGGAATCACGCCGCGGCTCATGAAGTATTCCAACCCCTCACCGGTCGACGCCCACGCCTCCTCCTCGGTGGCGAATCCGTGGGGCGAAGCCGTCTCCACGCCGGCGACGAAGTTGGGGATGACGTCCTCCGGCGGAAAGATCTCGGCCGCCGCCAGGATGCGGTCGATCCACTGTTCACGACCGACGTAGCGGGTCTTGCCGGGACAGATCTTCTCGAAGAGCTTCTCGTCCCAGATCTCGTAGTTGGGATGATAGATTTGGATGCCCGCGTCGCGGATACGTCGCACCTCATCCTCGGGCAACGCCTGCACGACCATCTTGCCGATCCAGCGCCCCGGATGAGCCTTCTCGATGGCCTCGGCGTAGGGGAGATAGAAGTCCAGCTCGCCCTTCCCCTGCAATTCGCTCGTGATCGCGCCGCCGGTGATGGTGTAGGCACCGGGCTCGGCACCCGACGCGACGATGAGCGACAACGCCTCCACGATCCGCTCCACCGGCTTCACCGCGTTGTAGGCCCGACCGTCGTCCCTTTGTTGCTTGAAGTTGGAGTTGATGTCGCAAAAGCGGCACTCCTCCCCCTTGTTGAAGTATTGGCACATGCGGAAGACGGTCAGGTAGAGGAGGTATCCCCACTCGATGCTGGGGGCCGTCTCGACCAGGGAGGCGCCGTCGGAGGTGGACGCGCCGTAGTAGGGAGGAATCGGAGCGAACTCGACCCGATCGGCCACGGGCGCGCCGTCCAATTCGAGAACGGCGTGGCCGTCCTCGCCCACGTCCACGACCCAGGGCGATTTCGGATTCAGCCGCACGGAGACGACCGTGGGAGCGAGATCATCTCTTCCCCCCGAAAAACGGATCTCCTCGGGAGCGCCGCGCCGCGGCACCTGGTCCAGGTCGGCGAGAGGCAACCGGTCGAAGCTGAAGATGAAGTAGGACTTCCGCGCGTAGTCCTCCGCCTGCTGGAGAGCCTCCCTGGTGAACCACATGCCCAGACGCAAGAGATCTTCCTTGAAGACCGCTTCGACGGGAATATCCGGAAACTCTTCCCGAACGGCTTGGATGCGATCGTGATGATTCATTGCGGTCGAATCGGTCCGGTCCATGGATTCCCTTCGATTGATCGGCCCGGGGGATGTTCACACAATGGACGAAGGCCATCAATCGACGAGAAAACTCTGGGAATCCCACCCGATCTCGTTCGTAAGACCCGGCGACGCTCGCAAACGAGACCCTGCGCAATGCACTCACGAACCGTGTTCGTTCTGATCCTCGGCTGTCTGTTGGTGAACGGCGGCTGCAAGAGACCCGGCCCGGACGGAGCCGACGGGGGGGGTGTGGACTCCGCCCCCGCCGTGAAATCCATCCTCGTCCGCACGGTTCGGCCGGAGCGGGGCTCCCTCAGCGACACACTGCCCATCACCGGCCGCATCGAGGCCTTCGAACGCGCCGACATCGTTCCGCGCGTCGAGGGGATCGTCTTCGCGATCTTGAAGGACGAAGGCGATGCCGTGAAAAAGGGCGACATCCTCGCTCGCGTCGACTGCCGGGAGCGCGAGCTCACACGTGACAAGGCGCGTCTGGCCGTGAAGCAGGCCGAGTTGTCGGTCGAAGAGGCGAAGGTGTCGCTCGAGGAAGCCGAAGCCCGCCTGGTCTCGAATCAAGTGGACCTCGGCCAGGAAGAGAAGAACCTCGCTCGCGCCAAGGATCAACACGCCAAGGGCGCCATCGCGGATCAAGACCTGGAGATGGCTCAGCACGCGTACGATCTCGTCGCGGCCCGTCGGGCGGAGCTGATCCTCGCCCGCAAGAAAGCCGAACAGGAACTGGCGCGATCCAGACAGGCCGTCGACGACAAGAAGAACGAACTCGCCCGCGCGACGTTGGAATGTTCGTGGGCCGACCTGACCGCCACGATCTCGGGCACGGTCACGCGGCGCATGCTCCACGTGGGGCAAAAGGCCGTTCCCAACCAGGCGGCCTTCACGGTCGCGGACCTCGAATCCCTCGTCGTCCGCCCGACGATTCCCGAGCGCCAGCTCAGGCAGGTCACCGTCGGGCTCGAAGCGCTTCTCCGCACGACGACCTGGCCGGACAAGGTTTTTCACGGCCGCGTCGAACACATCTCCCCGGAAGTGGACGCTCAGAACGGTTCGATCGGCCTGCGCATCCGCCTGGCGCCCTCGGACCCGCCGCTTCGGCCCGGCATGTTCGTCTCGGGCGACATCGTCACGGAGCAGCGGGATCGAGCCCTCTTGATCCCCAAGAAGGCCTTGGTCTTCGAGAGGGATCAACCCTTCCTCTTCGTCGTGACGGACGAAGGAGAGGGCGCCGTCGCACATCGCGTCCCCATCGAGAGAGGGCTCGAAAACAAGGATATGGTGGAAGTCCGCGCCGTGGAGGGGTCCCCCCTGCAAATCGACGACTCCTCCCTGGTCGTCGTGGTGGGATTGGATCGCCTTTTCGAGGGCGCACCGGTGGTCCTCGAGGGCAAGGGGGCCGCGCCGCCCCCGGGTGCCCCGAGTCACCGCAAGACGAAGGGCGCCAAGTCCGGTGGTTGATTCTCAAAGGAGCGACAAGCCCGGCCTGATCGATCTGGCCGTGGAGCGCCCCGTCGCCGTCACGATGATCGTACTCGCCGTCGCGGTGTT
>CAZLGG010000190.1:0-3558 GCA_964559135.1 uncultured Planctomycetia bacterium
GGTGGCCCCGCGACCTCGTCGCTGCGATGGGGCTCGAAGACCACGTCCTCGTGGACATGACCCTGGGCAGGACATCCACGCAACGCGAGATCATCCTGTCGGGGCACGGCCCAACCGTCGACACGGTCGTCCGGGAGTTGGCGACGTGAGTACCATCCTCGCCGTCGACACGTCCCGCTTCGCAACCTCCCTCGCCCTCACACGCACGGGTCGCGCGCCGACCGTCTTCTCCCCCGACGGCCCTCGAACCCATCCGCCGAAAGACGAGATCTTCCTGGTTCTCGAGAAGCTCCTCGAGAAAGGGGACTGTTCCATCCGGGACCTGGACGCTCTGGCCGTCTGCGTCGGACCGGGGTCGTTCACGGGGCTGAGAATCGGGCTCGCCATGACCAAGACTTTCGCCACGGTGGGTCGCATCCCTCTTCACGGGTTGGATGCCGTCACACTCGAAGCGCGACGGGTGGCCCATGTCCTGGGCGCGGAGCTCCCGCCTCGGTTTTGCGTCGTCATTCCCGGATACGGGAGCGTCACGTTCTCCGGTCTGTTCAGGGCCGAAGGACGCAGAGTCCAGCTCGACGGGGACATTCGATGGCATGCGGACATGGAGGACCTCGAAACGTCGATCCCGCCGGATCTCCCCCGGTTCCTCTCCTCGGAGAGCCCCATCGACCTCGAGAACGCTCAGACGATGGATCTCACGGACCCCCCCGCCGTCGAACTCGCCCGCTACGCCGACGAATGCCTCGAGGCCGACGTGGTGGTTCCCCTGACCCATATTCAACCTCTCTATCTCAAGCCCTTCGGCGTCGGCCGTAAGGCGCGCCGTCCGGAGGACCTGCGCTCGTGACCCTCGGACTCGGAATCGACACATCCTTCGACGACACCGCCGTGGCCCTCGTGCGCGACGGGAAGGAGATCCTGGCGAATCTGACGGTGAGCCAGTTCGCGGAGCACGCCGAATTCGGAGGCGTCATTCCCGAACGCGCGAGCCGTCTCCACGTCGAAACCATCTTCCCGCTTCTGGAAGCGCTCTGTCGCGACACCGACATCGCGCTTGCCGACGTGGATTTCGTCGCGACGACCCATCGCCCGGGACTCATCGGTTCCCTGCTGGTCGGCGTCACCGTCGGCAAAGCTCTCGCCATGGCGCTCGGCCGGCCTCTGGTGGGTATCAATCATCTGGAGGCTCATGTCCATGCGGCGCTCATGGCGAAAGAGGACCTCGCCTATCCCTTCCTGGCATTGCTCATCTCGGGCGCCAACACCCTGCTTTTGGACTGCCCCGACTACGATGTCTACCTGCGCGTGGGCGCCACCAAGGACGACGCGGTGGGAGAATGCATCGACAAGTGCGGCCGACATTTGGGCCTCGCCATGCCCGCCGGGCCGGCGCTGGAGAAGCTGGCGCTCACGGGCAACCCAAAGTCACGCCGATTCCCACGCCCGCTCAAGAGGAGCCCGGACGGCGACTTCTCGTTCTCGGGCCTGAAGACCGCGGTTCTCTACGCCCTCCGGGATCATCCGGATCTCGTCCGTGAAGACGTCGCCGCGGCCCTGTTGGAAGCCATCGCCGATGTCCTCGTGACGAAGACGCTGCGAAGGGCGCGGGAACTCGGTCGCGACACGGTGGTGCTTTGCGGCGGTGCGGCCGCGAACCTTCAGATTCGCCGCGCCTTCGACATCGAGAGCGAAAAGCACGGCATCCGCGTGGTGTATCCAGGGCTTGCGCTTTGCACCGACAACGCGGCCATGGTGGCGGGACTCGGCCACGAAAAGTTTCGGCGCGGCCAGCTCAGCGGGCTCGATCTCGCCGTGGAAGCTCAGGCGCCCTTTCCGCCGCGATGACGGTCCATGGCCTCGGCGTAGAGATCCAGATATCCCTCGGCCGACCGATCCCATGAGAAGTCCATGGCCATGGCGTTGCCCATCAACGCGGCCCAAGCTCGCCTGTCCTGAAAGGCGAGGAGCGCCCGGCCGAGGGCCTCGGAAAGGGCCTCGGCGTCGGCGCTTCGGGAGAGGAACCCCGTGCCGGTTTTCGTGCTCGGGTCCCACTCCGAGACCGTGTCGGCGAGACCTCCCACTTCGTGGACGACGGGGATGGTCCCGTACCTTTGTGCGTACATCTGATTGAGACCACAGGGTTCGTAACGCGACGGCATGAGGAAGATGTCCGAGCCCGCCGTGATGCGATGGGCGAGCCCCTCGTCGAAACCGATTTTGACGCCGGTGCGATCCGGATGCCTCGATGCCAGTCCTCGAAGCCCGTCCTCGATCGACGCTGCCCCTGAGCCGAGGGCCACGAGATTGACGTCGGTCGCAAGCAACGCGTCTCCGATCTCGAGAATCGTGTCGACGCCTTTTTGCTGCACCAGCCGCCCCACCATCCCAATCACGGGCAAGTCCAACCGATCCAAGGAGATCCCCGCCTCCTTCAGCAAGGCGGCCTTGCAGCCTCGCTTGCCCGAGAGTTTCCGGGCGTCGTAGTGGTACTTGAGGTGGGGGTCCGTAGCCGGGTTCCAAGCCTCCGTGTCGATCCCGTTCAGGATCCCGCGAAGTTTTCCCGAGACCCCGCGCAAGAGTTCATCCAACCCGGCACCGAACTCGGGAGATTGAATCTCCATCGCGTACCGAGGACTCACCGTGTTGACCCTATCCGCCAGCTCGATCCCCGCCTTCATGAGGTTGACCGCCCCCTTCCATTCGAAGGGGCTGGGGTAACGGGCGTCCTCCGGAGAAAACCCCATGGTTCGGATTCGCTCGGCGGGCCAGACTCCCTGATAGGCGAGGTTGTGAATCGAATAGCAGAGCGCCGGGCGCGTCAGCCTCTCCTCGTCGCCGTAAAGGCACCGCAAGTAGGTTGCGATCAGAGCCGTCTGATAGTCGTTCAGGTGGACCACGTCGACATCCACATCCAGGCATTTCATGAGTTCGACGACGGCCTTGTTGAAGAAGACGATCCGCTCCAGCTCATCGCCGAAAGGCTCACCGCCGGGCGCGTTGTAGATCCCGGGCCTCCCGAAGAAGTCGTCGCCGCCGACCAACCAGACCGGGGTGCCGTCGGGAAACCGGGTCTCTCGCACCCGAAAGGGGTACGGAGAGAAGTCGATCCCGACGGTCCAGTCACCTGGTATCGGCACGTCCTCCAGCTCGAAGCCCTCCACCAAGATGTCCTGGAAGTCGGGGATGACGAGCCGCACATTGGCACCGGCACGACGGAGCGCTCTCGGAAGGGAGCCCGCAACGTCGGCCAGCCCCCCCACCTTGGCAAAGGGGGCGGCCTCGAAAGAGACGAAAAGCGCCGAGATCGAAGTGTTCATGGCGAAATCTTAGCCGCTACCCCACCCCTCGACGAGGTTTGGCGATCTCGGCGATTCGACTATCATCCCGGAGTTGCTTCACCGCCGATTCCCGACATCCTCTCCCACTGGGGAGAAAACGAGGAGAATCACCCTGCGCCCCAGACACCCGACACTCCCTCGCCTGTCTTTTCTGCTCATCCTGGCCCTCGCTGTCGGCTGCGGAATTTCGTTGTTTAATGACACGGCGACCACCGAGACC
>CAZLGG010000191.1:0-3505 GCA_964559135.1 uncultured Planctomycetia bacterium
AGGCGGTGGACGCCCTGTTCGACAACGGTCGGCGTGGCAAGACCATCACGGGGGCGAACAAGCGCCCGCTCAAGTCGCTGTCGGACATGCTGCGCGGCAAGTCCGGTCGCTTCCGACAAAACCTGCTCGGAAAGCGAGTGGACTATTCGGGGCGCTCGGTCATCGTGGTCGGGCCGGAGCTCAAGCTGCACGAGGTGGGGCTACCGAAGAAGATGGCCCTGGAGCTCTTCAAGCCGTTCATCTATCACAAACTCGAGGCCCGTGGCCTCGTAACGACGATCAAGAACGCCAAGCGCAAGGTGGAAAAGGAGTCCGACGAGGTCTGGGACATCCTCGACGAGATCATCAAAGAGCACCCGGTGCTGCTCAACCGTGCGCCGACGCTTCACCGGCTTGGGATCCAGGCGTTCGAGCCGGTTCTCATCGAGGGGAAGGCAATCCAACTCCACCCGCTCGTGTGCACGGCATACAACGCCGATTTCGACGGCGACCAGATGGCGGTGCACGTCCCGCTTTCCATCGAGGCGCAGATGGAATCGCGCGTGCTGATGATGTCCACGAACAACATCCTCGGCCCCGCGCACGGAAAGCCGATCATCGTCCCGACGCAGGATATCGTACTCGGCCTCTATTACATGACGCGGGATCGAATCAACGCGCTTGGAGAGGCGAACCTGCCCGAGAAGGACGGTTATTTCGTCGGTTACTACGGGTCGCCGGCTGAGGTCCGGATGGCCTACGACCACGGCTCGCTCCACCTCCAGGCGCGGATCAAGGTTCGGATGAAGCCCGGGGAGCCGATGGTCGAGACGACCTGTGGGCGCGTGCTGCTCTACGAGGGTGGGATCCCGCCCGAGATCCCCTTCGAGGTGGTCAACAAGCCGCTGGGCAAGAAGGAACTCAACGTCCTCATCGACATGTGTTACCGGCTGTGCGGACAGAAAGCCACGGTGCTGATGGCGGACTACCTGCGCAGCACGGGCTACAGCGAGGCCACGAAGGCCGGGATTTCCATTTGCATGGACGATATGGTGATCCCGGAGGAAAAGAAGACGCTATTGGAGGAAGCCTTCGAGGAAGTACGTCGAATCCAGGAGCAGTATGGCGACGGCCTCATCACGTCGGGCGAGCGGTACAACAAGGTCGTGGACATCTGGGCGAACGTCTCGGAACAGATCGCAAATGCCATGATGGAACGTATCTCGACCATGGAGGTGGTCGAGCGGCGAACTGGAGAGAAGAAGCGGGTCCCCTCCTTCAACTCGATCTTCATCATGGCGGACTCGGGAGCCCGGGGGTCGCGGCAGCAGATGCGGCAGCTTGCCGGGATGCGTGGCCTGATGGCAAAGCCCTCGGGTGAAATCATCGAGCAGCCGATTACTACGAACTTCCGTGAGGGCCTTACTGTCCTTCAGTACTTCATCTCGACCCACGGTGCCCGCAAGGGGCTTGCGGATACGGCCCTCAAGACGGCAAACTCGGGGTATCTTACGCGCCGCTTGGTGGATGTGTCCCAGGACGCGACGATTACCGAGTTCGATTGCGGAACGATCCAGGGGCTGGAAATTGGTGCCCTCATCGAGGGGGGGGAGGTGATCGAGCGACTCGGAGACCGGATCCTCGGACGCACGGCGCTTGAAACCGTCTGCAAACCGGGCACGGAGGAGGTTTTGTGTGCCGAGGGCGAGATCTTCGACGAGGCGCGCGCGGCGGCGGTCGAGGCATCGGGGCTCCAAACGGTCCGGATCCGGTCGGTGCTCACGTGTGAGGCCATTCGCGGTATTTGTGCGAAGTGCTATGGCCGAGACCTCTCGCGGGGTAACCTGGTGGACGTCGGTGAGGCGGTGGGGATCATTGCGGCGCAGTCCATCGGAGAACCCGGGACGCAGCTTACGATGCGGACATTCCACATCGGGGGGGTTGGAAACGTACAGGCCGAACAGAGCTCGTTGGAGGCACGCTACGGTGGGCGTGTGCAATTTGAGGATATCAAGTTCGTGGACCGGGGCGATCATTTGGTGGTCATGAATCGGCACGCGCGGCTGTTCCTTCTCGATGAGATCGGTCGTCGGCGCGAACAGTATGATCTGGTGTACGGGGCCCGGCTTCGCGTGCGCGACGGCAAGGAGGTCCAACCGGGCCAACTCCTGGCGGAGTGGGATCCCTACTCGATCCCCATCGTCAGCGAAGTGTCGGGCACGGTGGAGTATGGGGACATCATCGAAGGGGTGACGATGGTGGTGCGCGTTGATGAGGTGACCGGACACTCGAGCATGGTCATCCAGGAGAGCCGCGACAAGGACGCTCGGCCTCGGATCGTCATCAAGGACGAAAAGGGGGAGCCAGTCCTCATCGACGGCAAGCACGAGGCGCGCTACTTTCTTCCGGTGGGGGCGTCGTTTACCGTGCAGGAGGGCCAGCGCATCGAAGCTGGCGAGGTTATTGCGAAGATCCCGCGGGAGACCACGAAGACCAAGGACATCACCGGCGGCCTTCCGCGGGTGGTGGAACTGTTCGAGGCGCGAACACCCAAGGAGCACGCGATCATCGCGGAAGTGGACGGCATGGTGTCCTTCGGCAAGGACAAGGGTGGCAAACGCCGCCTCATCATCACCCCCGAACATGGTGACCCAAAGGAGTACCTGATCCCGAAGGGCCGGCACCTGCAGATCCGCGAGGGCGATCGAGTCCGCGCGGGGGAGAAGCTGATGGATGGACCGGCCAACCCGCACGACATCTTGGCCGTGCTCGGGGAGAAGGCGCTTGCGCGCTACCTGCTTGACGAGATTCAGGAGGTCTACCGGCTGCAGGGTGTCAAGATCAACGACAAGCACATTGAGGTCATCATCCGACAGATGATGCGACGCGTGCGGGTCGTGGATCCTGGGGACACGAACTTTCTGGCGGAAGATCACGTCGAGCGGCAGGTGTTCGCCATGGAGAATCAGCGCGTGATGGCCGTGGGGGGCAAGCCGGCGTCGGCGCAAGCCCTGTTGCTCGGGATCACGAAGGCATCGCTTTCGACGGACAGCTTCATCTCCGCATCGTCGTTCCAGGAGACGACGAAGGTGCTGACCGAGGCGGCGCTGCAGGGCAAGGTGGACTACCTGCGTGGACTGAAGGAAAACGTCATCATGGGGCGACTGATCCCGGCGGGAACGGGCCTTCGAGCGTACGAACGGCTCCATGTGACGACCGAGGAGGCGGACACCGAGTGGGCCGCGTCTGAGCCTTCGGTTCGGCGCGCCGCGACGCCGGGTGGGGCCGAGGCGGTCGAGTAGGACGAATCGTCCTGTGCGCCGTACTGGCCCACGCGCGGGCGTGGTCCAGCGTGGGGCCGGGCTGCGCGTGGAAGGACGGCCGGTTGCGTGCCGGTGGTGTCGCGGGGCCCGGAGCCGTGGGGCATTGCCCGTGGCGGGCGGGCAGGTGGCGCGGCCGCCTAGACTCGATTTTGGCGGTTTTCTGGCGCGTGGTTTGCGCACTTGAGCGTGCGTGAAGGGACGCG
>CAZLGG010000192.1:0-3490 GCA_964559135.1 uncultured Planctomycetia bacterium
CTTGGTGAGATCAGTATGAGCAGTGTGCGGTTCACCGAGAAAGCGTGTCATCGTCACGACGATGAGGGCAGCCGCGATGGTCAAGGCGACGATCCAGAGGGTGGTCTTGTGGGTCTTCATGATCGATGGCTTCCCGATGTAGATGCTGGTGAGTGCGCCTTCGAGGAGGTGAACTCGATCCGCGTGGGGCTGTCCACGCGATGACAGCGTGTCGACTCGTTGTGAGAGGCCGAAAGCCAGGGAGGCTCGGCACCATCGACGGCGATGATGCCGAACCTGCCTGGAGACGTTTACCGAACTCTCAGGGTACCTGTCCGTTGTGTGACGATTTCACGCCAATGCCAGGCGCCTGGCAGCGGGTAGTTGTCCCACCAGACGACCGCAGTGGGGAGCGGCGGATCCGTATTCCGGAAAGAGTGGTAGGCGTTGAGAGATGGGTCCCAGTGGTAGGTGCCCATATTCGTGACTCCATTGATCACGGTCGTCCAAACTCCCTGGGTTGAGCTTGTGGCCGTGACGGTGAGATCGCCGACGTCGTTGCCAGCACTATCAAGGATGTCGAAGGTTCCGCTGGAAAGCGGAGGAGCCGGGGACTGAGCCCATAGGGGCCCGCCGAGAAGGAAGATCAGGACGATGGCGAGGCGCGAGGCGCGAGGCGCGAGGGATGGGATGCTTGCATGACAAGTCTCCTTGGAACGGTCAGGCTGCGCAATTCTTCGTTTAGCTTTTTCGAGGTGATAAGTCAAGAATCGCCTGATTCGTGGAGAAATTCTGAATGTATATAGAGGATCTCGTTCGCCGTTGATCCGCGTTCGTGTGATGAAGAGATCTCTCGTTACATCGTGGGCTGCCCCAAGCCACGACACGGTGCCTTCGAGATCTACTTCTTCAGGACGAGCCGAGCGCCCGCGACCACCTGCGTGGGCCTAGCCGACTCGGCGAAGGAGTCGGACTTCACGACGCCGCGCACTTCGGATGGACTCAGCAGCCCCGTGACGTTCGCCGGGCTCTTGAAGTCTTCTCAAAGTCCATGGAGCGCGTCCGGTTTCTGACCACGAATTTCCAAGAGCGTATCGACTTCCGACCTCAGTTTTTTTCTTGCGATGTCTGGGGGGTGATCGGTTTCCCGGCGATCACGGTGGTGGGGACGTTGGTTGTGATGCGGGAACCGGTGGCAACGCTGTAGTCAACACGTACATCTTTGGTACGCCCCACCTTGGATTCGTCGCGGGACATCCATTCGATCATGTAGGTGCCCGGCTGGGCGGGAAAGCGAAAACGCCCTTCGACGTCGTCGCAGAAAATGAGGCTAGGTTGAGCGGCAAGCTTCCCCGTCGTTTCGTCGAGGATGCGACGAGCCAGCATCATGCCGCGCCCAAAGGGTTTCCCATCACTGGTCTGCATCACTCCCACGAAAAAATGCCTCTCCGTCATCTCGATCTCGATGCGGTCCGCACCGTCGAGAGCGAGATTTACCGTGACTTCATTGCGAAGTCCTCGTACGGCCAGATCCTCGGGGCAATTCAGGATTCGCCAGCTCACCCGTGGGGACTCCATGGCCGTGGTGGTTGCGGTCCCGGAGGCATCCGTCGTGAGGGTGACGGGGGAATCGAGCCGGTGGTCGGGGCTTCGGGCCGTCAGGAGCACGCGAACACCGGGAACGGGGCCCGCGGGCCCCCGAACCACCACTGTGACTCTTGCCGAGCGCCTCATCACGATGTCTCCGACGTTCCTGCTCTTGCCGGGCTCGAGGGCGTAGGGGCCGAAGAGACTGCGTGGGAAACCAGGCTTCCGACCTTGAAATTCGAAAGTGGGTCGGGGAGGGATGTGTTCTAGTTTGAAACGTCCTCGAGAATCCGTCGTGCATTGGGTGGTGTCGGAGTGACGCCTTTCAGAGTAGATCCATCTGTCGGTAGGCAAGTCTTTCGCCTTGAGTTCGACACCCTCGAGGGGATGACCCCGTTCATCGACGACTCGTCCTTCGATCTGAGCAGTTTTCTTGGCGTAGATGGTGATGCTGGCCGACGTGTTTGCGGCGAGGTCCACGGGATTGATGAAACGGTCCAAAGGGAATCCCGGGGAGCCGGGGGGGATGCCTCCCCACCCTTGGGGCCAGTTGCACCAGGAGCCAGGAAGGACGTAAGCATATGTGCGAGTCCTCCACAATCCGCTTGACGAAAAGCGGCCGTCTTCGTCTGTCTGGAGGGTTCTCGTGAAAACGGAGGATGAGGGATGCCAGAAATCTGCATACCGCCCCACTTGGAGCTTGATCCCGGCCACGGGACGTGACGTATCCACGTCGAGGACCTGACCGCGAAGCGAGGCGCTCGGGACCACGGGGATCGTCAAACAGGCGCCTTCCTCCTTCGTCACCCGCAGGATTTGCCCGCCCATGGCTGTGTTTTTGTCGATCGAGGGCGTGTCGGTCGTGTCCAGAGCCCAGAAATCGTCGAAGAGCAGAACCCGGACTTTGTCGGTGATCGGAAAATCATCGACGTCAGCGGCTCCTTCATCGTCGGTGACGACGTGGTAGGGAAAATCATGGTAGGGCGCTTCGTACGATTCCAGGAGGACCTTCACTCCACCGAGCGGCTCCTCTGCTCCCTTGGGGAGGAGGTGGATCTGAAGAGCACGGCCTCGGTTCATCTTCAGCAGGAGTCGGGCGGGCTCGGGCTGCCCATGGTTCATACCAAACCCTTCCGTGATGGGAACGTAGCCATCAGCACGAACGCGCACCACCAGGCCATGCTGACTCTCAGAGTTGGGCAAAGGGATGTCGAACGAGCCGTCGTTGCGGGACGTTGTCCTCAACAAGCCGAGGACATGACTGATTCCGCCGTCGATCCTCGTGACGACGACGGTGATGGCCGCCTGCGCAATACTCGACTCGGTAATCCGGTCGATGACACGTCCCGGAAGCTGGTGCTGGCGATTCAGTGTGACGCGGAGCGGCCCGGCGTGGGGCACATGGACGAAGAGCAGAGCGTCGCCGTAAGATTCCTCGCGGGCGACCAGCTGAAGCCGGCCTGCGTCGATTCCTGAAAACGTGAAGCGCCCATCGGCATCGGAGGTGGTTTGGGCGACTGCTTGGATGGGGAACGTGTCCCAATGGCCTCGCTGATCCACGCGCGACAGATGAGCATCCTCCACGCCACTCTTGGAGAGTTCGATTTGCGCTCCAGCCACCGGCGCACCCGTCGTGTCGAGTACGATGCCGAAAAGACAGGGGGATGGAGAAGGCGCCGAGTCCCCAGTCGCGGGGGGAAGGACCCTCCTTTTCTCCGATCGGTCGGCGGAGGGAGCCCTGTGGACATCGGAGGTGGACGTGGTGTCGGATTTGGATGGAGTTGGCGTCCGCGCATCGAGGGGTTCTGCGGATGAGTGAAGAAAACCACGGAGCACCACGAGAACCACGGCCAGTGCGACGAGGAGAAAGATCCAGGGGAACAAGGATCGAGGTTTCATGCGAGCGGGAGTCCTTTGTCTGTTT
>CAZLGG010000193.1:0-3489 GCA_964559135.1 uncultured Planctomycetia bacterium
CCGCAGGATTCCTCGCCGCGGCGGCCACGAAAAGGGAACTGTTCGGGTGGATACTCTTTCTGCCGGGCGGAGTTCTTTTTGCGACCCTGGTGTTCCTGCATGCTCCCGTGCGACGCCGCAGAGACGCCTTGCGCCGTTCGATCTCCCTCCTCCAAGAAAAGGCCTTACGCATTTCGAACCCCGAACGGGGGCCGATCGACGATCCATGTCTCGACCCGGGGCGCCCTCCGATCCTGCGACTCGCGACCCAGACGGCCGAGACGCTCCCTCCCTGGCCGGCGGATGTCGCCGACGAGCTTCAGATCTATCGCGGCCGGAGCAATCTCTTTCATCTCCTCGCCAGTGCCCCGTCACGCTGGGGCCGAATCCTCCTCCAGCAGTGGCTCACGAACGGTTTGAAGGCCCCCTCGCTCATCAAGCGGCGGCAAGAGGCCGCCCGCGAACTTCACGACGCACCTGAATTCCGACGCGACCTCTTGGAGATTCTGTCCGAGATTCGAGGTGGGCCCGACGACAGCGTTCTCGAAGACATCGTTCGCGAGCCCGACCCGTTGCCCGATAGAGGACGCCTCCCGGCCCTGCCGGCTTTCATGGCTGCCTCTTTGACCGCCCTCATTCTCTCCCTCACTCTCCAGTCCGACGCCTGGTTCGGCGGGGCCGTTTTGGTCGGAGCCTTGGGGATGTTCGTGTTTCGCCGTCCTCGCGCGACCGCGGTCGAGATGCGGGTGAAACTCCTGCGCCTC
Organism: uncultured Planctomycetia bacterium; assembly: GCA_964559135.1. GTDB lineage: Bacteria > Planctomycetota > DRQF01 > DRQF01. Next base: position 744 of record CAZLGG010000193.1, read on the forward strand.
GAACCTCATCTGAAAGCCATCCTCCAGGTTTCCCGAATGGTCCGCGCACGGAGCTTCGAGAGCCCCTACCTTCGCGAGTTGACGACCCGCCTCGTGGATGTCGGCCTGGGGCCGGCTCCAGCCGTCGAAGGGGCGCTCAGGAAATGGAGAGGACTGAGGCTCTACCGGGCCGGTCTCCTCTTCGTTCTCCTCGACTGGTTCTTCTCTTGCGACCTGTTCTTCGTCGCTCGCGCCCAGGCGTGGTGGAAAGGCTCGCGGAACGAAGTCGTGGAAGCATGGCGGAGCCTCGCCGCCATGGAAGCCCTGTGTTGCTTTGCCAACCTGCGAGAGGAGATGCCCGGCTGGTGCTGGCCCGAGCCGCAGAGCCGAGAACATCCGAAACTCGAGATCGAGGGGTTGTGCCACCCTCTCATCTCACCCGCCACCGCGGTCTCCAACGACCTGAGCATGGGGCCGCGACTTCTCGTCGTCACCGGTTCGAACATGGCCGGGAAGACGACGTTCCTCCGCGCCACGGGGCTCTCCGTTCTGCTTGCGCAATGCGGTGCTCCCGTCCCCGCCGTCCGAATGAACTGGACCCCGCTCCGGTTGCTCACCGACATCGAGGTTCACGACTCCCTTGCCCGCGGCAAGAGCTACTTTGCCGCCGAGATCGAACGCGTGAAGGCGATCCTGGATGGCGCGGGCGCAAATCCCCACCAGCTTTCCCTGATCGACGAGATCTTCAGGGGCACGAACACTCGAGAGAAAGTCGCGGCCGGCGTCCAAGTCGCGCGGTGGCTTGCGGACTCCGGAGCTCTCACCATTCTCGCGACCCATGACGATGAATTCACCCGTCTCGAGGAGAGTTCGCCCCCGGGACGGGTCGCCAACGCGCATTTCGAGGATGCCCTCGAGGGAGGTAGACTCGTGTTTACGTATCGATTGCGGCCGGGCGCCGCTCGAAGCGGCAACGCCATACGCCTTTTGGAGGCCGAAGGCTTCCCGCCGGAGATCATCGAGGAAGCCAAGAGGGAAGCTGAACGACATGCCTGAAAAGCAAGCGGTCATCGACGGCATCAGCGTGACCCTTTCCCAACCCGTCGTAGGTGACGATCGCTGGATCGGCTGTGAGGATGCGCTGCATCAACTCCTCGCCTGCTGGTTGACCGTCGCTCCGGGGGACTTGCCTTTATCGCCTCGAATCGTCGGCCTTCCCGGAATGGGGAAGACCACGCTCGCCATGTCTGCCGTGCGTTCTCGCGGACAGGAACTCTACGTCTTCCAATGCACGTCGGACACGCGCCCCGAAGATCTCCTGATCACTCCCGTCCTCGCCGAGAACGGAAAAATCACGTATCACGCGTCTCCCCTGGTGACCGCCATGGTTCGCGGCGGCGCCTGTGTCCTCGACGAGGGCAACCGGATGAACGAGAAGAGCTGGGCCTCCATCGCCCCCCTCCTCGATCACCGGCGAACCGTCGAGTCCATCATCGCCGGGCTCACGATCTCCGCCCACGAGGATTTCCGTTGCTGCGTGACGATGAACGAGGATGAATCGACCTACGAGATCCCCGACTACATCCTTTCCCGCCTGCAGCCCACACTGCAAGTCGGCTATCCATCGGCGGAGGACGAACTCGCAATGCTGAAGTACCACATCCCGTTCGCCACCGAGGAGTTGCTCGCACTGACCGTGAGGTTTTTGCAATCGAGCCACGAGCTGGATCTGGATTTCTCCCCGCGAGACGGACTCAACATTCTGCGCTTTGCGCTCAAGAGAACGGCGCAGGATCCGGAGCATCCCCTGGCTCACGACGCCGCCTGGAAGGAGGCACTCCTGGCGACGCTCGGGGAAGAGGCCTTGGACCTGGACGCTTTGTCCAAACGAAGACGCCGCACGCTTGGAGACGAGAGCCTCCCGTCCGGATTCGCCGACTTCTTCTTTCAAGACGATGACCCCCTCCGCCCGGACGACGATCTCCTATGAACACGTCGGACGAGGTGTTCCGACTGCCCTCGGGGACTCTGCTCGTGCCCGTCATCCACGGGAGCGCGGATGCGACGCTGGCCCTCCGGGACCTTTTCTTGAGTGGAAAGTTCGACTGCGTGGCGGTTCCACTGCCTCCTTCGTTCCAGGAGCCTGTGATCGCCGCGGTCGATCGCCTACCCCTCGTCAGCGCGGTCGTGCAACCCCGTTCCGACGACACGCAGATCGCCAGCTACGTGCCCATCGACCCCTGCCAACCCGTCATTCGCGCCCTGAGGATGGCGCGGGAAGAGCGAATCCCGACGGCGTTCCTCGACCCCGAGATCCCGGACTGGGAGCCCGAGGAAGCCGTTTACCCGGACGCCTACGTCCTGAAGGGCCTCTCCTTGGCCCAGCTCGCCGCGGCTACACTTCCCGTCATCCCTCCTCCAGCCCCCGAGAGTCAAAGAGATCGTCGCTGCCGCCACCTGGCCTTCGAACTCCACAAGCTGGAGTTGGATCATGACACCGTCTTCTTTCCGGTGTCGCTTCTGGACTGGCCCTATGTCAGGGACGCCTATCTTTTGAGGAAGCCCTATCCCGAGTCCTCTCCCCGCTTCGCCCCGGTTCACTCCTTCCCCGTGGCCCCGGAGACGCTTTTTTTCTTCCTCTGCGAACTCCCCTATCTGACCGCACTCTACGAGCGGTTTCGTTTCGGACTCACACCGGAGACGACGCGATCCGTCGACGGAATCAAAAGACTGCTGGTGGACACGCGGGAACGCCTCTCTCGATCTC
>CAZLGG010000194.1:0-3294 GCA_964559135.1 uncultured Planctomycetia bacterium
TGGGGGAAATAGATCCATGAGCGGTCATCGCACGGCGGCTCATCGATGGCCACGAGGATCGACGTGACGCTCGTGGAGTCGAGGCCGTCGAAAGCCCGGGCGATCTCCTCCGGCACGTCGTCGAGAGCCTTCGCCAATTCCTTCAGCGGGACCGTGCTGACGACGCGGTCGAACTCCTCGCCGTTCACGAGGAAACCGCCCCCCACCTTCCTCACCGTTTTCACCGGCGTATTCAGCCGAATGCGGTCTTCTTCGAGGGGCTTCGCCACGGCTCGCACGACCGATTCGAAACCCCCTTCCATGGGATACCAAAAGCGCGCCTGATGCTTGTAGCCTTCGGTGCGGATGCCGATCGACGCCTTGAGAACGTCCTCGAGAGGTGCGTCCGGCACGCGGCCCGCCACCCACTGCGTGCTGAGTTCCCTGAGGTCGATCTTCCAGATCTTCTCGTTGTAGGGGAACATGAACTTCTCGCTGATGCCCTTGCCGAAACGCCATAGACACCAGTCGCGGAAGTTCTCGGGCTGGGGCGCGCCGTTTTTTCGCGCCATGTAGGCTTCGAGGTATCCCTCGAGACACTCGAAGTTGTCCTGTTTGGAGAGGTCGGCGAGTCCGTTCTCGAAGGGGTACTGAACGTAGCGACCTTCGTACCAGATGGCGCTTTTTCGAGGGCTCTGGTGGGTCGCGCCTTCCCCCAGGGCGTTCAGAACGAAGTCGAGGACCTCCTTGTCCTTGGAAAAGATGATGTGGCCCCCCGCGCGGTCGGCCACGAAGCCATCGACGACCTCGGACTTGCAGAGCCCGCCCAGACGCTCCGTCGCCTCGAACATCGACCAGTCGACGCCCCGGTCTTGAAGAACGCGAGCCACGGTGACTCCGGTGATGCCGCCGCCCAGGATTGCCGTCTTCACGGATACGTCTCCGAGTGAAAGAGGATGGAGGCGGGGTCCAGGTCCACGAACCCCTCTATTCTCAGATCGACCGGCGGGAAGCTCAGCCTTTGGGTGGTTTCCGTCACCACCCGGACGCAGCGCATTCCGGCCGCCTGGGCCGCGCGGACTCCGTTGATGGAGTCTTCCAGAACCACGCATTCCGGAGGCTCTTTCCCGAGCCTTCGCGCCGCCTCGAGAAAGATGTCGGGAGCCGGTTTGCAGCGTTCGACCTCGTCACCGGAGACGACGACGGAAAAAAAGCGATCGAGGTCGCCCTCTCTCAGGACGAAATCGATGAGATCCCGTTCCGAGCTGGACGCCACGGCGAGGGGAAGTTTCCGTAAGACGAGCCCCTCCAGAAACGCCACCAGACCGGGCGCGATGGGAAGGTGTTCCTTCAAGAGATCCACGAGGACGGCATGGCGCTCGTTCGTGTAATCGCGGGGAGAGCGCGCGAGATGGAACTTCTCCTTCAGGGCGCCCCAGTAAGCCGCCTCGTTCCAGCCCAGGTATTCCTCGTTCTCGGAAGCATGCAAGTGCACACCTTCCCGGGCGAGGAGACGGTTGGCCGCCTCCAAGTGCAAGGGTTCGGAGTCGAGGATGACCCCATCCATATCGAAGATCACAGCGGTCACGGCAGACATGATTCCCCACGGAGCGCCGGATTATAGGGACTCCTCCCCCCCCACGCCACCGCGCTACCATCCCGCCCCCCTGACACCGACGCATCGAGACATGGAGCCCTTCGTCAGCGCAGAATCCCGATCCAGTATTCATACGGGTGAGGAAAATCCGGATGTGTCACGACGATGTGCATGACTTGCTCGGCGGAAGTCTCGTCCGGAATGGCAAGAGAACTCAAGAAGAGCATCTCCCGTCCCATGAGCGTCGCCTTCGCCATCACAGGAATGCCCTCGATATCGACACTCACCGCCAAGTCTTGGTCGAGATTCACTCCCATCAGCAAGACACTTCCGCCGTCGGCGACGGGAGAGTCGTCGATGACGTTCTGGGGGAACATGAATCGCTTGGTCGGCGACACGGTCGCAAATTCGGAGTCTCCACTCTGAGTGGAGACAATCTTCACGACATCACCCGCCGTCAGGGGAGGTGATACGAGCACGTTGACGATCCCGGAAGGGTCAAGGACCTTGTATTCCCCGCTGACTTGACGCAACTGACTCGACGATGGCCCACTCAAGATGTGCACCGTCGAGAGGTAACCACCATAGACAGGAATATGCTGTTGTCCCGCCACGACTTCATCGGTCAAGAAACCCGCGCGTCCCGCAAGATGTGGTGATCGCCTGACCAACTCGAGGATGCCTGCCTGTCCGCTTTCAACGACCTCCCAGTCAGCCAAGACCCTCGCCAAGCCTGCGGGATGAAAGGAGACTCCGACTTTCCCGTCACGCGAGAGGAACCCGAACACGGGGCCGATCTCGTCCGCAACGTTGATGTCGACCGTCGCGGGAGGATGAATGGCGTCCGGGATCCCGTCGGCATCGCCGTCTCCATACCTCAGGATGAGTTCGGTGAAAGCGTCGAACACATACAATTCGTCTCCATCGATTTGAGCGGCGAGATAGCGCGAGCCAGGCACACCATCCGGTACGAGAGTGGAGAAGACCCAATTGGCGGGCGTGCCACCTGGTGGCCAGTCCGTGTACAAAACCCGTGAGACATTTCCCACCTGACCCGCGACAACCAACTCCCTGGGGCCGTTTTCAAAGCCTCCGAATGCCACCGAGTAGATGAAATCAAGCCCGGTATCAAAAGCGCTACGTGTGAAGACCCCGTTCGTCGCGTCGTACTGACCGACGATCAATTCCCCATGCATGGGATGAAACCAAATGAGCTCGTCGAGACTGGGTCCAGGGGGCAACCCAAGGAGACCATCTCGCTCGACCTGCGCCCAACGTCCCGCGACATTCGCGAGACCCGGATGAGCCCCCCCGAACTCCCCATAGTCCGTCGAAACGGTCGCGACCCATGGGGGCAGTTCGCTCAGAAACTGGGCCTCGGCCACGGTCGCGAAGATGACGAGCCACCCAAAAACCCACCTCAATCCGATGAACCTGCACACCCCATGGCCCATGGCGCCTCCTCTCCATTCCCACAACGACCCTCTCACAGGGGGAGGCCGGTCCACGAGAGTCGTTGGACCCGATGATTCATTCGCCTTCCTCCAAAGTTCCAAGCCTTCCGGCGGCAACCCATTCCAAACCTGCCTCCCCGGCGAAGTTCATCCATGAGATCACGGACACTCGTTCACGTCAAGGTCTCATCGAAGGATCTGCGGCAACCGCCGGGGAAACGACGACGGACTCAGGAGGGCACCTTGGACCGTCAACGGACGCGG
>CAZLGG010000195.1:0-3289 GCA_964559135.1 uncultured Planctomycetia bacterium
CGGGCAACAGCTCGACGTGCGTGCAGACGGTGACGGTGGTGGACATGGAAGCACCCTCCATCACCTGCCCGGCGGATGTCACGGTGAATGCCGATCCCGGTCAATGTGACGCCGTGGTGAACTACGCACCGCCAACCGTGAGCGACAACTGCCCCGGTGTGACGTTTGCTCTGACGGCCGGTTTCGCTTCCGGCTCGACCTTCCCAAGCGGGACGACGGTGGTGACCTTCACCGCCACGGACGGCAGCGGAAACACGGCGACGTGCAGTTTCAACGTGACTGTCATTGGGAATGCTCCGACGATCACGGGACAGCCCATGTCCCTGACGGTTTGCGAGGGGGATCCGGCCACGTTCTCCGTGGCGGCGACAGGGGCCGGTCCGCTCAGCTTCCAGTGGCGGTTCGGCGGGGTGCCCATTCCTGGTGCGACGTCGTCGAGCTTGACGATCGCCAGCACCACGGTGGCCGACGACGGCAACTACGACGTCGTCGTCACCAACGCCTGCGGCGCGACCACGAGCGCTTCGGCCAGCTTGACGATCGAAACGGTGCCTTTGGTGACGGGCGATCCTCAGTCGCAGAATGCGTGCGAAGGCTCCATGGTGACCTTCCAGGTGGCGGCCAGCGGCGGAAGCCTCACCTATCAGTGGCGCTTCAACGGCTCGGACCTGATCGGAGAGACCAATGACAGCTTGGTGCTCCCCGCGGTCACGCTTGCGGACGCGGGGGACTACGACGTCGTCGTCACGAACTCCTGCGGCATGGCCACCAGCGCCATCGCCACGTTGACCGTGATGACGAACGTCGGGGACGATCCCTGCGACGCCATCGAGATCCTCGGGAGCGGTCTCATCGGCGGCGACACCCTCTGCGCGACGCCGCAGAGCATCCTCGTCCCGACGACCGGCACGAGTACGGACCTTTCCAACGACCAGTGGTATCGGTTCGTGGCGATCTGCGACGGCCCCGTGGTGATTTCGACCGACGACATGACCAGTGGCGGTGCGGCGAGCTTCGACTCGCAGCTTTCCGTCTGGGTCGGCCCGGACTTCGGCAGCCTGGTCTGCCCGTTCGGTCCGGGTACGGGGACGTTCACGGAGCTCGCAAGCGCCGATCCCACCATGGGCGGCAACGGCGGCGCGACGTTGAACTTCAATGTCCTACAGGGTCAGACCTACTATGTCCGCGTGGCGGGAGTCGATGATCAGAATTCGGGCGCCTACTTGCTCGATGTCCAGATCACCCAGTCGATCACCCTCAACGTGGACTTCGGTCTTGGCGGTCCGGGGACGATGATCGTGCAGAACCTCTGCGGCAACCCCGGAGACGAGTACTTCTCGGCCTTCTCGGTGGACCCCGCCAACGGTGGTCCGGGAGCCGGAACCGGATTCTGGTTCGGCCTGCACATCGCGATTCCCGACCTGTTCGATCAGTTCAACAAGCCGGCGCCGTTCCGCGGCGTTCTCGACGCGAATGGCGAGAGCCTCTTCCAGTTCTTCGCCAACGTGCCGAACCTCGGTATCGACCTCTACGGCGTGACCGTCACCTTCGATCCGGTGACCTTCGCCATCACGGGGTCCTCGAACATCGAGGTTTCGAGTGTCTTGAATTACTGATTCCCCCCCCCAATCCAGCCGAGGGGCCCTCGCTCATGAGAGCGGGGGCCCCTTTTTTTGGAGCGCAGAGCTTGCTCTGCATGTTGGAGCGAAGCGTGGACGATCGGCGGCACGGCGAGCGTCTCGACCCACCTCGACGTTCTGTTTTTTCTCTCGCGGAGCTAGGGAGGCACAGAGAAGGAGGTGGGGAGTGGTAGGCGGCTCGGCGGATGAGTCTCCGTGCCTTTGCGTCTCCGCGAGAGGACCCTTTCCCTGGAGTCGGTGCTCCTCTTCTCCCCCGCGGCTCACGCGATCAGGGCGAAGCCCTCACCGGAGCCCGGACTGCCCGTCGCCGCCGTGCGCCCCGCGTTGGAGTGAAAGGAGTCCGGCGCCTTGACGCGGGTGTAGACCGCCGTGCAGACGAGGCCGCCCTCCGGCGTGGGAACGCCCATGACCCGGACTTCGGGTTCCCGCGGCCCCCACGGCGTGCGATGGCATGCGGCGGGGAGGATCGTTCGTTGCAGAAGGCAACCCGGCGTGAGTTCGTCGACCTTCGGATTCGGAGTGACCGCTCGGCCGCTGCAGCCGTCGATGGGCTTTTGGACCCAGCCATGGGCGTGGGACCCCTGGTCGCGGAATCGCGAGATCAGGTCTTCGTCGATCTCGTGGCAGGGAGCGAGTGCCGCGCTGAGACCGGCGGCGAAAAAGGCGGGGAAGTCCCGCTTGCTCCCCAGGTGGAAATGGAGAGGATGGACGCGCCAGTCCACGCTCGTGTCGCCGAACAGCGCGGTAAGGTTGGCCTTGTCGGCGGCGGAGAGTTGGGGAAGGAGGTTTTTGGTCACGTCGTCATGGACGAGCCGCGACATGGCGGCCTTCACGGGAATCCACGTTCCGTCGCGCAGGTAATGCGGAACCCCGTCCCGGTAGGAGATGGAGCGTGGGTCGATGATGCCCATCCCGTCGCGCTCTCCGCCCGTGAGCCTCTGGCAGGCGAGGAATTCGTCCAGGGTGGCCTGGTCCTCGGGTTCGATGTCCAGAATCACGGCGCATCGAGGGTCGTCGACGGCCTCGCCGAGGAGAGCCGTTCGAAGATTGTCGCGAAGCCGGCGGAGACTCCACGACGGATCGGGGTGCGCCTTGGCCCCGGCGGCCTCCACGTCGGGATGGAGCCGGAACAGAACCTCCGTGATGTCCAGCCCGAGAGCCGAGTAGGCCGGAAAGCTCTGCCATTCGAGATACGAGCGGTCGAGTTCGCCGGACTTGCCCTCGATCAGGTAGGCGTCGAGGACGGCGAAGGGGAATTGGCCGCCCATGGATTCCAGGAGCTTCGCGGCGACGTCGGCGGAGCCGAAGACCTCCGCTTCTTCCGTCGGGAGGAGCGAAAGCCAATCCGCTTCGTCCCGAAGGGCGCTCTTTCGGGCATCCAGGAATGCAACCAAGTCGCCCATCATCGCTTCGATGATTCGCCCGGGCACGATCACGGGGTTCGGCGCGTAGAGATTTCCTTCCTGCTCGCTCGGTGTCGGGGCGATCCCCATGGCCCGAAGGGCCTCGTAGTAGGTCTGATAGCCCGCTTCCGGCTTCGAGAGAATGATGTCGTAGATTCGATCTCGCGCGTCAACGGTCAAGAGGTATCTCCTCGAAGCGATACTTCGTTCTAACACGGAGGAGGGCCGTCCCGACGTCGTGGATGA
>CAZLGG010000196.1:0-3146 GCA_964559135.1 uncultured Planctomycetia bacterium
GGCGGGTGGCGTCGTCGAGGAGGCCCCGGGCCAAGAGGTCGTCGAGGAATCGGCGGCCGTCCTCGTAGTAGCCGGCGGTGGGGAGAAGGCCGGGAGCGCGGGAGGCCCAGTAGACGTTGAAGCCATGCATGAGGGCTTCGCGGAGATATTTCGCCATCATGGACGCCAAGGCGCACTCCGGGTGGTGGTCCTCGCCATGAACGCGAAAGAAGATCTCGGCGGAGGAGCCCTTTCCCTCCACCCGGTAGCGGCTGAGGCGCGGCGTCTCCTCGCAGACATGGAGGGGCTGGAATGGAAAGGCGAAGGCGAGCTTGGCGCCGTAGCGCTTCCGGCCGCCCAGGCGGTCCACGGCGAAGACGTGGTCGACGTCGGGTGTCCAGGCGGCGTCGATGAGTTCCATCACCTCCTGGATCAGGGTCTCGTGCTTGTTGCCCGTCGCTCGCACGAGAACGTTGTAGGACGACTCCGGAAGGACCCGCGCGGTCAGCCCCGTCAGCCTCCGCGCCGGCCCGAAGAGTTCCCCGGCCTCGATCGCCCGCGCCGTGGCGTCGACGTTTTCGACGGACGTCCACAGGGGGAGCAGAGTCGCGTCCAGAGCTTCGTACCAGGGGAGCGAATCCCAGGCCCCGTCGGGAGCGAGAGGCCGGACGAGCCGTCCCAGCGAAGTCCACGGCCGCCCCAAATGGGCCAGGCATCCGAGCACCGCCCGCTCCAGGTGTTCCCGCCCGCCGGACCCCGCCAGAATGCGCTTGGAATCCCCGATCCAGGAAGAAGCAGGGGCTCGAGGTTCGGCGGGCGACTCCTCGCCCACGACCTCGAAATCGCTCCGCCCCACCACGAGCGGCCCGAGAAGCGGACCGTAACCCGCCTCGTCGATCCCATGGAATTCCCGTGCCATGGTTCAAGAATACCCGGCCGAGATCCGATACCAAACGAGGAGGAAGGTCATGTCTCGAGACACGGACCTCGGTCTTCGAACAGCGGGCCCCGGCGGCCCCGATTCGGGAGGATTCGGACGGTGATCAAAGTCCTCGTTTGCCTGCACGACAAGGTTCTGACCGACGTCGTTCGCACCGCATTCAAACAGTTCCCGTCCATGAACGCGTTTCCCGTTCCCCGGAGCGACGTCCTCGAACTCGTTCGCGAGGGCGGTTACGACACCCTCGTGTTGGACATCGAGGAGCGCAACGCGAACGACCTGGAGCTCCTGACGCGCATCCGCGAGATCGATACGACGATGCCCATCATGGGACTCGTGGACGAAGGGCAAAAGGAACGCCTGAACAAACTGAAGGTGGAGCAGAACATCTTCACCCTGATCGCGCTTCCCCTCGACCCCTTCGAACTCGCGCGCCGTATCCATCGGCTTCGCGAAACCCTCGTGGACACGGGCTCCATCGGCTAACCGTCGCTTCCGGAGTGCAACGCTTGCTCTGCAGGTCTCATGTCTTCATGGCGAGCGAGCACGGCGCCTTTCACCCACGGTGCGCGGGTCCTGCCGAGCGCGGTCTCACTCCACGGAATAGCGCCCCCACGATCCTCAGTCGCCGTACTCACCCAGGGCGAAAATGAGATTCTCGTACCCCTGGAGATCCAGCATGCCCAGGGTCTGAATCGTTCTCACCGCGACGATCTGTTCCGTCCACGCTCCCGGCCTGCGAGCCGTTCGCAAAAGGACGTCCATGACCACATCGTAGGGATGCACCAGGGCCGAATGAAGGGATCGGGAACTCGTCAGACTGCGTTCGAGCCGCGGACGCTCTGCTACGGCGACGCAGAGCTTTTCCAAAACGCGCTCTCGCTCCTCGCCCTCCAGGGCTTGGAGGCGCGGGAGGTGTTGCACCAGCGGTGCGATCAGAGTCTGCACCCGTCGCACGACGCGCTTGAGAGGCGGGAACCGGCGACGACGCGTCTCCGAGCCCTCCAGGATGTCGCGAAGAAGGCCCCCCAGTTCCTCGAAACTCGAAACGAGCGACCAGGTTTTTCTGTGGTCGCAGCAAAACGCCGTCACGAGCGCGCGCAGAGCTTCGCCCTCGCAGCCCGGTGCCCCCCCCGACCCGCGGAGGAGATCCTCCCAGACGCCGTTCTCCCCGACTCGATGCAAAAAAGCGCGATCCAGGGCTCGAAGCTGACGCTCCTTCCTGTAACTCAGCTCCCGCAATTCCTCCCACTCCCGCTCGGTCGCGTCCAGCACGGCCAAGTCTTCGGCCGCGAGTTCTTTCTCATCGACCGTGATCTGTCGACCGGGCCAAGGGAGTCCCAGGTACTGCACGTCGAACGCGGCGCGCAAACGGAAAGCTTCCATCACGACGGGGCGCCGCATGCGACGGACTTTTCTCTGCGCGACCTCGAAGGACGCCATGCCCTTCGATACATCGATGGGCTTTTCCTCGGGATGACGGAGGTCCTTCACGGTGTCGACGAATCGCCCGTAGAGGAATCGGAGCACCTTGAAAGCCCAGCCCAGGACGACGATGGGAAAGACAAAGACTTTCCCTCCCGCCAGGTATCTTCCGTAAAACGCGTAGGGGTTGAGAACCCGCTTCTCGTGGGGCCATTCGTGCAAGGGATAGGTCCCGAAGATCTCTCGGATCAGATGGCGGCGATCATCGACCAAGGCATCCGCCACGTCGTCCCCATACCTGCGGCGGACCGCGTCGTCCCGTCGGCGGTCCGGTGAAAGAAAGTGCAGAGCATTGAACTCGGTGGTCCGATAGACCAGCCGCAATCCCTTGCCTTCGATGCGTTTCCGATCGGCGAATTCGAGCAAGGCTTCACCGCGCCGGGCCGCGCGAACCCGTCGTTTCAGCTGGCACCAATCGACGAACGCGGCCTTCTCTTCCGGCGAGAGCACGGCCAGGTCCTTGATCGGGACGGCGTTCTGGTTGTACTCGATGATCAAGCGCGCCACCTGCTGCGCAACGGCGTGGGTGATGAAGTTGAACCAGACGTAGGGGCCGCTGATGCCACCCTTGCCCCGGCTGACATCGAGTTGATCGAGCCGGCGCAACGTCTTCTTGTCCCAGCCCAGCCTGCCTCTCCGCACGTTCTCGAGGGTGAGGTTGCCGAGCAGGATGTTGAGGATCTTCGTGTCGTTGCGGTGGAAGTAGGCTCCGTCGATGAAGTCCCGGTAGAAGAGGAGCATG
>CAZLGG010000197.1:0-3105 GCA_964559135.1 uncultured Planctomycetia bacterium
GGACCGGGAGCACCCAGGCGGCTGAGACGGCACGGCGCATCGGGCCACTCACAGGATGTACCGTGCCAGGTCGCGATCCGAGATCAGAGGTTCGAGACGTTGGCGGACCATCATTGCTGTGACGACATACGGCGTGCCGGCATGTTCTGGCGCCGAGAACGAAATATCCTCCAAGAGATGCTCCATCACCGTATGAAGCCTGCGGGCGCCGATGTTCTCGGCCGAAGCGTTGATCTGAGCGGCCACATCGGCGATGGCCTCGATCGCATCCGCTTGGAAGCTCAGCTCGACTCCCTCGGTCTTGAGGAGCTCGGTGTACTGGCGGATCAACGAACTTTCGGGCTCGGTGAGGATCCGTTGGAACTCCGATGCGCCCAGGGAGCTCAGCTCGACCCTGATCGGGAACCGGCCCTGCATCTCCGGAATGAGATCTGCCGGTCGGGAGACGTGAAACGCGCCCGCTGCGATGAACAGAATATGGTCGGTCCGCACAGGACCGTACCGGGTGTTGACGGTCGTGCCCTCGACGATCGGTAGGAGGTCCCGCTGCACACCTTCCCGGGAGACATCCGGACCGTGGCCGCCATCCTCCCGTGCGGCGATCTTGTCGATCTCGTCCAGGAACACGATCCCGTTCTCTTCGACGCGGCTCATGGCCTCAGCCTCGACCCTGGAGCGATCGATCAGGCGGTCCTCTTCCTCGGCAACGAGGATCCGGCGCGCCTCGGAGACTTTCATCTTCTTGAGTTTTTTTTGCCCGAACATGCCGGAGAACATGTCCTTGAAGTTGATCCCCATCGACTCCATGCCCTGGGGAGTGAAGAGGTCGATCGTCGGCATCTTCTGCTCGGAGATCTCGACCTCGACCTCGCGGTCTTCGAGCTGATGTTCCCGCAGGAGCCTCTTGATGACGCGTCGGTTCTCCTCCCATGAGGGATCGGGTGTCGTGGAGCGGTGCTGTACGAGAAGATCGAGGAGGCGATCCTCGGCGGCGCGCTCGGCACGGACCTTGACTGAAGCGGCCTGCTCCGTCCGAACGAGCTGAATGGCCGCCTCGACCAGGTCGCGGATGATGGACTCGACGTCGCGTCCAACGTACCCGACCTCGGTGAATTTCGAAGCCTCCACCTTGAGAAACGGCGATCCGGTCAAGCGGGCCAGCCGCCGTGCGATCTCTGTCTTGCCGACGCCCGTTGGGCCGATCATGATGATGTTCTTCGGTGCGACTTCTTCGGCGAGCTCTGGATCGAGCTGCTGCCTCCGCCACCGGTTGCGCAGCGCAATGGCAACGGCCTTCTTTGCATCGTCCTGTCCCACGATGTACCGGTCGAGTTCGGCGACGATCTCTTTGGGCGTCAATGTGTCGAGCCTCATGGCAGCTCCTCGATCGTAATCTGGTCGTTCGTGTAGATGTCGATGGAGGCGGCGATATGAAGTGCGTTCCTGACGATGTCGGCGGCGGCGAGGTCGCTGTGGGCGAGCAGGGCGCGCGCTGCGGCCAACGCGTACGGTCCTCCCGAACCAACGGCGACGACGTCGTCATCGGGCGAGAGAACTTCCCCGGTTCCGGAAACGAGTAACGTCGTGGTGGCGTCGGCGGTCACCAACATCGCCTCGAGGTGACGAAGCGCTTTGTCCGTGCGCCAGTCCCTGGCAAGCTCGACGGCGGCGCGTTCAAGGTTGTGGCCGTAAGCCTCCAGCTTCGCCTCGAAACGGGTGAACAGGGCGAGCGCATCTGCGACCGAGCCGGCGAAACCCGCCAACACGGCTCCGCCGGCGAGTCGCCGCACTTTGGACGCCGCCGCCTTGATCACCGTCGATCCCAGCGTGACCTGCCCATCGGACCCCAAGGCGAGGCGACCCTCCCGGCGAACCGCGAGCACAGTCGTGTGATGCCAGTCGTACATGTAGGCCTCCCGGGGTGATTGTGACGCCGCTGCCGCCGGGGTGCAAGCTGGGCCCGGGCGAGGGGGCGCACCGGTGGTACAGTGGAGCAGCGCAAGGAGGGACGCCATGAGAATCGCAGGTGCTTTCATGATCATCGTTCTCATTGCTGTTGCTCTCGTCCTGGTGCTTCGGAGCATGGAAACGAAGCACGATGTCGAGGCGGTTCGCTCGATCTCGTCCAATCTGCACGAGAGCGGCGTCGAGGCTCGCGCGTTCGATCGGGGAGCGGCGCTCCGAACGATCCGGGTACTCCAAGGGTTCCTCGACACGCCAGGCACGATCGCATCGTCCCTGGACCGGCTCCAGGCGATTGCTCGGACCGCGGCTGCCTGGGCTCAGGGCGCGCCCGAGGGCAGTGCCGCGCTCGATACGGCCGTCGCGTTGCGATCGGCCGCGGACGAGCTTCGATCGTATGGGTTGTACGGAGGAGAGCGCCATCTCATGGAGGCGAAGCGTCAGCTCGCTGCGGCGCGCGCCGGCCTGAACCCAGCGACGAGCGCACGGCCGGTGACGGCGGACGTGCGGGACCGTTTGCAAAACCTCCAACGGTCCGAACAGGAGCAGATGCAGCACCTCGATCAGGCGCTCCAACACCAGTAGCGCGCGATGCGCCACCGGTGCCGGGTGGCAGCTGGCCCGTTCCCTTCCGCCAACCTGGATGGAAACGGCGTGGTTCCCGAGGCAGAAACGAGCGTTGTTTCGGCCATGTCGAGGCAGGTCCGAATCTCCTCGGAGGCGGACTCTGCTGCGTCGCACGAGCGGGTCCGTCGGCAAGCCTGTCTGCGTGCGGTTGCCCGTACAGGCTGACGCCGAGATTGCAAAAAAGCGCCGTTTCTGGACGGGAACACGCGAGCCCCCCTTCCGCTTCGCATGCCCAAACACAACATGTCTTGTCCCACCCGTACGTCACCCTCATCGTCCCCACCACACATGGTGGCGTCTACAGAATCAGAGAAGCCGGACGTCCCAACCCCGCCCAGAGAGATATCGACAAAAAACTCGGCATCGATCCCGACCACCTCCCATCCTCTAAAGCGCGCTTCTGAAAACCCCTTCCCCAGTAACCACACTTTCACCACTTTCTGGAGTGACTTTGCAACAGCCTGCCCCGTGTTTACAGCAACTTACAACCAACCAGTGCGAAAGATGGGTTAGGCT
>CAZLGG010000198.1:0-3079 GCA_964559135.1 uncultured Planctomycetia bacterium
CTCTCACAGAGGCACGGAGCGGCGGGGAAGAACGTTGCGGATCGCTGGTCGCCCGATTGGTCTCTCGGCTCTCCCTCAGGGCCTTGGGACGTGGAAGCAAAACCTTCTTCTCCGAATCCTCAGGACGTAGTTCTCACGGATCGCAACCAAGACCGCCGGCGGGAATCGGACATCGTTCGCGGGGTCGATGTCCTCGATGGGTTCATCGAGGACGATCACCGAAAATGTCTTGTCGCGAATGCGGTGCACGAGAGGACTCGGGTCCCACAGGCCGCGTTTGGCCAATTCCGCCATGACGGCCGTCTGATAGAGCAAGGGCTTGCCGGTGAGGGGGGCGAGGGCCAGGTGGCTGGAAAGGATGTCCCCCGGAACCTTTCCGAGGGCCTCGATGAGCTGCGCGGCACCGTGATGTGCCTCGGCTCCGGGACCCATCCACCACGCCCCGGTCTCGGCGGGAAGTCTCAGGCCGCCCCGCGTGGGAAAAAAGCCGAGAAACGCCGGAATCAGGAGAATCAGTGCAGTGCGGCCGCTGCGGGCGACGAGCGTCGCGAGGGCAACTCCGACGACGAGAGACAGTGCCGCCAGAGCTTCCATGAGATGGTTCGTGTTCGACCCCAGCCTCCCCGAGGTGAGCGAGGCCGCGAGGGCGAGAAACAAGAAGATGACCGCGCCTCGAGTCTTCGGATTGGCGGTCTGAGGAAATCGCAGAAGCAAGAATACGCTGATCGCCGCCAGGCCGACGATCGCCCAGTGTCTGAGGAGGAAGACATTCCACCAGTAGAGGACGAGTCGCGGTGACCACGTGATGTGGTTGGCGACCACGAGATGCTCCCAGGCCAGTCCCCTCGTCGCGAGGACGAGGCCTCCCAAGAGGAGAGCGCCGACGGCGGCGAAGAGCATGGTGAGACGGAGCGCCCTTTCGCGATCCAGAAAGAAGAGTGTGACGAGTCCCGCGACGGCGCCCGCAACGAGACTCTGTTTCGTGAATCCGGCCAAAAGGAATAGGGCCAGTGCCGCGGCGTTCCAGGTTCCTCGGTGGGGTCGGGAGAGCAGAACGGCCAGCCCGAGCACTTCGAATCCCAAGCCCAAGACATCGACGCGAGCGGCGCATCCCCAGTAGAGGGTTTCGGGGTCGTTCAGGAAGATGAGCGCTGCCGCGACGCCACCCAACATACGTGGGAATACGGGCCCATGCGTCATCACCATCACGGTCCACACCAGCCCCAGAGCCGCGAGGAGGGCGCCCGTGAGACTCAGCCACCGCCCCGCGGTGAGAAGGTCTCCGGCCGGTCTCCGAAGGACGACCATGAGAGTCGCGAAAACAGGAGGGTAGATGTTCGCAACGTACGGCTCTTGATCGAGGGGGGAGTACAGGGGCGCGCCTCGAGCTTCGGTGTCCGCGAGTGCGACCATGAGGCCTTCTCCATCGTCGACGGCGAGAGGATGTTCGAGGACGGATTGGGCGTGACGCAGGCCGAGCTGCAGTCCCATTGCGAGACCGATGACCGTGGCGACGAGAAGGAAATGCCGGATCCAGCGCACAGCGAATGCTAGGTGAATCGGTCTCGCCTAGCAATGCCACACAGCGGAGCTAACCCAGAAGGAGCCCCAGAGCCAGGCCGGCGACGAAGGGAGCGGCCCAAACCAGCCATTTCATTCTCTTGCCCAGCGAACGACCGCAGGGCTTGGCGGTCGGAGCGGAGCGTGCCTTCTTGTCGCGCCTGAAGCAGGCGGTCAAGTGACTCCTTCGTTTCGCCAGCAACGAGATCTCCGGGTCCACGGGCGCGGTGGCCGGCTCCATTCCGACGATGAGGGCTTGAAGATCCATGAGCAGTTCTTCGTAGCTCTGATAGCGAGCTTCGGGGGTGCGCGCACACATGCGATCGAGGACTCGAACAAAGGCGTCGCTCACGTCGTCGGCAAGATCCTGCGGATGGACGAGCCGCCCGCTTTCCAGATATTCGAAGACTTCGGCCAGACTCGAGGCCTTGCAAGGCTTCTCGCCCGTCACCATGTGGTAGAGGGTCAAACCGAGCGAAAAGATGTCCACGCGAAAGTCCGCCGGTTCCCCCCGTGCTTGTTCGGGCGCCATGTATCCCGGCGTCCCCACCACGAGATTCCGCCCCGTCGTCCGTCGTCGTACCCCGCTCTGGGCGTTCTCCCGGATCTTGGCCAGCCCCAGATCTGTCAATTTGACGACGCCGCCCGAGAGCCCGCCGTTCTCATCGCGTATGTCTTCGTTCAGCAGCATGAGGTTGGCGGGCTTGATGTCCCTGTGGATGATGCCCTGGGAAAGCGCGTGATTGAGTGCCAAGACCGTGTCGCGGGCGATGCAGATGGCCTCGATCAGACTGATGCGCCCACGGCGTGCGATGAGTTCCGCGGCGTCCGGGCCGTCGACGTACTCGATGGCCAGAAAGAAACGCCCGTTCGCTTCCCCATAGTCGTAGGCCGTGACGATGTTGGGGTGATTGAGGCGGGCGATGGCCATCGCTTCGCGTCGAAAACGTTGCACGTAGCGGGGATCGTTGGCCTTGGCGGGCGTCAGCACTTTGAGAGCGACGACACGTTGCAGCTTCTCTTGGATGGCTTGGTAGACGATCCCCATGCCTCCGCGGCCGAGTTTTCCCACCAAGCTGTAGCCGGGAATGAATCCGCAGCGGGAACCCTCCGCGGGATTCAGAAGATCGTCCTCGAGTTCCGGGTCCGAGGAGGAAGGCTCGGGCATCTCGTCAGGAGACAGGACGAGGGTGCCGTCGTCGTCTTCGCGCGTCACGGTCGGGTCGGCGGGTGGGGGGGCTTTCTCGGAAATCACGCCTGGACACTCTCCCTGGGCAGACCCGGAGCCAATCCCTGTACACAGGGGAAGGTCGGAATGGTTCTTGGAAGCATTGGCCGGCCCTCCGATGGAAGAGGACCATTACCCCCATCGGACCGGGGAGGCGTCGAACTTTATTAGAACAAATAGTATGCTTTGAGAAATACGGCGGGGATGGGGGGGGGCGAGGTGGAGGCACCGGGCCGCCCTTCTCCGGCCGAGGGGGCCGGGGGGGGGAATGGCGGGGGCGGAGGAACGGGG
>CAZLGG010000199.1:0-3057 GCA_964559135.1 uncultured Planctomycetia bacterium
CGTGCGTTTTTTTCCCCCGCGATGACACGCATCGAAACAGCCCGTCCCGACTCGACGTCGACGGCGTCCCAGATCTCGTCGCCCGGCTCCCGGCCAATCAGGTCGGTCGCGCGATAGACCTCGAGGACCTGATCCGGCGAGAGCAAGGTGGGGGGGGCCATCTCTTCTCTCGGGTCGGAAAACCCCATGTCGGCCATGAGGTGAGCGTACGAATCGGAAGCTCCTGCTCCTTCCATCCATCCATCGAACGTTCGGATCACCTCGTCCAGGCCGGGTCGGTCGGCCGGGTCCTTCGCGAGGCAGGACATCACGACGTCTCGAAGCGCCTCGGGGAACCGACGGCTCGCGGGGAGCTTCGCGAACGGGACGGGGTCCTCATGGCGAATCCGTCCGACCTCGGCAAAACTCGTCACGTCGATGGGGCACCGTCCCGCCATCATCTCGTAAAGGATCACGCCCAGAGAGTAGACATCCGAGGAGGCCTCCAACTCGATGCCACGGGTCTGCTCGGGAGAAAGGTACTGAGGTTTGCCCATGAGCGTGGGCTTGCGAGTGACCGGGTCCAACTCGGGGCCAAGCGGTTTTCCGATTCCGAAATCGAGGAACTTCACCCCGACGCCGCCCCGTTCGCTCTTCACGACCATGATGTTGGCGGGAGCGAGGTCGCGGTGCAGAACCCTGGCCGCGTGGATTGCCGCCAAGCCTCGAGCCAGATCGAGGGCTACGGCGCGCAGAAATCTCGGCGGCACGCGGCCGCGCGTCCGATCGATGATGGTCCGCAAGGATCGCCCACGCACGACCTCCATGGCGATCCAGGGCGGCGTTTCCTCCAGGCCTGCGTCGAGACAGTCGACGACCTGGGGCACCTGTTTCAGATGTTTCAAGAGACGGGCCTCGCGGGCGAATCTCCCTAACATGCGACGGCGTTCCTCCGGGAATCCCCTGAGCAGGCTGGGATTCAGGACTTTCCACGCGACAAGACGTCCCGTCTCCCGGTCCCTGGCGAGGGAGACGGTGGACATCCCTCCGGCGCCGAGCCGGCGGATCAACTGGAATCGCGGGGGATGAACGGTTTCCGAGGTCATGCCTTCTCATGGTATCCCGAACCCGAGCCTTCGGATGTCGACCGCAAAAAAAGACAAAAGAAAGAGTCCCGTTGTCGGCAGTTCGCGGTGGAGAGGAGAATCCGAGGCGCCCGGCCCGCGGCTTGCTTGAAAACCGGGAAAGGCGCCGACTTTCATCGTAGGGACGGCACCGGCTCGTGACGTTTCTGGAGTTGCTCGATGAAACATTCCTTCTATGCCGCTCTCCTCGTCGTGCTCTTCTCGATCGTGCCCGGGAGGGGGCAGGAATCCATGAAGCGCCTCGAGATGGCGGTTCAAAGTTTTCCGACCACCCTCGATCCCCACAAGGTTTTCTATCCTCCGTGGAACGAGATCTATCGGTTGGTCTACGAGACTCCCGTGGCGTGCGCGGCGGATGGCCAGGTCCTTCGTCTGGTCCCTCGGCTGCTCGATACATTGCCTGAAGTCGCCGAGGGCGGTCGCCGGGTCACTCTCAGATTCCGACGGGGTGTGCGGTTCCAAGATGATCCCTGCTTCCCGGGCGGGAAGGGCCGAGAGATCCATGCCATGGATTTCATGCGGGTCCTCTATCACCACGCCGACCCCGCCAACGCATCCGTCTACTGGAACGCCTATCTGGCGGGACGGATCGAAGGCTTGGACGAGCTTCGGACGCGCGCCGAGAAGGAAGGCTTCTTCGATTACGACGCCCGCGTGAAGGGTCTCGATGTGAAGGACGACCAGGTGCTCGTCATTCGATTTCGTGGTCCCTACCCTCAGTTCACGGCCCTCCTCACCATGGCGTGGGCATCCGTCGTGCCTTGGGAAGCGCGACGCAAGTACGGCGACGGGCTGGGCCAAAGACCGGTCGGCAGCGGTCCTTATCGTTTCGACCCCGAGAACTCGACGGAGACCCTGAAGCTCTTCGTGCGTCGCGACGATTACTGGCGCTCCGCGGAGGGTGGCAAAGCGGGCTCCCTCCCACGTAACAGCGGAGTGAGACTTCACGTGCTTCCCGATCTCTCGACACAGGAGAAAAGATTTCTCGTCGGAGATCTTGCCCTCTTGGATCTGTATCCCGGCAACGCGGAACGATTCTGCACGCCCCGCGGCCGCCTGCGGCGGAAGAACCTACCACGGCGAACGAAGCTTCTCGTCTCCGACCGCACGTGGGTTCACTACATCGCCTTCAACATGCGGAACAAGATCCTTGCGAAGAAGAAACTCCGGCAGGCGCTTTGTCTCGCGGTGGATCGCAATCGCTATGTCCGCGACTACTACAAGGGAGCCGCCATCCTGGCCAATCATCCCGTGCCACCGGGCCTTCCTCTCGACACGCCGCAGCGCCCGAAGCGTTGGGCCTACGGACGGTACAACCTGAAAAAGGCGAAAGCTTTGCTCGCCGAAGCGGGGTATCCGAACGGCGAGGGTCTCCCCGAGTTCGTCCTCGAGGCACCCGACGCCGGCCCCTTGGCGCACCAGGACGCAGAGATCTTGAAGTCCTCCTGGGCGCGACTGGGCGTCAAGGTGCAGGTGAGGTTTCATCGCGGGATGGCTGAATTCATCGATCGGGCGCGGCGCGGCGTTCAGGAGATCACCATCAACTACTGGTTCGCGGATTACCCCGACGCGGACAACTTCTTCCTCATGTTGGCTACGCGGAGCATTCCCAGGCCCGGCGCGCAGGGCGACACTCCGAACATGGGCTTCTACAGCAACGCGGAGTACGACCGCCTCTATCTGGAGTCGACGACCCTCGCGCCCGGAAAGGAGCGCGGCCGGATTTACGCCAAGATGATCGAGATCGTCCAGGAAGACTGCCCCTGGCTTTTCGTCGCTCACCAGCAACTCTGGACTCTCGTCGGTCCAGGAGTCACGGGGGTCGCGAACCGGAACCCTTTTGCCTCGGATGCTGCTCTCATCAAGCCTTGACGCGGACCCTTGCGTGGGTGTAAACCATGAACCAAGGCGTCTGTCGATCTTCCCTGCCAGG
>CAZLGG010000200.1:0-2983 GCA_964559135.1 uncultured Planctomycetia bacterium
ACGGAAGAGCGACGAGGTATCCATGGGAGAGATCTCCGACGAATTCGGAGTAGGGTTCTCCGGCGCGTCCCTGGTGGAGGACCTCGGCGCGCGGGACGATTTGTTTGACCAAGGCTCCACTGGGCACGTGCATCTGGTACAGGGCACCATCCTCGGTCGCCAGGAGGGCCGCAGACGCGGATACGCGGCGCACGGCGATGGCCTTTTTTCTCCGCGTTCCCTTCATGGGCGTGATGACGAGGGTGTTGTTGGGGTTGAAGGGCCGTGGGAACACGTGGACGTTTCCATCGTCGCCCACGACGTGGAGGGTGCCGGCCCAAAAATCGAGGGCGCGGGTCCGAATGCCGTGGTATCGGGGACCGTTGACGGGGAGCCGTTCCTGTGAGAAGCCGCCGTCGGACCGGCGGGTCCACAAGAAAACCTCGTGGTCTTGGTCTCGGGTGGCGAGACGTGTGCCGTCGTCCGAAACACGGACTTCCATGACCGATCGGCGGTGTCCGATGAGTTCTCGGGTGACCGTGAGGGTCTTTCCGAAATGCTGCCCCAAGGGGATATTGAGGGGTTTGACCGAGGGATGCCCCGATCTGGTCTGAACCGAGTAGACGTAAAGACCGCCCGGGATGCTGACTGTCGCGAGCCGGTTCGCTGACTGGGCGGTGACGAGGCCGATGAGGGGCTCTGGAACCGTTTTGTCCATGAACTGGCCCCAGACACCGCCTTCGAGGGGGATACGGTGAATCATGAGGGCTCCGCCCGCGGCGGAGACGAGGAGGCCGCCTTGGGGGTCGCTTCGATTCATCATGGCGGTCTCGAGGCCGAGCCCTTGCCCCATGAAATCGACCACGGCTCCCGTGGAAAGATCCACGCGAGCGAATCGTGCGTCACCTCCCGCCGCCAGCAGGGCGGTGGTGCCGGGTCCGGTGCGGATGAGATGGCTCTGCCCTTGGGGAGCACCGAAACGAAAGCGGCGTGCCCCCGTGGACAGAGTCCAGAGGGTGGGACCGGCGTTGACGATGTCGCCTCCGTTCTCGACGTCATGGGAGGGGGCATAGTCCTCCAGGCACGAGAATACGAAATCGTCATCGACATCGATGCCGAGGACCGCCACCGGGTTTTCTTGCCGGTCCTGGGGACGAAGACTGCGAAGTGGGGAAGGGGGCGATGTCGCCAGGGTATGGAGAGTGATCCCGCCGCGTGGAGTGCCGAGGGCGAGGGTCGTCCCGTCGGCCGCCAGGGCCGCGGCCGAGACGGCCGTGGGCACATTCCAGGTGATCCCATTCGCACCGGTCGCGGCATCGAGGGTTCGGAAGGTGCCGCTGCGATTGACCATGAAGGCTTTGTCTCGTCCGAAACCGAGGGCGACCACGGAGGAGCCGAAGAGGGAACACCAAGAGGCGTAGGGGGTCTGAGTCCACGCCGCCGATCGATCCGCGAGAACCAAGTTGCGACGGATGGAGGGCGGGGTGGTGGAAACGTCCCAAAGCATGACGCGACCACTACGGAATCCCACGAGGACCCGGGTCCCCGTGGGGTTCATCGCCCAGGTGGTCACGATTTCGTTGTGCAACCCGGCTTGCGTCGCGGTGATTCTGGAAAGGGCCCTGAGGGCGAAATCGGGAGTCTCATCGACGAGCGTTCCTTGAGCCGTGACCCGTCCCGCAACGCAGAACAGGATCAGGACGGTGAAGAGAACAGGAGGGCACGCGGGGTGGAGGTGGTGTCGATGTCGGGTCATCTGTCGGGCTCTCTTTTTGCGACGAGGATCCTCTTCGTAGTCATAAGAGGGTATTCCATCCAGCGACAATAGCTTTCAACAAACTCACTGAGCGTATGTAGGACGCGTGGTCGAACGGGTCTTGACCGGACCGGGAGATTTTCCCGATTCCTGGACACTGATCCACATAGGTGGGACGGGGATGGGCCCCCACGTAGCCGAGGGCGTTGGGGGGCTGGAAAAAGATCGACAGCAGGAGAGCAGCGACTCGAAGGAAAGGGTCCCCCCCTCCGGGGTCCATTGTGGAAGCGGTAAACAAATCCCGGAGTACGGGGTCCATGGGATTGACCCAGACCTTGATAGGCGTGGAGCCCGTGGAGCCGCCCCCGGGAGTCGTTCCGGGTTCGGGATCGGGAGTGTACCCGGTGGCGGCTTCAGCGAACTCGCCCTTCTCGGGGGTGAAAACGGAATCGTGGACGGCGGCGCCAAGGAAATCGGCGCGGGCGACGCAGTTCATTGCCGCGTAACTCTCGTGATGTTTGCTGAGAGTTGCGAAGGCTTTGAGAACGACCCGGGCTCCAAGACTGTGGGAAAGGACGAAAATCGGCATGCGCGGCCAACGTCTCCACAGCTGACTGATCGACCTGGAAAGAGCCTGTTCCCCAACGAGGTTGGCCATCCGCTCACCTCCACGGAACTCCGTCGAAGAGGGGAGTAGTCCGGATGCCGGAGGGATCGAGGGCCACGAAAACCCGAGGAATGCTCCGGTGAAGCCCGCCGCCGTGAGGTTTTGTCGGGTCAGGTCGAAACCATTTTCCGCGGCCGACGGCGAGGTGTTGAAGCCGTGAACATAGATCACCAGGGAAGAAGGACACTGGGTCCACGTGCCCGCATTGCCGAGAGGGGAAAACGGCGTCCCGGTGGGGAAGGGGCGGCCTGAGAACGGATCATAGGAAAAGGCCCCCCGGGCATCGATGTAGGAGGTTCCCCCCGCCGTAGTCTGTCCTAACGTGATGGAACTCAGGATGCCGAGAAGCAGGCCCGAGAGTGTTGCTCTCAACATGGTGGATGGGCCGATCAGGGAATTCATGAGAGATTCGGACTCCGTTCTTTGTCAATGCGAAGGACCCCATGGACTCGAGGACCTCGTGATCCCACCTTCAGGACGTCGAGGGGCCGGGTGGGTGACGCAAAAAACCACCCCTGGTATTGAGCGCCCGCCCCGCGGCGCATGCCCTCGGTGAACTCATGCCCCCAAAGAGCACCGAT
>CAZLGG010000201.1:0-2948 GCA_964559135.1 uncultured Planctomycetia bacterium
CTTCGCGCACAATCCGACCAAGGTCCAAGCCGCCTTGAGAACCGCCAAGCCCCGAGCGCGGCGACTCCATGCCGTCTTCCAGCCCCACGGATTCACGCAGACCGCGCGTCTCCTCCATGACTACGTGGACGTCTTCGCCGAGGAGCTGGATTCGGAGGACACTCTCCACATCCTGGACATCTATTACGCCGGAGGCACGGTGGACCGCGTCATCTCGACCGACGACGTGGTCAAAGCCTTGCGCGAGAGAGGGGTGAACGCCTTCAGAGCGGCCTGCCGCGTCGAACTCGGGCTCCGGCTCGCGAACGACGGGCGGGAGGGGGACGTTGTCCTCCTCATGGGCGCCCGCGACCCCAGTCTGGGGCCCTACGCCCGAGAACTCCACGACCGGTTGCTTTGAGGGTCAGGGCGCCACGTGGAGGCTCTCACCCCAGAAAAGGACCCGACGAAGCGGATCCGGCTGAGGCGGCATCGTGAGGAACCCAAAGCCGGCCCCCACCGCATGACCGAACTCATACTCGTGCCCGAGCAGCGTGAGCGGAGCCTGCGTGATCGCATGAATCTGGGGGGCGAGATAGCTGACCATGAGAATCAGATCAGGCTTCATCCCGATGGCGTCGAGCGAGTTCAGCCAGGGCAGAACTCCGACGTCATTGTTGTCGCCGAAGTGCACGATGTCGAGGCCGCCCATGCGCATCGCATAGACGTTGTTGACCGGAGCGAAACCCGGCATGGGCGGAAGCTTGGCACCCCCGGCGGACACCCCCGGCCACTGGCGGCCCTCGAACACCCATGTACTGATTCCGCCGACGCTTTGAGGCGTCACACCGCCCACCGCGGGTTGCAACGCGCCGGCCCAGAGGTAGCCGTTGCCCAGCAAGACGTTGATGACCTCCTGAGGCGCCAGCACGGGCTTCCCCCGCGCAATCATTTCAGCCATCAAGAAGACCGAGAGGTGATCCGCGTGGACATGCGAAACGAACAGAACGTCCAACTGGTCGGCCAAGTCGCTGAGATACGTGAGCGGGATCGTGTTCAGACCGGCAAGGATGAACGGACCTTCGGCGAAGTCGAAGCCCACGGTTTTCTGCGAGTCTCGCACGACAAAACACGACGAATACAGTTTGTAGACCTTCAACCCCGACGTAGGAGGCGGATCGATGGCGAGTCGTCTCAATCCTTCCAGCATGCGGATACGAAACAGGGCGGCAAGGAAAGGAGCGGCGACGGGATCGAGGAGGGGGTTGAACACCGAATTCGACTGAACACCGCAGAGTTGGTCCAGGGTATCCGCAATGCTCTCGCGGAAAGCGCGGTCTTGTCCCGTGGCGAGGGGACCATGCTGATCGATGAGATAGCTCACCCACCGCGCGGACTGCGCGGGATGCGCGCGGTCCACCGTGAAAGCGGGCGTGAGTGGACTCTGGGCCCCCACGTCGCCCCATGAAAGCAGGCAGGCAATGAGGGCGAGCGCCATGGTCGAGCGATAGGAATTCGTCGGCATCGTTCGTTTTTCTCAAGGGGGGGGCGGGAACGCGGAGCCATTGGACACGATTCGCCCCATACTTGCAAAGAGTTCTCTTGTAACTTCTCAGCAAAGATGCCCCCTTTCGCGTCAAGTCTCTTTTTTTCAAGCATTTATCGACGTCCGTGGATCACCGGAAGCGAGCCTGATAGGGTGAAGGCAGAGGAGGGCGCAGTGATCAAAGACCATCTGGTTTGGATCGACTTGGAGATGACGGGCCTCGACCCGACGGAATGCACGATTCTCGAAATCGCCTCCATCGTCACCGACAAGGATCTGAACATCGTCGAAGAGGGTCCGAACCTGGTGATCCATCAAGACGACGAGGTCCTCGATGCCATGGACGAGTGGAATCGGTCGCACCATGGCGCGTCCGGACTCATCGCCGCGGCGAAGGCATCCACCCTCACACTCGCCGCCGCCGAACAGGCCACGTTGGCGTTCTTGCGGCGACACGTCGAGGAGGGGTCCTCTCCACTCTGTGGCAACACGATTGGAACCGACCGCACATTCCTTGCCCGTCACATGCCCGAGCTGGAGCACTTCCTCCATTACCGTGTCGTCGACGTCAGCAGCATCAAGGAACTCGTCAAGCGGTGGTACGGAGAGACGTTCATCCCCGAGAAGAATCGAGGGCATCGCGCTCTCGATGACATCCGCGAGTCCATCGAGGAATTGAAGCACTACCGGCGAACGGTCTTTCTGCCGGCCCCGCGACGCTTCGAGGACTGAGCTGTCGAGCGTCAGATCCGCCAGCCGCCCGCGACGTCGATGTTGACGCCGGTGAGGTAGGAGTCTTCGCCCAAAAGGAACAGCAGGACCTCCGCCACCTCAGCCAGTCGTCCCGGCCTCCCCAAGGGGATCGTTCGGGATGGGTCGGCGGGCAAGTCCACGGAGTTCTCCAACTGCCCCGGCGAGATCATGTTCACGCGGATGTTTCGGCCGGCCAATTCTCTCGCCCAGGCGCGGGTCAAAAGCAAAAGCCCCGTCTTGGTCACCTGGTAGTGAACGGCGTTCGCCTGAACTTGAAGACTCTCGAGCCCCGCGTAGCCCAAGTTGACGATGTGCCCGCCCCGGTCCGAAAAAAACGGGAGCGATCCTCGAATCAGGCTGTCCGGTGCGATCAGATTGGTTTCCAATAGACTTCGGAACTGCGCGGCGTCGGCGTCCACGAGAGGGCCCAACGGGTAGTTGCCCACGTTGTTGACGAGGATGTCCAAGCGACCCGGTCCGGAATCCACGGCCCCGAGCAAGTCCGCAACCCCCACGTCGAAGCCCAAATCGCCGGTGGCCAGCCAAGCCTCGCGGCCCAGTTGCCGCACCCGCTTCGCCAGGTCCTCCGCCTCAGGACCGGACGACAAGAAATGGATGACCACGTCGGCGCCGGCCCCCGCCAGGGCCAAGACGAGTTCCCTGCCCAGCC
>CAZLGG010000202.1:0-2834 GCA_964559135.1 uncultured Planctomycetia bacterium
TCTGACGCCTCCCGGGAGAGGTGTTTTCGGACGAGTCATCGACGAAGACAACGTTCCTGTGCCGGGGGCCGCGGTGAGTGTGGTCGTCGTGTCCCGAACAGGCGATGTGGAATCGGTCAGGGAGGTGGCTCAGACCTGCACGGATGAGCGCGGTGAGTTTCTGATCGTGGGCCCCCTACAAGGGGCGACGGTGCTCCGGTGTCGCGGAAGAGATGCCGAGGGTGTCGAATGCACTGCGGAACGCCCCGTCGACTTGTTGGATGAGCAGGTCGTGGACGTCGGGGACATTCGGCTCGTGGCGAGGGGACCCGTGACTCGCATCGATGTTCGGTGGGAGGACGGGCTCCCCCTGGAATATCCCTTCATTCTATTGAATGATGCGTCACGAAAACTGAGCGCTGCCATGTACCGGTGTGACGAACACGGGCGGGTTGTCTTCGCCGACCCACGATTCGCCGAGGGGACTTGGGTGGCTTCGGTTGTACCTTCCGGTCGCCCTCTGCCCGAAGGACGTCCCCATTTCTACACGATGCCCGAAAACGTCCCGATCGTCCCGGGGCAGGAGAATCATCTTGTCGTGAAAACCCTGGACGCACGCGTCATTCAGTGGGAACTCTCCAACGTCGCGGCTCTGGGCGTGGAGGAGGTGCGGTTTTTCTGTCCTTCGACGGAGGATTTGGGCGGTTTTTCCGGCGTCGCGCGTTCGACGGGACCCGATCCCCTCTCACTCGGCGGATGCCTGGCGGACGATTTTGGAAAGCCCGTAATCGTTCTCGAGCTGAACGCAGGGGCGTCTGCATGGGAGGTCGAGGGCCGCTTTTCGAACGATGGTGAAAAGCTCGTTTTCGATGCGAGGCAGGCGAGGCGTCTCGCCACGACACGCCTCTCGGGCACGGTCCTTCTCGAGGGTTCTCGGGACTCCGAAGACGGAGAGTCGACGCTGGTCGTCGTCTGTGAGCCCTTCGATCAGGGGAAGAATAGCCTCTACCGCCGAACGCCGGTCTTCAACGGCAAGCGTTTCGACGTCTACGTGCGCCGCGGGGGGCGCTATCTTCTCTACGTCGTCGGTCACGGCCACTCCTATGCGCTGAAGGGGGGGGACCCCCTCGCTCCTGAGTTTCTCAATGTGACCGCAGACAAGCCCACGATAGACCTGGGTGAACTTCGGCTCGAGCGTCCCTGAATTCAGGCGCGACGTCCCCCATGGACCCGGGAGGCTCGAGCCGAAAATCCCGGCGCGAACCGATCGAAACCGCCCACTTGGGTCGCGGCTCGAAGCCACTGTCGTGAAGCTCTCTCGATGCAACGCACTGGCCAGACTCTCCCGGACGACCCGCCTGAGAGGACTCCCACGCGTTCCTAAGATACATGAGATCCGCGCTTTCGTGATGCGACGGCAAGAACGGCGGGCCTCGTAGCGTGAGCCGCCGTGCATGGGACGTCCTTTTTTCCAGAGAATTCTCGTCCCCACGTCGGCTTTCTCGACGTCTGAAGGGTGAAGGGACTCGACGTTATCCCCGAGAGGTCCGAACAGGAGCTCCTCATGAGAATCTCTATCGCCCTGATACTCGTCCTTGCGGTCCACGTCGCGGGCTTGTCCGGGCAGACGTGTCGGGTCTGTCAACGCGCCGCATCCACCGGGGGAGGGCATCACATCACGGAACCGGGAGAGCCAACCCCCGGCGGTCGCCCCGGCCATCCCCACTGTTGTTGGACGTGGGACGACACCATCTTGCCGCCACCGATCAGTCCATCGGCGCAGTCCACGGGACGCGTCGGCATGACACCTTACGCCCAGGCGGTCGCGAACGTGGCTGGCGCCGTCATGTCTGCAAGCATCGATGCCAGCACCTTCAACACGAGAGTGGTCGCATGCGACGTCGACGCGGGTGTCCTGCATTTCTGCATCGAGGACACGACGATGGGGTGCACTTGCCACACGATCCCAGCGATCCTCTGCACAGCGAGCTTCGATGCTTCGACTTCCTTGCGATTGCATCGGCAGGCGTCGCCTAGTTCCTATGTGTCCCTCCGCGCGGACCAGTCGTGGGTCTCAACCTCCGGGGCCTCCATGGGGCTTCATCTGAGTATCCACCAGACTCCCATCCTTACGCAGACCGGGAATGTCAGCGGCGGCATTCAAGTGGGGAATTTGGGGGGCGCGAGTCTCGGCGGAGGGGGGTTCCCCTACGTTCTGAATCCTCCACCGGTCACGCTGGTTGCCATGGACAACGATGCGAAGTCGGCCCCAGGGGCTGGGCGCGACGATGGTTTGGCCTTCGGGAGTGTGGTCGCGCAAACGAGTGTGTCTTTCACCGGGCCCCCAGCGGGGAACCGGAACAGTGTCGTGGAAGGCGCTCTAGAGAACTACCTGGCGACCTGGACCTACCTCTACAGCTGCCCCGTGTGCGGCACGTCGGGGAGTACTCAATTCAACTGGACGGAATAGGAGAGAATCATGTCCCGTCTGGCGTTCTTCGTGGTCTTGTTGATGCTTTTCTTGCTGGCGGCATTCCTTGCCTTCGTCGATGACACGCCTGCCACGGAGGGCGCTCTGGAATCCTCCTCGTCGCTCGAGGCGACGGTCCCGGTGGAGTCAGTCCGCCGGGACCCTTCCCCTTCCTCGCCGCCGACGGCTCCTCCTCCTCCGCCCGCCGAGCCTACGGTCACGGTCGAGCAGAACGAGAACCCGTCCCACGAAGAGACTCTTATCGCCCCCAGGATCATTGGGCGTGCGGTGGACCCCGAGGGGAAACCCTTGGTGGAGGTGCGCGTCGTGCTCATGAAATCCACCAGGATCTCGCCCAGCCTCATGCGTCGCAAAGTCGTCTGGA
>CAZLGG010000203.1:0-2777 GCA_964559135.1 uncultured Planctomycetia bacterium
CCTCGCGCCTCGCCTTAGCCTCGCCGTCCTCCTGATCTTCGTTCTGGGCGGGGCTGCTCGGGCTCAGTCCCCGGCCCTCACTTCTCGAACGTACGACATCAGGGACAGTGCCGGAAACACCCTTGGCACAGTCGATGTCGTGGCATCGTCTTCGTCCGCAGGTTGCTGGACCACTGACATCGGCGGCACCAAGAACATGGGCTCGTACGCATGGGACACCTTGGCGAAGGCCTATCGCAGCTTTCGCAACACCGATCCTCCGTCTCCCGTGGCCGACGTTTGGTGGGATGGTGTGACCGGAGTCTGGCGCTGGCGGGACATCGTCACCGGGCAAGTCGGAACTTTGCATTAGCGGATAGCGACGCGATCACTGCGCCACCGCGAATGTAGAGTCTCACCACAGGGCGCAGTGTGCTTGTTTTGCGGCAGGGCCTCCCCCTTCCGTCCGTTACGCAGCGTGAAAACCATGCGCAAGAAAGCGATTCTCTCATGATTCTCAGACGACTCCGGGTCGGGAGGCTTCTTCTCGTCGCGATCGCCATCTTGGCCGTGCTCCTTGCGGTGTTTCTCGATGACTCCCCCGCCCCGCCGCCAATGAGACCCGTTGCAGCGGAACCTCCCGGCCGCTCCGTTCATCGCAACCATCCTCGAGACAGATCCGCGGCGAACGGATCGTCTGTGACAACGAGAGACGAGCCATCCTCCACTCCCCACTTCGCCATCGAGGGGATTGTCGTCACCCAGGACGGAGAGCCGGTCGGTGGAGCGAGCGTCAGGGCGACCCGGAACAATTCCCCCTCTCTTCCGCGTCTCATCGGTCGCAAATATCTGGGAAGTTGGGACCAAGGCATCCCGGACCCAGCGGCCAGAGTGACCTCAGACCCCACGGGCGTGTTCAGCCTATCCCTCGACGAGCCCGGCGTCTATTCTTTCGTTGCCGAGAAGGGACGGATCGGAAGGGGCGCCGTCGCGCATGTCGCGGTCCCAGGCAAGTCCCCCATTCGCATCGTACTCAGGGAATCCAAGGGGATTCCGGGCCGCGTCACCGACCGCAAGACCGGCTCAGGCGTCGCGAACGCTCTCGTCAGTGTGTGGATTCAGGCCAAGGACACAACGCTGGGATTCTGCAAGACTCGATCGGACGATGACGGTTCGTTCGAAATCCCGCTCTATGACCTGGCGCCCGACCTCTTCCTCAAAACCCGGGTGAGAGCGGCGGGATATGCCACACCGCCCGGGCAGGACATCTCCGTCCACATGGGGAGACCGCAACCCAGTCGTCTCGACGTGGTGCTGGATCGTGGGCGCCAACTGCGCGTCACCTTGGTGCCCATCGATGGCGACGCTCCACCCGCTGGCGTGAAGGTCCTTCTGACCGCCAGGTATTTCGATTTCCCGTACCAAGCCACCACGGACGATCATGGCCAAGTCGTCATCCCACATTTCCTTCCCACGGAAGAAGCCCACATCCTTCTCGATGACGACCATTGGGCTCTCGACACCACGGACACGGAAAAGGTCAGTCGGGAGGTCGCGTTCACTGGTTGGCCGTTCGACATCCCTTCGAGCGAAGACACTCCCGTCGAGATTCCGGTGACGCGTGCCGGCATCCTGCGGGGAAACGTGCTGGACTTCGACACAGGGCGACCCGTCGCTGACGTCTTGGTCGAGGTGGGACGATTCCCGGTCTACGCGGACTGGGGTGATGTGGGGCCAGCACCGTGGAGTCAGGTCGCCAGGACCGACGAGAAGGGACGATTCGAGATCGGGGGGCTTGATCGCGCTCGAATGTTCGTCAAGGTGCTCCGCAGTGACCTGTGGTGCAATTGGCCAGATGGGTGGACGGGCGAACTCGTTGGTAGAGGTGGATTCTCATGGGATCGATTCCGTAATCCCGTAGACCTCGCGACCCGGGTTGAAAACGAGACGACGGTTTTTGCACGTCGAAGTGCTCGCGTCGAAGGGCGCGTGGTCGATGAGCGAGGCTTCCCCGTCGTCGGCGCGGAAATTCGAGAAGAATCCAGTCGCCGAGATATGAGACAGATTTCGGAACGGCTGTTCATCCAAAACCACGTCGTGAGAACGGATGAGCACGGGCGATTCGCACTCGAGGGGCTCTATCCCGTCCCAGGGTTGAGCCTCCACATCCGCCACACGGAGTATGCCGACAACGTGGCTGGCCCATTCGCTCTGACCGCGGGAGCGTCGACGTCCATCGGTGACATCGTTGTCAAGCGAGCTCCCGAGGTCACCTTCTTCGTCATCGGCCCCGAGGGGCCAGTCTCCAAGATGGCGTTGCTCCTGACACCCATATCCTCGACGGGACGCCGAGGAGTCCCAAAGACGATGGTGACCGATCAACGGGGGATCATCACGACGACGGCCATCGAGGGACACGAAGTGGAATGCCGTTTTCTCGAACTTCCGGAAGGACTCGTGCCGGCGGGCCTCAAGAATCCGATTCGCGCCAAGCTCGCCCTTGACGGTTCCGACCGCATCCGCATCGAACTCGTGCAGAGTCATCGCCTCATCGGCCAGCTGATGGACGTGAACGGGGATCCCATGGCCGATGGGGGCTTCCTGGCTCATCGCATCGACACGTCATCGAAGGAAGAACGCCGGGCATTCTTCGCCGACGCGGAAGGTCGCTTTCGGTGGAACGTCCCGGCGGAGTCCAAGTGGCGCATCGAGTACATCATGAAAAGCGAAAGGGACTCGAATGGGAAACGACGGGAGCTGCACTACGCGG
This sequence comes from uncultured Planctomycetia bacterium, assembly GCA_964559135.1. Classification (GTDB taxonomy): domain Bacteria; phylum Planctomycetota; family DRQF01; genus DRQF01. The sequence goes on from CAZLGG010000203.1 coordinate 2,750, forward strand.
TGGCGAGCGGCTCACCCATCGAGGCGGA
>CAZLGG010000204.1:0-2324 GCA_964559135.1 uncultured Planctomycetia bacterium
AGGGTGGCGAACGCGGCCGCGCCGAGGGCCTGTTGTTCCTCGCGGGAAAGGAGGCTCCCGTTCAGGCGCCGGAGTTGGCGGAGGGCCCCATCGAGTGCCGTCGTCCCGTCGTCATCGGTGAGCCAGCCGGGGAAGGCGCCGCGAAGCCGCGCGAGGTCCGCCAGATCTTCGTCGGTCATCGCCCGAACGGCGATCCGGCGCTGCTCGCGGGGAAGGATGGCATGGTGGACGGCGAGGAGGTCGGGGATCTCGCGGAGGCGGCCCGCCAGCTCGTCGACGGCCCGGGCCATCGCCGCCTCGTCGGCGGTGTTCTCGAGAACGACCACGAGGGACTCGAGGTCGCCGAAGTCGTCGAGGAAGGCCTGGTAGTCCCGCATGTAGGGGCGATCCGGATCGATGAGATGATCCGTGTTGGCGTCCATTTGCAGCCAGAGAGCAGCGGCGGCCGCCGATAAGACGGCGAGGACGACCGCCGTGACGAGGACCGTCTTGGGTCGCTCGCAGGCGAGGGCGGCTGAGGCCCGCAGGAGGCGATCTCGCATCGGATGTCAGGCCTCCTGCCCGGCCGACTTGCGCCCGCGCCCCTTGACGGCGTGCTTGCCCAGCTTCTTCAGCACCTCCCAGACGGGGCCTGGGAACTTGTGAAGGGAGACCATGACGTCCTCGAAACTCTTCAGGAACCACTGAACGTCCTCATCGGAAATCGTGAGCGGTGGGAGGAGCTTCACGACGTCGATGGCATGGCCCGCGACCTGGGTCAGCACCTTCCCGTCGTCGAACAGGGGGATGACGACGGCCTGGGGAAAGAGGTTCTCGTCCATTTTGTGGATCATCGCCCAGGCGGTCCGGAGACCCATCGAGCGGGGTTTGTCGAAGGCGATGCCGATCATGAGTCCGCGTTGGCGAATCTCGGAGATGAATTCGAAGCGCTCCCGCTGGGCCTCGAGGCCCGCCTTGAACTGCGCCCCCAGGTCGTTTGCGCGGGCGATGAGGTTCTCGGCGTCGAGGACCTGGAGCGACGCCAGCCCTGCGGCCATGGCGAGATTGCCCATCCCGAACGTGCAGGCGTGGGTGAGGGCCTTTTCCATGGAGGGGTAGACCGCGTCGTGGATCTCCTTGCGGGTGATGAGGGCGCCCACGGGTACGAGGCCTCCGGACAGTGCCTTCGAAAGCAGGACGACGTCGGGATCGAGCCCCTCGACCCACGCGCTGGCGAGGAACTTTCCCGAACGACCCATGCCCGTTTGCACCTCGTCCATCACGAGCAGTGCGCCGTGCTTGCGGCAAAGTTCTCGCGCGCCCCAAAGGTAGTCGTCCTCGAGAATGACCACGCCCTTGCCCAGGATGGGCTCGGCGATGAAGGCCGCCACGTCATGGGTTTCGAAGAGCGCCTCCAGGGCTTCCAGGTCGTTCGCGGGGGCCTCCAAAGACGTGGGGAGGAAGGGTTCGAAGCCCTGTCGGAAACTCTCGTCGCCGTTGAGGGAGAGGGACCCCGTCGTCAACCCGTGAAACGATTTCCGCAGGTGGATGATGTGGTGTTTGCCCGTGGCTTTCCGAGAGAACTTGATCGCGGCTTCCACGGCTTCCGTGCCGGAGTTGCAGAAGTAGACCCGTTCCAGGTCGTTGGGCATCCGTCGGCAGAGTTCGTCCGCCAAGACCGCGGCCAAGGCAGGGGTGTCGAAGGCGATCCACCCCGGCAACTCGGAATGCAGGACCTGGTCGACGGCGCGGACGATGTCGGGGTGTTTGCGCCCGAAGTTGAAGACCCCCCACCCCGACATGAAATCGAGGTATTTGTCGCCCTTGTCGTCCCACAGGTACGCCCCTTCGCCCCGCACCCAATTCTTGTCGAAGCCGATGGTGCGGAGGACGCGGGCCCACTGGGGGCTGACCCTCTGCTTGAACAGCTCGAAACGATCGCGCTCGCCCTCGGCGAGGATCTTCCCGATATCGATGGGCATGTGCGGTGTCTTCCGTTGGTCCGGTCCCGATCCTAACCCGCCGATCCCCGGAATCCGAATCGAGCGCCGTGCCGGTGAGCGAGCACGACGAGCTTCCTTGACGTTCTCGTTTTTCTCTCACGGAGCCGCGGAGAAGACCCTTGCCATGGCTCCGGGACGTCCTCGTCCCGCCCGTGTCACGGTTGGCGAAGAAGCGTTCGGATCGTCTTTGACGTTCCGGTTTTCCTCTCACGGAGCCACGGAGCCACAAAGAGAGATTCCAGAGCGTGACCCGCTCGCCGGATGAGTCTCCCTGCCTCGGTGTCTCCGTGAGAGGACCCTTCTTCTCTGGAGTCGGGACGTCCCCGACCCGCGAAGGGCATG
>CAZLGG010000205.1:0-2247 GCA_964559135.1 uncultured Planctomycetia bacterium
CATGACCGAGATCAAGGCGACGAACGTTCACTGGCACGAGGGCAACATCACCCGGGAGGAGCGCTGGAAGGCGCTCGGGTCGAAGGGGATGACGCTCTGGTTTACCGGGCTTTCGGGTTCGGGCAAGAGCACCATCGCCGTGGCGCTCGAGCAGGCGTTGGTCAACGCGGGCGTTCCGTCGTATCGGCTCGATGGGGACAACATCCGCATGGGGCTGAACAAGAACCTTGGTTTCAGCGCCGAGGACCGCGAGGAGAACATCCGTCGGATCAGCGAGGTGAGCAAACTGTTCGCGGACGCGGGGGTGGTGACGCTTTCGAGCTTCATCAGCCCGTACCGCAAGGACCGGGACTTCTGCCGGGAGATCCACAAGGCGGACGGGTTGGACTTCTGCGAGATCTTTGTGGACACGCCTCTGGACGTGTGCGAGCAGCGTGACCCGAAGGGGTTGTACAAGAAAGCCCGTGCCGGCGAGATCAAGGGTTTCACGGGGATCGACGATCCGTATGAGGCTCCGAACAGCCCCGAGCTGGTGCTCGACACGAGCAGGCTGAGCGTTGAGGAATCGGTGGTCAAGTGCCTGGAATGGATCGCGGGCCGGGGCGTCGAGCTGAAGAACGCTTGATATCGGGTTTTGTGGGACCGACTTTCGCCGGCGTGCGTTTATCTTTCGCTGTCGGCGTTTTGTCTGCGCACATATGGGAAGAAGCGTTTGAGTTTCAGGAAGTGTTTTTCATAGAGGTTCCATGAGAGCCAGCCCGCGAGCCAGCATGCGGCGAAGGCGGGGATGTAGAAGAGGATCTGTCCGGGCAGTTCGCTTTGTCCGATGCGGGGGAAGTGGAAGATGGCGTCGCCGAAGCGTGAGCCGTTGAAGTTGGGGCCGAAGATGAGGTCTCGGAGAACGGCCCGGACGGGCATGTGCATGAGGTAGATGGCGTAGGAGTATTTTCCGAAGGAACGCATGGGTCGCCACGTCCAGAATCGGAACCAGCGTGATCCGGGTCTCGCGGCCAGCGCGAGCACGAGGACGGCCGCGAAACCGATGGCGACGAGCGTGTATCCGGCGAAGATTGTGAAGCGGGTGTGCGTATGGACGGGGTGGTCGGTGAGGTATCGTGAACCCTCTCCGAGGAGGCTTATGCCGAGGCATACGGGGGCGACGATTTTCGCGATGGGCACGAGGCGTTCGAGCCGTCGTGCGGGGGCGAGGTTGTCTTCGGGCGCTTGTGCTCGGCCCCGGAGGTGGAGGGCGATGAGGGCGCCGAGGGCGAGGCCTTCGAGTCGTCCGGGTGTGAGGACGTAGACATCGAACACGGAGGTCGGGCCGCCGAAGAACGGGTCTGTGCCCCGGATCAGGAGCCAGGCGCGGAAGATGGGCGAGGCGATCAGGAGTATGACGCAGACGGCTTTCATGCGTGCTCGGCCGAGGAGGAAGACGAGCAGGGGCCAGAAGAGGTAGAACTGTTCTTCGATGGAGAGGGACCATGAGACATCGAGGATGCCGTGGCGCCAGCCGTTGACTTTCGCGGCGACGAAATTGCTGAGGTAGGCCCAGTAGTACCACTGGTCGCCGCCGACGGTGCCGAATCGGTTGAGTTTGGAATCGATCGTGGCGGCGGTGGCCTGTGAGACGCCCGGCATGGAGGCGAGCATCGGTCCGATGTTCGGCAGGACGATGAATGAGAAGAAGACGATGCCGTAGTAGAGGGGGAAGATGCGGAGGATGCGGCGAGCGTAGAAGGATTTGAAGTATCCCTTGTGTCCTCGGGTGTCGGCGAGGATGCCTGTGATGAGGAAGCCCGAGAGGACGAAGAAGAGGTCGACGCCGAACCCGCCCCAGTGGAGGAAGAGCGTGGCGGCGTCGTCGACGGGGCCGGCGTTTGTCATGTCGGTGCAGTGGTGGAAGAGGACGAGGATGATTGCCAGGCCACGGATACCGTCGAGCACGGGGATGTGGCGGCGGAGTTTTTCTGCGGAGATCGCGGGCTCGGGGGGGTTGGCCGAGAATGTGGTTGTTTGCTGGGGTGTTTGTGTGCTTGTCATCGTTTTTCCGCCGCTACGATCGTCGCTGCCGGTGATCGCAATGGAGGATACCACACGATGGCATGGGTGAAGGTCAAGGACGCGCTCAAGGGTGGGGCGGGGGAAGAGATCACGGTGAAGGGGTGGGTTCGGACCCGTCGCGACAGCAAGGCGGGGCTGAGTTTTATCCAGTTGCACGACGGGACGTGCTTCGACACGATCCAG
>CAZLGG010000206.1:0-2213 GCA_964559135.1 uncultured Planctomycetia bacterium
TGGCCGAAGCGGGCAAGTCGATCGGGGTCGACTACCTGATCTACGGCACGCTGGAGCCGGCCAACGGCGGATACAACCTCACCTTCAACATCCTCGACGTCGCCGCGGCGGTCAACGAGACCACGACGACCCGGCCGCTCACGCCCGATCAGCTCAAGCCCGGCAACATCGAGCAGACGGCCAACGAGATCGCCGAGAGCCTCTTCCCCAAGGAGGGCGAGGAAAACATCGAAGCTCCCCCCCCGCCGCCGCTGCTCGAAGGCGACGACCCCGAACCGTACGTCGAGCCCCGGGACGAGCCGTCCAAGAGCGGCCTGGTGTGGGGCCCCTACAAGCCGCGACCGACATGGAAGTGGGCCGGGTTTGGCGTCGGCATCGGCATGGTGGTGATCGGTGCCGCGGGAGCCGGCGTAACCGGCGCGATGCTCAGCGGTTCGCTTCGAGACGACGTCTTCAACGCGGCCACCGACAGCATCAACGACTGCATCGACCCCTCGGACCCGACCAAGTCGGTCCCGTGCGAGAGCGCGGGAGACACCCGCAATGAGGCCAACGACGTCGATCCGAACATGATGGGTGACCTGTGCGACGCCGGACGCAGCCACACCGATGCCCTGGGCAACGCCATCGAAGGTGGAGCGGTGCGCAACAAGCAGGTCGCCGATGCCTGTACCCGAGCCGACAACGTTCTGGCCACCAACTACGCCTCCTTCGCCGTCCTCGGCGTCGGTGCGGCCCTCACCGTGGTGTTCACCACGCTGCTGTTCGTCCACAAGGGAAACGGCGCGACCCGGGCAATGAAGCGCCACGACGTCCGACTGGGTGCCGCCCCCTCCAACGGCGGCGTGACGTTCTCGGGCGGCTTCCGGTTCTAGCCCTCGATCAAGCGCTGAAAAATCGCGAGAGGTGGGAATTCACCTGAAAGCCTCCGTGTTCGTGGAGTTGTTGAAGCAACCGCGAACATGCGCAACCGAGCGCACGGGGACTTTCAGGTGAAACGAACGGTACTCCAGAAACTGTACGCCGAGAAGCTGAAGATCGGGCGTCGGCTCGACCGGGCCGTGGGGGGGCAAGACGCTCGACGACATCGAGCTGCAACGGAACGACGTGACGTATCTATCTGGACGCGCTGGGGGCACGAGCGATTCCCGACCCGACGACCGCGGGGGATTTCTGCCGTCGGTTCGACGAAGGCAACATCTGGAAAAGGAGGCTTCAAGGACATCCTGTTGCGGGGCGATACCGACTTCTCGCTGACGCGGAACTTCGACCGGCGGCACGACGATGGCGTGCGTTTTGTGTTCGGGTACGACGCAAGCCAACCGCTGAAATCGAAGGCTGCAGCGGTACCAGAGGCCGAATACGAGAAGTTGATCCGCGACGCTAGCGAAGCGTTCGACGGACAGACACGGACCAAGCCTCCACGGGTGAAGGAGAGCATCGTTGTGGCCCGCGAATATCGCAACATCATCCTTGAATCCGAGGACATCGCGGAGTTCGAGCACAAGCCCTCGAAAGCCAAAAAGACGTACCGGATCGTGGTGCTGCGGAAAAACCTCATCGAGGAATGCGGGCAGCAGTTCGTCTGCGATAGCGTCCGGTACTTCTTCTACGTGACGAACGACTGGACAATGACCAAGGAAGAGGTTGTTGCCGAGGCCAACCAGCGCTGCGATCAGGAGAACCTCATCGCCCAGCTCAAGGGCGGTGTGCGAGCCCTTCACTCCCCGCTCAACACCCTGGAGGCGAACTGGGCCTACATGGTCATGGCCGCGCTCGCCTGGAACCTCAAAGCTTGGTTTGCGCTGCTTCTCCCGACGTCTTCACGGTGGGCGGACAAGCACGAGGCTGAGCGAAAGGAGGTCTTGCGGATGGAGTTCCGCACCTTCTTGGACAACTTCACGCTCGTCCCCGCCCAGGTCGTCCGGACCGGACGCCGCCTCATCTTCCGCCTGCTGGCCTGGCGCCCGCGGCTACACATCATCATCCGGCTGCTCAACGCCATCTGAGTCCAGCCTGTCGGTCGGCAATGGTGTCCTCCGACGGGCGGTTCTTTCTCCTTCAACCCCTTACCGTGAGTCATGCGGAGGTGATCGTCCCCCGACAACCAGATCCCGCGCCAGCGAGGCCCCCACCTCGACCGCGGAGCTGCGCCCGCCAGCCGGACGCAATTATCCCGCCTCGATGCGCCTCCCCCCAGCGCTTGTTTTAGG
>CAZLGG010000207.1:0-2123 GCA_964559135.1 uncultured Planctomycetia bacterium
CTTCTGGATGGGTGTCGGCATCCGCCGCCACGAGTCCCGGGAGTTTGCGCATCCGCGGCGATGAAGACCGGACGGATAGGCAAGAGATGTCCTCGCGAGGCAGATGAGGCCGCGTGTCGGATGCCGGCACCCTCGGCCCGTTAACCAACGCGGCAACTACCCCGACACAGGGGGCACTCGAGACCTATGCGTTCATCCACTCGGCGGTAGGGGGAAACGCAGTCACCACGTCTATGCAGTCCTCGGGTGTGTAGATAGCGTAGTGAATCAAAGCTTCAACCTGCAGGACACCGCCAGCCTCCTCAACCAGCCACTTCACCCATTCCGAGTTCTCGATAATCAATAAGCTGGGCAGTTCCCTAATCTTCGGCACACACGCCCAAGTCTTCAGCCGATAGCTTTCGTTGATGCTCCGAGAGCCGACAACCGACTCGAATGACAGCCGCAGCGTGGGGCCAGTCGGATCGTCCCCGCGCAGAAGGAAGCGCAGACCCTCATAGTCGTCATGCACCGCCTCCAGGTAGAGGCGTTGCGGCGTGTCGTCGAGAGGCATCCAAGGCCGAAGGCGCTGCTCAGGTACGTCAGTTTCCATAGCGAATCCTGATGTGATTCTTCCCTGCCTGGACCTCAAGGGTAGGTGCTCCCCCGCTGCTGGAAGGGCGTACCACAGCCGTTCGTCCATCTGGCAACTGCCCAACCCGTCCTCCACCCGGGATGTCCTTCAAGCCCGACGGATTCAGGGCGTCGAAGTCCTTCCCGGCCTGATCAAAACCCACCAGGCTTGTCGAACTGCTTCGTTCGTCCCTTGGTTGCCCTTCCAGGCTTCGCACCACGAAGGACATCATCGACGGGCCCTCCCCCCCCTACGGCAAGGAGGGAGTCGGACGCGAGTTTCGGCGCCAGCGACCGTGCTCGCCGACGCGATCCCCGCGGCGAGCAGGCTCGCTAGAACCAACGCGATCACGAAGAGCAACCGGCGCCGAGATAGATCATGCAACATTGCTGCTGAGCCTCTCTGCGATCCGGTGATCAGGGGTCGCGTAGTTCAATCCGCAACCGTCGCCAAGAACAAGAATGCAATCCGTTGCATCCATCGCGTCCGCGAGACCAGCGGGAATCCCCGCGGAGAAGTCCACTCCATCCGAGGTTGCGCCCGGCACATTCTCGAGATTGATCGCTGGCAACCCGTTGCCATGGATCCACACTTCATCGAAGCCGGTCATAACTCCTTGCTCGACCGCTCTCCAGAGGGACGTCATAGTCACGCAAACGCTTCCGGAACTAACCGCATGCTCCACGCCATGGAAAGACAATATGCGCGATAGGTCGAGTTCTGAGTGGGCGCTGTCAAGACTCCTGATGATGGCGCCAGAAGCGCAGCACAGGAGGTCCCGCACTTCCGTCAAGGCGTCGCGGACGGTTCCAGCCGGTGAGTTCCCCGAGGCGACTCCCATGCTTCACTCCCCGGGCTTGAGCGGCCGGCCAGGCTTGGGCTTCGACCAGTCCCAATCATGCGCATGCGGGTCTCCCGCGCCATGATCGTGTCCGAAGTCGTAGTCCGTCTTGGCTTTGCCATCGGGACCGTAGTCTCGAATCGTTCCCTTCCCGCCGCCACGGTCTACCACGTCAGTCGAGTTGGGCGTTCCTCTCGCTGGTAGGTCTCCGGTGCGAGTTCCCCCCCTTGCGGCGTCGCAATCGTTGTGGACACGGAGGCCGAGGGAGGTGACAGGATAGCGGTGGAGGCGGGCGACTTCCAGGTTGAAGACGGGAGTGGGCGGGACCGGGCGGGTCGCGATGCGGAGGACCCGGGCCGGGCCGGCCAAGGCGGCGACCCGCTCGCCGGGGTGAAGACGGGCGAGGGGCGTCCAGGCCTGGCGGTTCCTGGACCAGATGGGATGGGTGGGGGTCCCCACCAAGGGCGCGGCCGCGCCCTCGAAGGTGACCGTCGTCAGCCGACGGGTGACCGACTCGAAGCGTCCGGTGACTTCCCCGGCCACGGGGGGAGGCCGGCAGCCCAGCGGCGTGAGGGCGAGAATCTTCGCGAAGCCCGTGAACCCCGAAGCCCGTGAACCCCGGCTCCTCCCCGCCCCCTTCGTCGTCCGAGGTGGAAGACGGTGTGTTGT
>CAZLGG010000208.1:0-2051 GCA_964559135.1 uncultured Planctomycetia bacterium
GCAGCACCATGGGATCGTGCCCGTCTATGCCGTGGGGTGCGAAGGAGGCCTTTCCTGGTTCGCCATGGAATGGATTCGAGGAATGACGGTGGCCCAGGTCTTGGGAGCTCTGTCGGACCGTGGCCCCAAAGCCGTCAGAGGACGGGATATCGCCGAGGCCGTGGCGAGGGCCCGGGGAGGTGGTGGACCCACCGTGGCGACCGATGTCAAACTCTTTCGGGGTACGTGGGAGCAAGTCTGCTTGCGCATCGTCCTTCAGGTGGCTCGGGCCTTGGACCATGCTCACCGCCACGGCGTGATCCACCGCGACGTGAAACCGTCCAACATCATGTTGACGGCCCAGGGGCGCGTTCAATTGCTGGACTTCGGCGTCTCGGCATCGCTCCAGGCGACGGACACGGAGCGCATGACCCGGACAGGGGCGTTCTTGGGCACCTTGGGTTACATGTCGCCGGAACAGGTTCGCGGAGACTTCGAGGCGCTGGACGCCCGCACGGATATCTTCTCGTTGGGGATCACGCTGCACGAGATGCTCGCTCTCGAGCCGGCCTTCCAAGGGACGCCCCACACGATTCTCAAACAGATCTCCGAGGGGCACCGCTCGCCCGTACGCGACCGACTCCCGTCGATCTCCTGGGAGGCGGAGACCATCCTGATGGCGGCGACGGACCCGGATGTGAACCGGAGATATCTCACCGCCGGCCACATGGCCCGGGACTTGGAGGCGGCTCTGGCGCATCGTTCGATCCTTGCCCGACGTCCACCGCCGATCGTGCGACTGCGCCGTTGGAGTCAGAGGCATCCGGCGCGTGCCGCGTTTCTCACGATGGCGGTTCTCGTTCTTCTGGTTGGGCCCATCACCTATGGTGTCGTTCAGCGATCGCATCGCATCGAACTGCAGTCGGCCCTTGAAGAGTCGGAGAACCAGCGGCGTCGCGCGGAGTCGAACTTGGACGCTTCTCGAGAAACTTTGCGCCTCGTCACGGGGATTGTGGAGAACATGGATGTCCCCAGTTTGAAGGTCGAGCGTTCCCTTGTCCTCCGTCGGATCCTCGACTTCTACGAGAGCTACCTCGATCAGCGGGGCCATGACGTGACGATGCGTCTCGAGGGCGCCGTCGCGCGTCTTGGGGCCGGGGGGATCCGCGGTGCCTTGGGCGATCGCTCCGCGATGCTCGAAGAGCAGACGGCGGCGATCGCGGAGCTGAGAACTCTCGCCCGGGAGAGGCCGGACGACGCTCGGGCGCGCTTCGAACTCGTCTACGCCCTCAGGAATCACTCATGGCAACTCTTCCTGGCCAATGATGCACCGAGAGCCTTGCCCTTGACCCGAGAAGCCCTCGGGCTTTCGAAGGGTTGGGGCGCATCTCGGGCGAGCCGGAATCAGAGATTGGAGCGGGCTCGCCTCTTATTCGTTGCGGGGAATGTCCGTCGAGCGACAGGGGACCGGGAGAGTGCGATGCACCAATTCTCCCGGGCGGTCGCACTCTATCGATCCTGCCCTTCGGGCAGCGACGGGGGGGATGTCTTGGACGACTTGGCGCGCGTGTTGATCGAGCGGGCTTGGCTGATCGCAGGTGGGGGTGAGACGGAGCGAGCTTTGGCCGACCTCGAGGCCGCGATCAAGGTTCTCGAGGACTTGGTCGCCCGCAATCCCACTGGAGAGCGACATCGTAGCTCTCTCGTGAAGGCCCTCACTGACCAGGGGCTCCTTTTCGCACGCGCGAAGGCGTGGGAATCGGCCCGGAAGAGTCATAAAGAAGCGACTGCGTTGTCGAGACGGTTGATGAAGGAGGCTCCGCTCAGTCCGTCCCACCGTGTGAATCTGGCAGGCTCCCTCCAGAACCTGAGTTCCGTACTGCAGAAGACGGGCCACGCCGAGGAAGCGAAAAAGCTCCTCCTCGAAGGAAAGGACATCCTCGAAGCGATGCATCGCAATGACCCCGCCGATAGAACTGTCCGCTTTCCACTGGCGGCGGCGTTGGGGCGCCTGGGCACTCTGGCCTTCTCGGAGGGGGATCTCGACACCGCGAGAGCTTGGTTCACGGAGG
>CAZLGG010000209.1:0-1887 GCA_964559135.1 uncultured Planctomycetia bacterium
GCTGGATAGCCTCTGCTCTTTGTCGAACTCCATGAGGGGCTCGATGAGACATTCCAGCTCACCGGCCATGATCTTTTCCAGGCTGTACAGGCTCAGGTTGATGCGGTGGTCCGTCACCCGATTCTGCGGGAAGTTGTAGGTGCGAATCCGCTGGCTCCGATCGCCGGAACCGATAAGGGACTTTCGGGCATGACTGCGTTCCGCGTGCCGCCGTTGGAGTTCCTGCTCGTAGAGGCGACTGGCCAGGATCTTGAGAGCCCGGGCGCGGTTCTTGTGTTGAGACTTCTCGTCCTGGCAGGTGACGACCAGGCCGGTCGGGAGGTGGGTGATGCGGATGGCGCTGGCGGTCTTGTTGACCTTCTGCCCCCCGGGCCCCGACGAACGATAGGTATCGATCTTCAGATCCTTGTCCGTGATGTTCACGTCGACGTCGCTGGCCTGGGGAAGCACCGCGACCGTGGCGGCGGAGGTATGAATCCGCCCCTGCGTCTCGGTGGCGGGGACGCGTTGCACCCGGTGCCCCCCCGATTCGTATCTGAGGCACTTGTAGACGTTTTCCCCCACGATTTCGACGATCACCTCCTTGAATCCACCCGACGCGCCGGGTTGGGCGTCGAGGATCTCGACCCGCCATCCCTGGGCCTCCGCGTAGTGGATGTACATGCGAAGGAGGTCCCCGGCGAAAAGAGCGGCCTCGTCGCCTCCCGTGCCGGCGCGAATCTCGAGGATGATGTCGCGGTTGGCGTCCTGGTCATCGGTGACGAAGAGCGCCTTCAAGTCATCCATCTGTTGGTCGAGGCGGGTCTCGAGGCTTGCGATCTCCTCCTTGAAGAGCGCGATCTCATCGGGTTCCGTCAGACCTTCCACCGCTTCGCGCGCGTGCTGGAGTTCGGTCTCGGTCTGGAGAAACGCCCTGTAGGCTTCGACCCGGGATTTCAGGCCGCCCTGCTCTTTCAACAGACTGGTGTAGCGGTGATGGTCCGCCATCACCTCCGGGTCGACGATGAGCGTCTCGAGTTCCCGGTAGCGCTCCTCAAGCTTTTCGAGTGCGTCGCGTAGCGCCATGCGGGAGTCGTCCCACCTCCTTGGACCGGGATTCAGTTCGAGGGAGAGTCCTTCTGGCCGGCCTTCGCATAGCGGCGACGGAACTTCTCGACGCGGCCCGCTGTGTCCACGAATTTCTGCTTGCCGGTGTAGAAGGGGTGGCAGGCGCCACAGATTTCGACCCTGAGCTCTTCCACCGTGGCGCGGGTGACGAATGTGTTTCCGCAACCGCAGGTGACCTGGCATTCCACGTACTTGGGATGAATGCCTTTCTTCATGACTGCAATACCTTTCGCGGCGTCGTCCGCAAGATGGGCTGACGAATCCTAAGATGCTTGTTTGAACAGACTTAGAGATTGCCCAGAAAATGGTGTGTACCTTACGGAAGCCCGGGGATCGAAACAAGGGCCAAGGTGCGGGGCGAGGGCGGATGCCCGGAGGGTTCCATAACGTCCCCATCGGAAAGGGGTTCACGGAATCCCTGGACGGGCCTCCAAGGAGCGAACCGAATCCTTCGCCCACGGAACCCGCGGGCTATCCCTTTGGCCCCCTTTCATGTTAGAACCCGCCGTCACGTGCGCACGCCGGATCCCCGGACGGAGTCCCATGAGTTTCTATATCTCGAAAAGCATCCTCGATGTCGCCAGCCGCACCCGCCTGGGCGTGGTGGAATTGGCGGGTTGCGAGGTGGGCTACGGTCACACCAGCCTCGACGACATGCGGCTCCGCGTGGTGGCCCGAGTTCGACGGGACATTCGGGGAGCCGCCGCCCTCAAGTCCGTGCCTCAGGTCGCGGGGTTCGACCAGTTGCGTTCCTTTTTCGAAGGCGAAATCCGCCGGCAG
>CAZLGG010000210.1:0-1636 GCA_964559135.1 uncultured Planctomycetia bacterium
GAGGGCTTTCAACCGTAAAACCCGCGGACGGGTTTTCCACGGGGTTTTCCACGGGTCTTCTATGGGGTCTTCCTCTTTCCCTGCCTGGAGAACAAAGGAGGATGCAAAGGGGCATGATGCAGATGGAGTTTGAGGGGAAGGTAGCGGGGCAAAACAGTTACGCCGCGCCTACCGATAAGCGTCGTCGGGTCTACCGCGCGCCCTCCCCCTTTGCGGCAAGGAGGGAGCCGGACGCGAGATCGTCGTCCGCGAGATAGCATTCCCGGTGCAGTTCTAGGGTTAGCGCGCCCTCGGTTTCGGCGCGGACCTGCTCGGCGTGGTCGAAAGCCCAGACGCGAGTTTCGACGCCGGCGGCCACGTTCGCCGGCGCAATATCCGGGACGAGCAGGCTCGCCAATGCGCACAGCAGCGCGAGGAGGGGCCATCGATCCCGCATGGCTCAGTTTCCTGCATCGACGTGGCAGCGTCAAGCTCCGGGCTCCCAGGAGTGTATGGGAGCCCAAATGGAGCGACCGGCCGGTCTGGCGTCAGCCAACACACGTCAACTTCTGGAGATTTCCGTCAACTCGAACTCCTCGATCGAGGATGGCCACGATTCTCCGCCGAAAGTGACGCCTTCGACGGCGTTCACGAATCCATCGTCCACGTACACTACGAAATCCACATCGACCTCAGAGTTGAGACGGCCTACCACCTTCCCCCACCGCATTGAGGTATCGTCGGCGAACAGCTTGGCGGCGTCGTTGCGGGCGATGCTCGTGATGAACCCCACTTCATTGACGCTCCGCTCTTCGACAACAAGAGGGTTTGACGGGTCGAGCACCCTCCGCCTCGGCGAGAGCTGCGGATCGGTGAGCATCCGCTGGATCACCTCTGCTTCCAAAGCCGTCACTCGTGCCCTCATCAGATGAAGGCCGTCGAAACGTTCACGACGCCATCAATAACCCGACCTCTGACCGTGACTGACTGTCCGCCGACCTTCACCACCGTCTCAAAGAGGCCCTCGATTGCACCGTTGTTTGCTAGGTTCTGGGCGCCCGTTTCGATGGCCCGGAACGCCGCAACAGAATCGCCGCCGAAGGAGTCGAGCACACCGCCGAGCTTGTGCTTGGAAAGGTTCAGGCACTCCAGCTCGGATTCGGGGATACGGGCCATTTTCTCGCGAGCCTCCAGAAGAAAGTTGCACCACGAATGATGGCTACAGTATCCGTGATCCGCGATCGACTGTCAAGGCATGCACGGCCTCCGAGCTGGAGAAAGGGGCAAATCTGAGGTATTCAAGGATGGAAACACCCCCCATGCGGGGCAGACAGGGAGTGACACCGTGCTTGCGGACCGGATTCGACAGCTACGACAGGAGAGGCGCTGGACCCAGGCCCAGCTCGCCGAGAAGCTCGGCGTCCACCAGAAACAGGTCTCCGCCTACGAGCGGGCGGTCCACGCCCCCTCGACCAACGTCCTGATCAAGCTGGCCGAGGCCTTCGACATCACCCTCGACTACCTCGCCTTCGAGGCCAAGGGCCAGGCTGGACCCGTCCAGATCCACGACCGCGAGCTGCTCCGCCGCTTCGAGACCGTCGTCAAGCTCCCCGACACAGACAAGTCCCTCGCCAAGGAGATCCTCGACCTCGTCATC